>JAYWHV010000098.1:0-16493 GCA_043777615.1 Burkholderiales bacterium | reverse complement strand
TGAAACGTTGCAAGGCGTACCCCTTGCGCTATGCCATTGTCTTGCGGTTAAATCTAGAAATTGCGTATAACGTATTGATTGCGCGCCGGTTTTGTCTGTCGGACGCGCGTATTCCAGAGTTTGAAAGGCCCCACCGTGGTTACATCCAGAACGTCAATCAAGTCGCTGCTTTCAGTGGCGGCTCTCGCAACTCTGTCGCTGCTTGCAGGTTGCGGCGGCGGCGGTGCCGTTACGCCGAGCTGTGCAGACACCAACAGTTGTCCGGTGGTTGTGCCTCCGGTCGTGATCCCGCCGCTCGTAGTTAATCCCAGCACTCTGAACGCGTACGCTGGCATCCCAGTGGTCGTGACAATTAGTAGTGGTGTGGGGCCTTTCCAGGTGTTTACGTCTGACGCGACGGTGCTTCCAGTAACGCAAGTCGTCTCCGGGGCGGCGATTACGCTCGTGCCGAGCAACGTCGACGTCGACCGCCCAGTAACGCTCACCGTGCGTGATGCCGCTGGTCAGACAGTGGGTGTCGCAGTGACGGTCAAGGCTACGCCGCTCATTGGCGCCATGACGGTAACACCAGCGAACGCGTCTCTATGCGGAGCCCTCGGCCTTCCGATCGGAACCGTGGCAATCTGCTCTGGCGAAACTGCGTCCGCTTCATTGACGCTCAAAGGCGCTAACGCATTGCCGATCGCCAACCGTCAGGTTCGCTTTGACGTAATCCTTGGGCCATACAGCTTCGCGCTCGATCGCGACGCAACCTTGTTTGCCAAGACAATCACCGTGACAACCGACCAAAATGGACAGGCCATCGTCACAATCCGCTCTGATGCCGGCGTCCCGACGCAAGTTTCGCTGATTCGTGGAACCGATATCGTCAGCGGCAACCGCGTAGACGCCTCGTTCACCATATTGCAGGCCACCAGCGGCACGCCCGCGTACAGCGTGAGCCCCGCCAAGGCGAGCATCACTGGGTACTACGTCAATACATGCGGCGGTGGTTCGGTGAGCTACGTCATCTACGGCGGAACTGCTCCATACACGGTATTCGCTAGCAGTTTGAGCGGTATCAACCTCGAAGTGGGGGATACACGCGGTCAAACCGTCGTCGTGCCGCGCTCGGGCGGGGCGTTCAGCGTAGTCGCTTCTAGCAGCGCCTGTGCCGGTACCAGCACCACGCTACTGACCATCACCGATGCAACTGGGCGGGTGATCACTGCGTCGTTTGATCTGATTGCCGGCACTGTTGCACTGCCGGTGGCTCCGGACCCTAACGACCTCCTCGTTACGCCTCCGGACGCTCGAATCGTGTGTGCGCGCGGCTCGATCGTCGTGTTCACAATTTCTGGAGGCACGTCGCCGTTTACGGTCGCGACGGATCGACCGTATGTTCCACCGGCGATTCCCGAGACAACACCGTCAAACGGCACGACAGTTTCTGGTGCGAACGTACGATTGAATCAGCCCTACCCAGCAGGAACTGTGATCAACATAGCGGTTGCGGACGCCAAGAGCAAGACTAAGGCGGCGACTATCACCTGCGTGCCGTAGACGAACAATTTGGGATCAAATTAACGCCCCGCGAGGGGCGTTTTTCGTTTGCGCAGGGCCCAGGCGCACGTGACCACCCGGCCAGCTGATGCTTCGCCACCGAAGCCCGTCAGAAAAGCTGGACCTTCAGCTGTGGGATTACGCCGTTTTACAGCCCAGGCCGCATTGGTGTAGCCAGATTGCCGCGTCAATCACGACGACAGTTGTAAACAGGTGAACGGCTTTAACGTGTCGGTTCGGGCGGCGAAGGAGATCAGATGGTTTGCGATGAAATGTCAGCAGCGGTACTTGCGGCTTCCGCGAGGTGCACAATCTCCGCAACCACAGCACTTGGCCTGTCCCGGTACGACTCGACAACAAAGTGTGCGGTCTCACGGTATAAAGGGTGCCGAACTTCATAGAGCTGGCGAAGCCGCGCAAGTGGGTCGGTGACCATAAGCAGCGGACGGTCACGATTGCGCCTGACGCGCTCAAACGACGTTTCCGGAGTCGAGTGAAGATAGATGACGATCCCGCGGGCGTGCAACACGTCTCGCGTTCCTGAATTCAGGATTGCGCCGCCGCCAGTGCCGAGAATAATGGGATGGAGCTGTGTCAGCTCATTGATGATTTGTGCCTCGCGTGTGCGAAACGCTGGCTCGCCTTCAATCTCGAAAATGGTCGCCACACTAACGCCCGTACGCGCTTCCAGCTCGTGATCGGAGTCGAAGAATGGCCGACCGAGCCGCTTTGCCAGCAATTGTCCGATGGTGGTCTTGCCTGATCCCATCAAGCCAATCAGAAAGATGTTTTGCGTGTGCACTGCACTAAATTCTTTGAGTCAAATCGACTTGGTCGGGGTTAGTAGTTTCAGCCTGCCCGGATTGGGCGCGTAGACGCAGCTGCAGGAGAATGCGTTGAACATAAAAAAGGCGCGATCTAAACCGCGCCTCTTTTTCTCCTCAAAGGGATAAGCAAGCGTCTTAGTTAACCGTCCCGGCTGTGTCTGTCAGGATTCTAGGCGTCAGGAAAATTAACAATTCCTGCTTGTCTGTGCCCCGATTCGTGCGCTTGAACAGGTTGCCGATGAATGGCGCATCGCCCAACAACGGTACTTTGTCCGTTGAGTCAGTCAAAGTTTCCTCGTAAATGCCACCTAGCACCACGGTATCACCGTTGTTAGCGATCACCTTCGTGGTGACACGACGTGTGTTTACGATTGGACTGCCGTCCTGAAAACCTGCGATGGAATCTTTCGTCACGTCAACGTCGAGGATTACACGTCCGTCAGGCGTAACTTGTGGCGTCACCTCAAGGCCTAACACCGCACGAATTGTGACGACCGACGATTGTCCGCCGACGCCGCCGGACACGCGCAGCTTGAATTCCTGGCCCTGCGAAATTGCGGCTTTTTGGTTATTGGCCGTGACCACGCGTGGACTTGAAATGACCTTGCCGCGGTTCGCAGCTTCAGCGGCCGAGAGCTCGAGATTCACCAGGTTGCCGTTGCCAAGGTTCAAAAACGTCATTGCAAGCGTACCCGCCGGGTTACTGACTGGCAAATTGACGTTGTAGGGAACAGAGTTAATGTACTCGCCAGTGATCGTGCCAGTGGTGGTGTCAGGCTTTTGGCGCCAGTAGTAACTTGAAGGAGAGAATCCAGTGACGATTCCCGTGCCGGGAACATTTGCTTGATTGGGATCACCGAGAGGAGTGCCGGTTATACCTATATTTCGGCCGTTACTATTCATCCCCACCCCGACGCCAAACCGGGCACCCAGTTGACGGCTGAATTTATCGTCGGCGATAACAACGCGCGCTTCAATAAGCACTTGCTTGACCGAAATATCGATGCGCTGAATGAGGGCGCGAACCTCAGCCAGCTTGGATGGCGTGTCTTGGACAATCAGAACATTGGTGCGTGCGTCCACGGTCGCGCTGCCGCGCTTCGAGAGCACACCAGTGGTCGACGCGTTCGTACCTGTACCACTAGTTGTTGGAACGAGAATCTTGCGTAGCTCGTCGGCTTTCTGATAATTCAATTGAAACATCTCCGTACGCAACGGTTCAATGTCCGCTACCTGCGCCTTCGCTTCGAGCTCCTGTTTCTCTTTCAGCGCCAGCTCTTCTTTCGGCGCAATCCAGACGACATTGCCGTTTTTTCGCATATCGAGTGAGCGAGCCTGCATCACCAGATCGAGTGCCTGATCCCACGGCACATCTTTAAGGCGCAATGTCACATTGCCGGCAACAGTGTCCGAAACAATTATGTTTAGTCCTGTGAAGTCGCCAATCACCTGAAGCACCGAGCGAACCGCGATGTCCTGAAAATTGAGCGAAAGTTTCTCGCCTTTGTAGCCAGGACGCGAGCCCTGCGTCAGCTTGTTTGGATCTTCAATGATTGGCTTGATTTCGATGATCAACCGGTTGTCGGTCTGGTAAGCCGAGTGCTCCCAAAGGCCTTTGGGCTCAATTACCATCCGGGTATTTCCACCCTGGGTAAACGTGTCAATCAGCTGCACAGGCGTCCCGAAATCCGACACATCAAGCTTGCGCTCAAGGTTTCGCGGGACGTTGGTACGCAGAAAATCAACGATCAGCAACTTGCCTTGGGGCTTGATATCGATACCGGAATTCGCATCGGTCAAATCGACGATGATGCGACCCTCGCCAGCCTGACCCCGGCGGAAGTCTACGTCCCTGAGTCCGAAGGTCGCTCCGTCAGTCGCGGTAGTGGCGGTAAACCGACCAGTGGCAGGGGCGGCATCCGCAACGGCGGTTCCCGGCGCATCAAAAAGCGCAATCGAGAGCTTTTTGCCGTCGCTTTTGACATCATACGCCTGTGATTTGATCAGGTTCAACACGACACGGGTGCGCCCTTGCGCCTGCACGACGTTATAGCTGCGAAGCACCGAGTCGGTCACTTCGTTGGTCGCCTTGCCAACGCTGGTCGTGTTGGCAAAGTCAAGCACCAACCTCGGCGGTGACGCGATGGCAAATACTGACGGGGCGCCGGGGAGCGGATCTTTCAGCGAAAAAGTGAGAGTTGTGCGACCAGCGGCACCCTTGGCGACAGCAACATCTTCAATGACGTTCTGCGCTGAGGCTATCGCCGCAAAGCCAGCAAACGTTAGTGGTGTCGCCAGGGCCAATAACGCGGCGAGTGTTCGCCCTTTGCCGCACAGCGCGCGCAATCGTTGCGTGGTCTTCATTTCTTTTGCTCCCGCTCTTGCAGCATGATCTTGGTTTGACGCTCGGCCCAATCGCCCGCCCCGTCTTGAAATAGTTCTTTCATCGTCACTTCGCCGTCAGCAATGGCAGTGATTACGCCAAAGTTCTGCCCCATGTAATTGCCCTGTCGAACTTGATAAACCCGGTTGTCACTGGCTTTCACCAGCCCCACAATCGCGCGTCCTTTTTGAAGCGTGCCGACCATCTTTAGGCTCTCAAGCGGATACGCCTCAAGCGCTTCTTTTCGGCGCGCGAGATCGGGGCCTCGCGACCCTTTACCAGTCTCAATCTTTCTTGGTTTGAACGGGTCGGCCTGATCGAAGGCGTTGTAGGTAAATGCCTCATATGGACGTATCGCCGGAATAGGGTCAATCTTGCCTTTGGACGCTAGCCCCTGCTCGGCCATCCACGCTTTCAAATCCTGATCGCCGCCTCCGGCACAGCCTGTCAACGTGATGGCGCCCGCGGCGACGAGCAACACGGCGAAGCAATGCGAGCGCAAGTGGCAAATGTTGCTTGTGTTCATCATTTAGGCGCCTTCGCCGCTTCTTTCGCCTTGCGCTGCTTCGATACCTCTTCGTCGTCAAGGTAGCGGAAGGTCTTGGCGACAGCCTCCATCGTCAGCACGCCGTCCTTGGGGTCCTTGTTGATGATGGCGATGTCGTTCAACGTCACAATCCGGGACAGCTGCGACACGTCGCTGGTAAAGGCGCCGATGTCATGATAGTTGCCAGTCACGCGCAAATCGACGGGAAGTTCGGCGTAGAAGTCCTGCTGCCGCTCGACGCTAGGCTTGAACAGTTCAAACTGCAGTCCTCGTCCCAATCCCGCCTGATTGATGTCCGAGAGCAGGGCATCCATCTCGCTCTTGCTGGGCAACTGTCGCAACAGTGCGCCGAACTGCTGCTCGACTTCCTTAAGCTGCTGGACATGCAAGTCGAGGTTGATCGCCTGCGCCTTTTTCGTGCTGTATTCCTGACGCAGGACAACTTCCTGCTTCTCCTTGGCTTCGAGATCTTCATATTGCGGCATCCAGCCAAACCATGCTGCCAAAGCCAGCAATATGAGAATCAACAGCGTCACGGCCCCGATCTTCGCCGGCACGGGCCAAATCCCGATATCGCGGGGATTAAGGCGTTTAATTTCGTCCCAAGTCATGTCTGCGCCCTATTTCGTAATTGCTTGCATAACTTTTTCACGCGAGCTTGGCGCTGCCAGAGGCGCTGCGCCTCCGGGCGCGGCTTTTGCCGGAACCGCTTCCAGCCCCTTAAGGCTGATGTTCAGACTAAATTCATTGGCTCGCTGATTGCGATCAGTAACCGCTTTAATCTCGACGAGCTCAGGCTTTTCGAGGTAGGGCGATGATTCCAGATTCCGCATCAGGGTCGATACCCGCGCATTGGACTGCGCCACACCGACCATATTGACTTTTTGCCCCGTTTGCTTGACCGCCTTCAAATAGACACCATCCGGCAATTGACGCACCAGCTGGTCAACCAGTTTGACTGACGCACTGCGATTGACTTGCAGTGTTTCGACGACCTGCTTCCGCGCCAGAAGCGCCGCAGTTTGCTCTTTGAGCTTTTTGATTTCGTCGATCTGCTCGGTCAGCTTCTTGTTTTCCGCGACCAGAAAGTCATTTCGGCGCTGTTGTGAGGCAATGCGTTCGTCGAGATACAGCTTGCCAACGTACCAGGCGGCAGCCACACCAACCAGAACACCGATCAGAATGAAATTGAATTCGCGGCGCCGCACCGCGCGTTTCATCTCGCGGTGTGGCAGCAGGTTAATGCGAATCATGCGTCGAACCTCCGCAGTGCGAGCCCGCACGCCACCAGCAAAGCCGGGGCGTCAGCCGCAAGTTGTCGAGATTTCACGCCGGGGCTTAACCCCATCTCGGAGAAAGGATTGGCAACCGATGCAATCACGTTGGTGCGTCGCGAAACTGCATCGGACAAGCCGGGGAGCGCCGCGCAGCCACCTGCCAGCAGCATGTAATCGAGCTGGCCTTGTGCACTGGAGGTCAGGAAGAACTGCAGCGCGCGCGCCGCTTCGATGGCGAGCGTATCGACGTAGGGGCGGAGCACGTCGTTGTCGTAGTTGGCAGGCAGGTTGCCCGAGCGCTTTGCAGCTTCTGCTTCCTCGCCCGTCATGTTGTACGCGCGCTGAATTTCCTGAGTGAGCTGATTGCCTCCAAACGGGCTCTCGCGCATGAAAATTTGCTCTTCGTTTCTGAACACGTAGAAGCGCGTTGACGTCGCTCCAACGTCGAGCACGCCAATGTTTTGATCAATGCCTTTACCCGGCAAAGCCTCTGCCATCAGTTCATAGGCACCCATAACCGCCATGGCTTCCACGTCCATGACAGCAGGAGTCAGGCCAGCGGACTCCAAGGCCGCAACGCGGTCTTCTACTTTTTCGCGCCGCGCCGCCGCAATCATGATCTCGACCTGAGTTGCGTCATTGGCCACAGGTCCGATCACCGCAAAGTCGAGATTAACTTCGTCGAGCGCGAACGGGATGTACTGGTTGGCTTCTGCCTCCACAGCAAATTCAAGATCTTCTTCGCGATCCGTTGCGGGCAGGGTGATGCGCTTCGAGATAACCATGCTGGTAGGCAAGGCGACCGCTGCGGTTTTTGAGCGGGAGCCCAATTTCCGCAATGCGCGCTCGATGGTCGCGCCGACCGCCTCAAGGTTGGCGATATTGCCATCCGTTACCGCGTCGCGGGGCAACGGTTCGATGGCATAACGGCTCAGCTCCGGTCGCTGTCGGGTGCCGGACAACTCCACCATTTTTACGGCGGTGCTGCTGATGTCGACACCGATGAGCGGGGTGCTTTTCGCACCGAATACTCCCCGGAGTGAACCCAAAAAATCTTTTTGCATTCAGAGCTTAGGCGACTTTATGTCGCCTGAAACTTTAAGTTGGGAGAGGAGTGTTGCATAAGGTTCGCCCGCTGGCAAGACGTGACTAAAAATTAGGCCCTCTATAATCAGAAAAAATACAACATTGGCATAACGGGCCTACCTGCTGTGGCATTTGCGACAATGCCGAACTGTGCAGAAAGCCGCCGTGGGTGATGGCCGGATCCGGGGGAAAAGGTCTTTTCATGTTCAAGCGTTGGCTGGTTTATCTTGGTTCGGTGTTTGCGGGCGTTGTCCTCGTGGGCGGCGTCGTGGGCGTACTGGTCTGGGCGCTCATCAGCGCGCGCCTGCCGTCGCTTGACGTCCTCACCGACTATCAGCCCAAATTGCCCCTCCGCGTTCTCTCTGAAGAAGGCGCAACCCTTGCCGAATATGGCGAAGAGCGCCGCCGCGTGGTCAAGCTCGCCGATGTCCCGCTGCATGTCAGGCAGGCGATCCTCGCGGCAGAAGATGGCAAGTTCTACGAGCATTCCGGCGTTGACTGGCTGGCCGCCCTTCGCGTGGCTTATACCAACGTCACCACCGGATCAAGGATTGGCGCCAGCACTATCACCATGCAGGTGGCGCGCAACTTCTTTCTCACGCGCGAGCGGATGGGGTTGGCGGGATACTTGCGAAAGGCCAATGAGGTAGTGCTCACTTACAAAATTGAGCAGGAGCTTACTAAGGATCAAATCCTTGAGCTCTACATCAATCAGATCTTCCTGGGCCAGCGCGCCTTTGGATTTGCGGCGGCGGCGCAGGCATACTACGGCAAGCCACTTGCGAATATCACGGTGGCAGAGGCCGCCATGCTCGCGGGTTTGCCGAAGGCACCGTCCGCTTTCAACCCTTTCGTCAATCCCAAACGCGCTGAGCTTCGTCAACAGTATGTGCTGCGACGCATGCACGAACTCGACTATCTGAACGATGCGCAATACAAGGTGGCCGTGGCCGCGCCGTCGACGTTGTCGCGCGAAGGCATCAGCACGATTCATTCCGAGTTTTTGAACGAGATGGTGCGCCAGTTCGTGTTCGACCTCGTCGGCGAATCGGCATACACGCGGGGCCTGACGGTTACCACGACAATCCGGGGTCGCGATCAGGAGGCCGCTTACCAGTCGCTGCGCCGTGGCGTGCTTGAGTATGAGCGCCGTCACGCATTTCGTGGCCCCGAGGCGTATGTTGAACTGCCCGCAGCGGGTAAGGACACCAAGGAGTCAAAAGAGGCACTTGCCGAGGCAATCGATAGCGCGCAGCAGCAATTCCCCGACAGTGATGACTTGCTTACCGCGGTAGTTCTGGAAGCTAACGCAAAACGTGTCGTCATCACGCGCGGCGATGGCGAGAACTACACGCTTGAAGGCGAAAGCATTCGCTTTGTAAAAAACGCGCTCGCCGAAAATGCGCCGTCGGGCGAACGGTTGCGACGCGGCGCAGTGCTGCGCGTCACGCAAGACGAGAAAAACGTGATGCGCATCACCCAAATGCCGCAGGTTGAGGCAGCCCTCGTTGCGATGGATCCCAAGGACGGCGCGGTCAGGAGCCTGGTCGGCGGTTTTGACTTCTATCGCAACCAGTTCAATCACGTCACTCAGGCGAGCCGTCAGCCCGGCTCATCGTTCAAGCCGTTCATTTACTCCGCCGCGCTCGAAAAGGGCATTACCCCCAGCACCGTCATCAACGACGCCCCGCTGTTTTTCTCGGCGGGACAAACTGGCGGTGACGAATGGGAGCCAAAAAACTACGACGGCAAGTTTGACGGCCCGATGCGCGTCCGAACCGCGCTGGCCAAGTCAAAAAACATGGTTTCGATCCGCGTGCTGCGATCAATCGGGCCCGGCTATGCCCAGGACTACATCAGCAAATTCGGCTTCGACCCGAAGCAGCATCCGGCGTACCTCACGCTCGCACTCGGCGCGGGCCAGACCAACCCCATGCAGATGGCTGCCGCATATTCGGTGTTTGCCAACGGTGGCTTTCGCGTCAAACCGTACTTCATCAAGAAAATCGTCGACAACAAAGGTCAGGTCGTGTTCGAGGAAACGCCCGTGGTTGCGGGCAAGGACGCAGAACAGGCAATCGACCCGCGCAACGCCTTCATCATGACCACGCTCCTGCGCGACGTCGTCCGTGCCGGCACGGCAACCAAGGCCATGTCGCTCGGCCGCGGTGATCTTGCTGGCAAAACGGGCACCACCAACGACAGTTACGACGCCTGGTTCGCCGGCTTCAATTCGTCTCTGGTCGGGGTCGCCTGGGTCGGGTTCGATCAGCCGAAATCGCTCGGTGAACGCGAAACCGGCGGCGGCGTCGCCTTGCCCATCTGGATCAATTACATGAAGACCGCCATGAAGGGCGTGCCCGAGGTGCCGCTCAAACCCCCATCCGGCGTGGTCAGTGCAACCACCGGTGCGGGTGGCGACGGCGATTCCCTGGTGGAATCAGCGGGCGTGACGGACTGGTACTACTCGGAATTCCCGCCCAAACGGTTCGTTGATCCGCTCACCGGCAATGAGGGCAGCCGCAGCAAGCAGGACGAGGAAGTGCGGCAGCAACTCTTTTAATGAGCCACGCGCGTGAATCACTGGCGTCGGTTGCTGCGCGTCTCATCGTCGAATCAGAACTGACCGACTGGTCGCTGGCGCGCCGCAAAGCGGTGGCTGAGTTGGGTTTGTCCGCGCACGGCGCACCGCTGCCGTCGGACGACGAAATCATTGCTGAAATCAAGACTTATCACGCGCTGTTCGGCGGCGCTGAATGGGCGGAGCAATTGCGCGCGCAACGCGAATTCGCGCTCGAAGCGATGGCTGAGCTCAATCGCTTCAACCCCGTGCTGACCGGCCCTGTTGCCGAAGGCTGGGCGCATGCGGGCAGCGAAATCCGCATCGAAGTGAAGCCCGAGAACCCGAAGGAAGTTGAATACGCGCTCATCGAGCTCGGCGTTGAGTTCGAGCCCACGCTGGCCAAAGACGGCACTGTTTTGCTCGAAGTCGTCGACGGCGACTGGCCGATGCGCATCGTTGTCCGCGAACGCGGCCGACCGACCGACGCACGATTTCGGGTTCGGTTGAGCGGCGCACAGCTGCAACAGCTTTTGGGTGAAAGTGCCATTGAATAGGGGCTGAGCGGTACTTTATCGCATAGTCAACTTAACCACTTTCATCGTTCTATCCCTAATGTAGCGGTGCTTTCAAACAAAAGCTGATAGCAACCAATTTGCAAAACTAACACTTTGTTACGAAGCAGTCCGGCCGCGGGCGGAGTTTTTCGCCCTCAGCGCGTTCAAATGATTACACGGCGAGATGCAGAGCAACGCGAACGCCATGTTTCATCAAAACCAGAAAGCGAGACCGTAATGAAACTGTTCAAATCCACCCTCTCCGCAACCTTCATCGCCGTTGCACTCGTCGCCGGTGGCGCGGCGCTGGCCGAGCCTGGCCACGGCATGCATCACCAGCCCGGCGAGCGCGTCGTCAAACTGCTGAACCTCGACGCCACGCGTGCAGCTCAGGTCACGACCATCATGACCGAGGCGCAAACCCAGCGTCGCACTGTGATGGAATCCATGAAAGGCAAGCGCGGTGATGCGGCGGCCCGCGAAGCCGCTCACGCGCAAATGAAGGCCATCAACGAAGGCACCAAAGGCAAACTCGCCCAGGTGCTGAGCGCTGACGAAATGGCCAAACTGAAAGAGGCCCGCAAAGCCATGCATGGCCACGGCCACGGCCCGATGCACGGCCAGGGCCCAATGCGCGGATAGTCGCCGCGCTCAGCCGTTGGCACAAAGGAAAGGGCAGCTTCGGCTGCCCTTTTTGCTGCCTGCCAACCCCGTGTCGTTCCTCGCATCAACGTAGCGCTTCAACGCTCGCGTAACGCCTCGTAACGTCGCGACGACACGAAACCCGTTCATCGCGCGAACCCATATTTACACTGCGGCTTCGCACCATGCGACGGGCGCAGCGTGCGGATTGTGCGAACTGCGTGAGGGAAAGGGCAATGCCGTGGCCGATATTTTTGCTGGAATTGATGGGACGACCCAGGATAAAAGTCGGGCGCGCCACATCATGGATCCGTTCGACAACGCGATGACGTTCGTCGGCAAACTCTTTGAAGGCAGTGCCGCCGATGGCGCGCGACGGGGGCAGCCGTACAACCCGAATCAGGCGGACTACGACAAACACTGGTTTGCCGGTCCCGATCTGGGCGGCTTTGTGGTGCCGCAGTGCATCAGTTGGCCAGTCGAATTCATCCTGAAGCGGCGTCGGGCGCTCGGCGGTACGCCACGAATTACCGTTGCCGGCTACAGCCGTGGCGCGTACTCAGCACTTCGCGTCTGTCAAGTGCTGGCCAAGGCGGGCGTCGCGGTTGACACGCTCATCCTGATCGACTGCGTCAAGGTCACCATCGGACTCACCGAAGACTCGATCGGTCAGATCATCGACAAGTACGACGACAGCTTCGACACCGATGCCGAAACCAAGCGACTCGGCCCGCAGATCGTGTACAGCCGCGGCGAGCGCAACGACATGCGGCGCAACTCCGTCGTCAGCAACTACGGTGCACGGATGGAAGCCGAGATTTATCGACCCAATGCGGCAGCCCGCAGCAATGGCTCGTGGAATCCGATCGATTCTCCCGGCAGCTTCGTTGTACCGCCCAACGTCAAACGCGCGATCAGCATGCAGCGCGATCCCGGCGTCATGTCGCGCGACTGGACGATGGGCGTTTCGCCGGTCGAGTCCGGCGGATCAACCTCGCTCGTCCGGCGGCATTTCTTCCTGACGCATTCCGGCATGGGCGGCATGCCGTTCCGCGGCGATCTGCCGACAGCCGAAACAACCGCCGAGCGCGAATGGAAGGCGTGTCGCCTCGCCGCGCAATGGCTCAAATCTCACGCCATGGCAACCGGCGCGTTCAACTACTTCAAGCACCCCACGCTCGACTCCGAAACGCCGCCAGAGTGGTGGCTGACCAACGCCTGCATCAAGAGTCAACTAGCGCTCTACGCCAGCAAATACTGAGAAGCATGCCGGTGGTCAACACCCCGGTTGGCGCAAAGCAGCGTTGAAGCCAGGCGGCGTGATTAAATCTGCGCCATGCCAGCCTATCCGGATTCCAACAAGCTCTTCTACGGCGACAACCTGCAAGTGTTGCGGGATCACATCACCGACGAGTCGGTGGATTTGATCTATCTCGATCCGCCGTTTAACTCCAAGCGCGATTACAACCTGCTGTTCAAGACGCCAAAGAAGCCCGCGAAGGCCACCAGCGTTTCCACGTCTGGAAAACCTGCACTCACGGCGGAAGAGCCGGACGCCGACTCGCCGTACTCCGACGCGCAGATCACCGCGTTTGAGGATACCTGGCACTGGAACGACGTAGCCGAACGCGAGTACGCCGATATCCTCAAATGCAGCAACACAGATGTCTCCGAGTTGATGAAGGCGCTGCGTTCGTTTCTCAAAGAGAACGACATGCTGGCGTATCTCACCATGATGTGCAATCGCCTGCTCGAATTGCACCGCGTCCTCAAGCCCACAGGCAGCCTCTATCTGCACTGCGATCCGACGGCTTCGCATTATTTGAAGCTGGTTTTGGATGGGGTTTTTGGGAAGGAGAGTTACCGCAGCGAAATTATCTGGAAGAGAACGAGCGCGCACAGCAGCGCTAACCGGTTTGGGCCGGTACATGACACCATATTCTTCTACGCGAAAAGTAGTGATTGCTGCTGGAACGCGCAGTTTCAGCCTTATGATGAAACTTATCTGAGCGAGTTCTACACCCACGTTGATCCGGACGGTCGTCGGTGGCGTCGATCAGACCTGACAGGTGCGGGAGTACGGAACGGCGAGACGGGGCTCGTTTGGCGAGGAATTGACGTTACAAAAAAAGGGCGTCATTGGGCGCAGCCGCCGTCTGAACTGGACAAGCTCGACGCTACGGGAAAGATTCATTGGCCAGCCAAAGACGGAGGCATGCCGATGTTTAAGCGATACCTTGACGAGCAGTCGGGGGTGCCGCTTCAGGACGTGTGGACCGACATCAATCCCATGCACAATCTATCCGACGAACGCTTGGGCTACCCAACCCAAAAACCTCTCGCCTTGCTCGAACGCATCATCAGCGCGTCGTCGAACGAAGGTGATCTGGTGCTTGATCCGTTCTGCGGTTGCGGTACGGCGGTGCATGCGGCGGAGAAACTGGGTCGCCGCTGGGTGGGCATCGACATCACGCATCTGTCCATTGGACTGATCGAGCGGCGCATGAAGGACGCGTTCCCCGCGCTGCGCGAGAAGGGCGCGTTCGAGGTCATTGGCACGCCGCAGGACCTGGGCGCGGCGCGCGATCTGGCCGAGCGCGACAAATATCAGTTCCAGTCGTGGGCGTGCATGCTGGTCGGCGCGCAGATGTACAAGGGCGGCAAGAAGGGCGCGGACGGCGGCATCGATGGCCTGCTGTGGATCGAGGTCGGCAAGAGCAAGACGGAGAAAGTCATCGTGCAGGTGAAAGGCGGCGGGCACGGCGGTCGCGCCGCTATCGCCACGCTGATTGGCGACGTGAGTCGCGAAAAAGCGGCCATCGGCCTGTTCATCACGCTCATTGAGCCGACGCGCGAAATGGTGAAAGAAGCCGCAGCGGCAGGTCACTTCGAGAGCCCGCACCACGGCGCGTTTCCGAAGATTCAGATTCTGACGATCGAGCGTTTGTTGTCGGGCAAGGAGCGCCCACAGTTCCCCGACATGTCACGCGGCGAGCAGACGTTCAAAAAGGCGAAAAAGGAAAACTCAGGTGCAGCCAGCAAACAGGGACTGTTGATCTGAGCGATCAGCTTTTTTGCTGAAAGAACCACTGCAGTTGGGCTAGCGCCTATTTTGACTGCAAAGTCGATATATGGCAGTTTGAGCGTCTAGCCCATTTGTAGACGAAGATTCTTGCAAAAGCTGTACGTGCTTCCGCCACTATTTCTGGCCCACTCTGCCAAAACAAAAAGCCAGCCAAAAGGCGGGCTTTTCTCGTTCAGTTCGGAAGCGAATTACTTCAACAAACCCTTCAACAATTTCCCCATCTCCGCCGGATTGCGCGTGATGGTGAAGCCGCACTCTTCCATGATGGCGAGCTTCGCGTCCGCGGTGTCAGCGCCGCCGCTGATCAGCGCACCGGCGTGGCCCATGCGCTTGCCTGGGGGGGCGGTGACACCGGCGATGAAGCCGACGACTGGCTTTTTCATGTTGGCTTTGACCCACATGGCGGCTTCGGCTTCGTCCGGGCCGCCGATTTCGCCGATCATGATGACGGCGTCGGTGTCGGGATCGTCGTTGAACAGGCGCATGATGTCGATGTGCTTCAACCCGTTGATTGGGTCGCCGCCGATGCCGACAGCGCTTGACTGGCCGAGGCCGAGTTCGGTGAGTTGACCGACGGCTTCATACGTGAGCGTGCCGGAGCGCGAGACGACGCCGATGCGGCCCTTCTTGTGGATGTGGCCGGGCATGATGCCGATCTTGATTTCTTCCGGCGTGATGAGGCCAGGGCAGTTCGGGCCGAGCAGCAGCGTTTTCTTGCCGAGCATTTTGTAGCGGGTTTTCAACATGTCGAGCACCGGGATGCCCTCGGTGATGCATACGACTAAATCGAGTTCGGCTTCGACGGCCTCGTCAATCGCGGCGGCAGCGCCCGACGGCGGCACGTAGATCACGCTAACGGTCGCGCCAGTCTGCGCTTTGGCTTCCTTCACGCTTGCGTAAATCGGAATGCCTTCGAAGTTTTCGCCCGCTTTTTTCGGGTTAACACCGGCGACAAATGCAGCTTTGCCATTGGCGTAGGCCGCGCAGCCGTGGGTGTGGAACTGGCCGGTTTTGCCGGTGATGCCCTGGGTGATGACTTTGGTGTCTTTATTGATGAGGATGCTCATTGATTTTCTCCAGGGTGATTACGCGACGGACGCAGCGCTGTGGCTCGTGTTTTGCGATGTGGCTTTCGGCGCGTCGGCCTTCGGTGGCTCGGCTGCTTTAGGTGCGTCTTTTGGCGCGTCCTTTGCTGGCTCGGTTTTGGGCGCATCAGCCTTGGGCGCGTCTGTGGCTTTCGGGGCTTCCGGCGCTGGAGTCACGGCAGGCGTTGCGGGGGCAGCGGGTGTTGCAGGTGCAGCAGCGGGTGCAACTGGTGCCGGTGCTACCGCTGGAGCAGGCGCTGCTGCTTTCGGCTGTGTGTAATACCGCAGCAGGAGCGCCGCGAGAATCGCGCAAACGATGACTGCGAGCCAGATCATCCAGCCCGAGGCCGGTGCAGAAGGCTCAAGCGGCTTGGCTGCCGGAGTCGCAACCGGCGCCTCTGCGGCGACAGCCTTCGGCGCGCTGGCGGCTGGCGCAGCGCCAGGCTTGAAGCCCTTTGCCGCAGCCACTACTTTTTCAGCCGCTTCGCCCATGTTGTTGGCAACGATGATCGGGAGCCCTGATTTGGCGAGGATTTCCTTGCCCAGGTCTTCGTTGGTGCCCTTCATGCGCACCACCAGCGGCACTTTCAGGCCGACGGCTTTAGATGCTGCGACCACGCCCTCGGCAATGGTGTCGCACTTCATGATGCCGCCGAAAATGTTGACCAGAATCGCTTTCAAATTCGGGTTCTTCAGCATGATCTTGAAGGCTTCGGTCACCTTCTCGGTCGTGGCACCGCCGCCGACGTCGAGGAAGTTCGCGGGCTCACCGCCGTAGAGCTTGATGGTGTCCATCGTCGCCATCGCGAGGCCTGCACCGTTGACCAGACAACCGATGTCGCCGTCGAGCGAGATGTAGGCCAGATCAAACTTGCTGGCTTCGATTTCAGCAGGATCTTCTT
>JAYWHV010000097.1:0-4556 GCA_043777615.1 Burkholderiales bacterium | reverse complement strand
CACAACGAAAACCGAAACCGAGAGCTTGAGACACCTCCGGCTCGTAGTGGAGCGACGAATCATTAAGTTTTAACTTAACCAGCGCGTCGCGCAGGGATTCGTACTGATTTGATTCAACCGGGTAAAGACCCGCAAAAACCTGCGGCTTGACTTCCTTGAATCCCGGTAGGGCTTCGGCGGCAGGTTTTTGCGCGTGGGTGATTGTGTCGCCGACTTTGGCCGAGTCTAGTTCTTTGATACCTGCGATAACAAAGCCCACCTGTCCGGCCGACAATGAATCACGTTGCGTTGAGCGCGGCGCGAACACACCGACCTGCTCGCACAAGTGGTTGCGTCCAGTCGCCATGAAATTGATTTTTTCTTTGGGCTTCAGTGTGCCATCGAATACGCGAACAAGCATCACGACGCCGACATAGTTGTCAAACCAGCTGTCGATGATGAGCGCCTTGAGCGGTGCATCAACATTCCCCGTAGGCGCAGGCACTTTTGCGATCAACGCCTCAAGAATATCGTCGATGCCGACTCCGGTCTTGGCGGAACACAACACGGCGTCCGTCGCATCGACCCCAACCACATCCATGATCTCGTCTTTGACGCGTTCGGGGTCCGCGCTCGGCAAATCGATTTTGTTGAGCACCGGCACCACTTCAACGCCGAGCTCAATCGCGGTGTAGCAGTTGGCGACTGTTTGCGCTTCGACACCCTGCGACGCATCCACTACGAGCAGCGCACCTTCGCAAGCCGACAGTGACCGCGAAACTTCATAGGAGAAGTCGACATGGCCCGGCGTGTCGATCAGGTTCAAGTTGTAGACGATGCCGTCTTTGGCCTTGTAGGTAAGCGCTGCCGTCTGCGCCTTGATCGTGATGCCGCGCTCTTTTTCCAGATCCATCGAATCGAGCACCTGCTCGCTCATTTCGCGATCGGACAACCCTCCACAACGATGGATGAACCGATCCGCGAGCGTAGATTTGCCGTGGTCGATGTGCGCGATGATGGAAAAATTGCGTATGTTCTGCATAGTAAAAAAGGAAAAGGCCACCGGGCTAAAGCTGATCGCTCATCCCGTGGCCTTTTCGTGGCTAACCGCTGATTTTAGCGGCTTTGCGTGATTTGATAGCAGCTATTCGGGCAGTTTCTCGGGCGCGAAGAACTCGTTGTACTCAGCGCCAGCACGATCAATAGCCCGCTTGACGCGGAAGGCAAGGGTCGACCCCTTCTCGGAGCTTTTGATCAGTTCTGCGAGCTGCGACGGGCTCGTCACGGCGGTTGACTTGCCCTTTCGAGTGACGCCAACGATGATGTCGCCTTCAGTGAGGGCTCGAACTGGGGATTTCTCAGACACGTCAGACACGACAGCTCCGCCAGTAGCCAGCTTGGCAGCGCCACGTTCTTTTTCGTTGGGCGCACGGAACGAAAGTCCAAGTCGATCCTCCTTGGTGTCGGGCGTTTCAACGGGCTTTGCCTTTGGCGCGGATTTGTCAAGGGACGCCAACTGCGTCTGCTCTTTGTACTCGTCGAGGGTCACGGTAAGGTCGACAGTCTTGCCGTCACGCCACACCTGAATCTTCGACGGTGTTCCAGGGCGCGCCGAGGTGACATAACGTGGCAAGTCGCGTGAATCATCCACAACGCGG
This sequence comes from Burkholderiales bacterium, assembly GCA_043777615.1. Lineage (GTDB taxonomy): Bacteria > Pseudomonadota > Gammaproteobacteria > Burkholderiales > Casimicrobiaceae > Casimicrobium. Next base: position 2,919 of record JAYWHV010000097.1, on the reverse strand, counting down.
TCATTAAACTTGAGAACGACGTCGCCTTCTTTCACGCCCGCTTTTTCTGCTGCGCTACCCTTGTTTACGCCAGAAACCAGCGCTCCCTGAGCTTTAGGCAACCCGAAAGCGTCCGCGAGATCGCGGCTGACCGCGCCAATGTTGACGCCGAGCATGCCACGCTTGACCGAACCGCCAGCACGCAGCTGACCCACAACATCCATTGCGAGATCAATTGGAATCGCAAACGAAATGCCCTGGAAGCCGCCGCTCACCGTAGCGATCATTGAGTTGATAGCGACCACTTCGCCACGTGTGTTGAACAACGGGCCGCCCGAATTGCCGGGGTTAACCGCGGCGTCATGCTGAATAAACGGCACCAGGTCTCCCGTCGAATCAGCGCCGCGGCTGGCGCGTGATTTGGCACTCACAACGCCCGTGGTCAACGTGCTTTCGAAGCCGAGTGGCTGCCCAATTGCCGCGACCCATTCGCCGATGCGCAGACGGTCTGGATTTCCAACCTTTACGGCAGGCAATCCGGTGGCTTCTATCTTGATCACAGCGACGTCCGAGCGTTTGTCGGAGCCGATGACTTTGGCTTTGAATTCGCGTTTATCGAGCAGCTTGACGAGCACCTCGTCGGCGTCCTCGACGACGTGACTATTGGTGACAATCAAGCCATCGGGAGAGATGATGAAGCCGGAGCCACCGCCCTGTCGACGCAAATCGCGCGGTGCACGTCCGCCCTGTCCACCCTGGCCAAAGTAGCGACGGAAGAATTCTTCCATATCTTCCTTGTCAGGCGCTGCGCTATCGGAACCCGGTTTTGACGACCTTTTCCCGATAGTCGAACTAACGGCAATGGACACCACCGAGGGGCTATTGCTTTCGTAGAGCGAAACGAAATCAGGCAAACCCTGCGGCGTTTGGGGTGCCTGTGGTGTAGCGGATTGCGCCGCAGCCTGAGCTAGCGCCGGCACGTGCGGCGTCGTGAATGCGGCCACTGTAACGCCCAGAGCGCCGACAGCGATCAGAGAAGCAATGAGTGATTTGTTCACGGTTTTTTCTCCTGAAAACTTGACGTGTTTGACTATCAAAATACTGACCTGCAAAAAAATATCGATTAAATTACTTGCGAACCAGCGAGCCGGCAATCGCCTTGACCGCCGCCGGTCTCGCATCGCCGAAGGCAGTTACCAACTGGTCGTTAGCTTGCCGTGAAAACACCTGATGACTACCCTGTACGGACGCACCCAGTGCAGGGGGTTCACCGGGCGGCAACGGCGCTGCATAAACCGACACTGATGTCAAGCCATCGGAATACACCAGTTGCGATACAGGTTCCGTGCGTCCGGGTAGAGCCCGCATAAAGTTTTCGCTAATTTTGACGAACCCGGCCGGTAATCCTTTGGCGTGCCAGCCGGTCTCCGCTTTCGTTGCGTTCACCGACAATCTGCGGTCGACCCGCCAATTTGCAATGCTTCCGGCCAGCGTCGACTTCACCTGTTCGCGATCGATCTTGCCACCGATTTTGATGTCACTGAACGTGATTTCTTCGATCACAGCGCCATTCTCATCGAGAACCCGACCGCGCAGCCAGAGCCCGCTTTTAAGCTCAGTCCAGAGCTTGTGCCAAAACCGGAATTCGTCGTTCGGCGCAAACTCCCAAACTTGCGCGTCCAATCCGGCAACGCGTTCGATGGCGAGACGCTTGACGGTGAAATGTTGCGCGAGCGTCGTCATTTGCCGTGGCAACAATGACGGAAATCCCTGTCGCCCCGTTCTTGGCTCGATACGCATCAGGCGCGCTTCAGGGATGTAGCAGGTTAGCTCTTCGTTGATGCGCACCACTTCAAATGGCGGGCCGTCAAGCGTGGTCACACGCTCCATCTCGACGCCGTTCTCAAACAGATGAACGATGCGGGAAGTCTCCTCAGCACCGCGACGCTTGTACGTAATGGTGCCGCTGTAGTTGAGTGTTGCCGCAGCGTTGGCCGCCTGCTGCAATATCTGGCCAACGCTTGGTACGGCCTGTGATGTTGCGGCAGCGTTGGGTGTGTTGCCGCTGACCGAGCCGGGCCACTGCGCGAGGACGAGCGGTGCCACGGGCGCGCTGGTCAGCGCCGCAGCGAGGATCGGCAAGCGCTTCCAGCGCCGCGCCGAGCGTATGGCTCGCAAGCTGTGCTGACTGGCTTGCGAGAATCTGTTAACCGTTTTCGTCAGTGCCACGAGTGGACTCTTTCTGTTTCGCTTGATGTGCTCGCGGAGTTCATGCGCTTAAGGCGCCTGAACGATAACCGCGGGGCGCATGTACTGGCGCATCGGCGACAGGCTCGATATGTCCGCACTTTCCTGATGCGCGCGCAGGTATGCATTGAAGTCAGCATTAGGCTGGGCTGTCGGCGCGCTGGACGCGAGCGCTGCCGCACCAACAGCTGGCGTGCTGGCGAGTTGCGGTGCTGCGGTCTGATCCTGGTATACAACGGTGCCGACGAAGCCGACTGCGGCGACCGCGGCGGCCGTCGCCCAGGCACGCCCGCCACGCCCCATTGACGTCATCGCGCTGAACAGGCTTTTCTCCCTGATCGCCTTTTCCTCCCGCAGTCGCTTACCCGCTGGCGCAATGATGGCGGGCTCGGCGGCGAGCGCCGTGCGGATACGCTCGGCACAACCGACGGGCGTATTTTCCAGCCCACGAATACAGTCGCCAACGAAGTGCATCTCAGCCCAGCAATAGCGACCCTCTTCTTGCGACAAAGTCTTCATCGCAAGATCAATTTCGTGGGGCGCGAGATCGCCGTCGAGCCAGCGCGAGATCTGCTCCCGCGTTGCCGCGTCAGCGGCGGTAACTGAAGTGTTCATTTGGGTGTTCATCTCTACCATCTCCTGTCTTCCCGTGTTCCAAGCATCGGTCGCAATTCGGTCGCGATTGCTTCTCGA
>JAYWHV010000096.1:0-4559 GCA_043777615.1 Burkholderiales bacterium | reverse complement strand
TCAGCGCCGTCGACCTTAACCCAGATCGAGCCTTTCGCCGGATGCCCGACGTCAGCGGCACGATGAATTGGCGCAATTGGTGCGGACTCGTCGAACGCCTTGCCCAACTCCCATGGACGGCCCTTGTCGCGGGCCGCCAGCTGCAAGTCGCGCCGGGTCATATCGAGCCCGACGGCATACCCGAACACATGCGCTTCGGCTTGCTCCGCCGCAATGTTCGCGCCCGCCTTGCCGATTGCGACAACCAGTTCGATTTCATGTTGATAGTCGCTACTGGCCAGTGGATAAGCGATTTCGCCCGTCTGCCCGAACGGCACGACAACCACTGAATTGTCCGGCTTGCAGAAGAAAAATGGCGGCTCGCGATCCGGATCAAAACCCATTTCACGCGCATGCGCCGCATAGTTACGGCCAACGCAGTACACGCGTCGCACTGGGAAGAGCTGGTCTGTTCCTACAACGGGCACCGAGACTTGAGCTTCGGGTTCAAAGACGTAGTTCATGGCTTCTTTCTCTTAAATTTTGCAATTTCAATTCGCTATGCATGAGCTGCGATCTGCCACTTCGCCCTTGAGGGGAAAGCGGACAGAACTAGGCAGCTAGACAGGTCTCTTTCCGCCACCCATAAAGCCACTCCACTGCATCATAAAAACGCTCAGGCGACCGCCCCTTCCAAAGATCATTTCGCACCAGACGTTCAACATCTTTGGCGTGATAAATCCGCCCCATTTCACGAGCTGACAGCACCACGCGCGCGGTGCGGGCCACTCGCGAACGCTCGTAATGTGCGAACGCTTTTTCAAAATTACCTTCATGCGCACCCAGCGCCTCGCCCAGCGTCACCGCGTCTTCCATCGCCATGCATGCGCCCTGCGCCAGATACTGCAACATCGGATGCGCAGCATCGCCAAGCAGCGTCGCACGACCATACGACCACTTGCCAATCGGCTCGCGATCGGCCGTCGCCCAGCGCTTCCAGCTCTTTGGTAAATAAATCAGTTGTCGTGCGCGCGTGCAAATCCCGGTGAAATAACTCTCGACCTCGGCGGCGCTGCCTTCCGTCACGCTCCAGCTTTCCTTTGCGCGACTATGAAAGGTGACGACCAGGTTGTACTGCTCGCCTCCTCGCATCGGGTAATGCACAAGATGACAATTTGGACCAACCCAGATGGTGGCTGCGCTCCAGCGCAGGTCTTCCGGAAAGTCTTTGGCCTCGACGACAGCGCGATACACCACATGACCGGACACGCGCACCTGATCTCCCACCAGTGCATCTCGAACCGCTGATTTCACGCCATCCGCACCGATCAACGCCGCCCCGCGATGAGCGACGCCATGCTGGTCGTACACCGTGACGCTCGTTGCGTCCTGCTCGATACGTTCAACGCGCGTGGAGGTTAGAAATTCGATTTGAGAAGTCGCTTCAACCCCTTCAAGCAAGGATTTGTGAACGTCCGCCCGATGAATCACGGCGTATGGATTGCCGAAGCGCTCACGAAACGCTTGCCCCACCGGGATCTCGCCAACGACCGAATTGTCGATTGCGTCCATCATCAACAAGCGCTCGGTATAGACAGCACGGGCGCGCGCATTTGGGCCCACGCCCAATGCATCAAATGCGGCGAACGCGTTCGGCCCCAGCTGAATGCCAGCGCCGATTTCACCGATTTCAGGGGACTGCTCAAGAACCTTGACGCGGAAGCCCTGCCGCGCAATCGCAAGCGCCGCAGCGAGGCCGCCAATTCCGCCACCGGCGACGATGACAGGGTGTTCCGTACGAGAACTATTCACATGGCCTCCTTGATTTAGATCAATCCAATTAAAGAAGTATACATATAATCAGCATACTTATCATATGTTTACCAATAAAATGATTTAAGTCATCCTGAGCCCGGCGAAGGATCAGGTGGCGACCGAGGTGGATGAATTGCAAAACCCACCGCAAGTGCTCCGATTCCTCGCCTCAGCCCAGGATGTCACATTGAAAAACGCAGCTGCGAAGGCCAGAAAATTGACAAAGCCACAGTCGCCGAAAGTCGTTGCGATCACCGAGCTGCCGGGCCACAGCATCCGCCGACTGCAACAAATCGCCGTATCGCTGTTTATGGAGCACACAAAAGAGCATGGCGTCACGCCCGTGCAATACGCCGCGCTGGAGGAAATCTTCAAGTCACCCAACCTTGACCAACGCACGCTGGCCACGGCAATTCGCTTTGACACGTCCACGATCGGCGGCGTGATTGATCGGCTGGAAAAACGCGGTCTTGTTACGCGGAACGCATCACTGACCGACCGTCGCGTGCGCCTGCTCGAACTCACGAGCGAGGGCGAACAGGTGCTCGCCGTCATGCAACCTGCTGTGCAAAGCGCGCAACATGCCATCCTGGCCCCGCTGTCTGCCGACGAACAGGCTCAGTTCATGGCTCTCACGAAAAAAATTCTGGCCGCGAACGAATCGCTGGCAGCGGTTGATGAATAGCCGTCCGCGAACAGGAACACCGCGCGACGACACATCGCCCTTCCCTCTACACTGCATGCGTCGTCAATTTTTTTAAGTAGCACATGCAATACCGTCGTCTCGGCCACTCCGGCCTCAAAGTCTCTGAACTCTCCTTTGGCTCATGGGTCACTTACGGCTCGCAAGTGGACACCAAGTCGGCCGTTGAATGCATGGCCGCCGCTTGGGACGCGGGCGTCAATTTCTTCGACAACGCCGAGGTTTACGCCCGCGGCATGTCGGAAACGATCATGGGCGAAGCGCTAAAGCAGCTCAAGTGGCGGCGCGCGCAAACGATCATTTCCACCAAATTTTTCTGGGGTATCAACGAAGGCCCGAACGAAAAGAATACGCTCAACCGCAAGTACCTCATGCAGGCCATCGACGGCTCGCTCAAGCGCTTGCAGCTTGGTTACGTTGATCTCGTGTTCTGTCATCGCGGCGACCCAAACACGCCGATTGAAGAGACCGTGCGCGCGATGAGCGACATGATCACGCAGGGCAAGGCGATGTACTGGGGCACGAGCGAATGGAGCGCCGACGACATCCGCGCCGCCTACGAAATCGCCGAGCGGCATCATCTACACAAACCGGTCATGGAGCAGCCGCAGTACAACCTCTTCGCGCGCACGAAAGTCGAGAAAGAATTCGCCCGACTCTACGGCGACATCGGCCTGGGTCTCACCACGTGGAGCCCGCTTGCTTCGGGTCTTCTCACCGGCAAATACAAGGACGGCATTCCGGCTGACAGCCGCGCCGCATTAAAAGGCTACGAATGGATCGCGGAGCGCGTAACCGATGCGGGCAAGATTGCTCAGGTTGAAAAATTGCGCCCGATCGCAGGGGATCTGGGCTGCACAATTTCGCAACTCGCACTCGCGTGGTGCCTGAAAAATCCCAACGTCTCCACGGTCATCACCGGTGCATCGCGCGTGTCGCAAGTGCACGAGAACATGAAAGCGCTGGAGGTGGTGCCGAAGCTCACAGCTGAGATCGTGAAGGCCGTTGAGGCGGCGACAGCGGGCTAGCGCTGACGTTTAATATCGGCTGACGATTCCCGCCCACGCTGGGGCCGCCTCGCAGCCGAGCAATCGGCCGGCCCCAGCACCGCCGCCACCGCCCTCTTGCTCGAACCGACAAACGTTCCCAGAAGTCGTACGCAAGCGCTTTCAGTTACGCTCACGCACCAGAATGATTCGTAAAGTCTGATTTCGCAGTACCGAGCGCTGTAATCAGCTTTTCATTGAAATAACCACTGCACCGGGGCTAGCGCCCCATTTTCATTTTTATCGACTTATTAGTTTTTCGCACTCTACCCCCATTTAAACGGGGCTTTCAGCGAACAGCTGTATCGCACTTCAGTAGTCCGTTTTGATCAATCTCACCCAGTACCGCACGCTCTTTGCTGACGATGAGCTGCGGCGCATCATCATTTCTTCGATCTTGCCGCGCATGCCGGTGGGCATGAATGTGCTGGGGCTGACGCTTTTGGTGCAGTCGCAAACGGGCTCGTTCACGAGCGCAGGCATGGTGAGCGCGGCTTACATGACGGCGCTGGCGATTCAGGCGCCGATCATTGGCCGTTTTGTTGATCAGAACGGGCCGAAGAAAGTGATGATTCCGCTCGCGTTTATGCATGCGCTGGCCCTTGTGCTGCTCGTGTTTGCGGTAACGAGCTTGCAGCCAATGCCGCTCGTGCTCGTGGCGGCCTTTGCCGCGGGCGCGGTGTTTCCACCGGTGTCGATGACACTGCGCGCGATGTATCGCAAATCCACGATGCAGGATTCGCAGCGACAGGCGGCGTTCGCCGTGGAGTCGGTGATGATGGAATGCTCCTTTGTGCTCGGCCCGATGATCGTCAGCCTTGGCGTCGTGGCCGGCTCGCCAGCGTTCGCGGTCATTGCCGCGGCGGTCATGACGGCGCTGGGCACCACGCATTTCGCCCGCTCCGGCGCGCTTGAGCGTTGGGGCGACGTGGAGCAAGGCGTCGAGCGGCATTGGTTGGGGCCGCTGAAAATTTCTGCCGTGCGCCGCGCGTTGACGCTGTCGTTTTTCTTCGCCA
>JAYWHV010000095.1:0-16631 GCA_043777615.1 Burkholderiales bacterium | reverse complement strand
GCGCTTGGCGACATCCATATTGCTAATACCGCACAACTCCTTGATCGGACGCACATCGATGATGCATTCGTGAGCGACGAAACCACCGTGACCGGTGTAGAGCACGGGGAAATGTGGCGCCAGCCTTTTCGCGATGTAGTTGGCGTTGAGGATCGCGACCGCTGTTGCCTCGCGCAAACCATCGCCGCCCATCATGCGGATGTAGGCATACGGAATCGGAAGGATGCTTGCCGAACCCTGCGGCGCGGCGCTGACCGGGCCGACTTTGCCGCGACCGGGCAAGAACGGCGCGAGCTGTGACTTCACGCCAATCGGTCCAACGCCAGGACCGCCGCCGCCATGCGGGATGCAGAAAGTCTTGTGCAGATTCATGTGGCTAACGTCCGCTCCGATTTCGGCGGGATACGTCACGCCGACCTGCGCGTTCAGGTTCGCGCCGTCCATGTAAACCTGACCGCCATGCGCGTGCACGATGGCGCAGATTTCCTTCACGGCCTCTTCGAACACGCCGTGCGTAGACGGATAGGTAATCATCAGCGCGGCAAGATTTTTCGAGTGCTTTTCTGCGGCGGCCTTCAAGTCTGCGACGTCAACGTTGCCATGCTGGTCACATTGCGTCACCACCACTTCCATGCCGCACATCTGGGCGCTGGCCGGGTTGGTGCCATGCGCGCTCGAAGGAATCAGGCAAATGTTCCGATGCGCTTCACCGCGGCTCGCGTGGTAGCCGCGAATGGCCAGAAGCCCCGCGTATTCGCCCTGTGCGCCGCTGTTCGGCTGCAGCGTGACCGCGTCGAACCCGGTCACTTTGCAAAGCAAGTTTTCGAGATTGCCGACCAGCTCGGCATACCCTTTCGCCTGCACGGCGGGCGCGAAGGGATGCATGTTGCCGAACTCGGGCCAGGTCACGGGGATCATCTCGGTCGTGGCGTTCAACTTCATCGTGCACGAACCGAGCGGAATCATCGTACGGTCGAGCGCGAGATCCTTGTCGGCGAGCAGGCGCAGATAGCGCAGCATTTCGGTTTCAGAATGATGCGTGTTGAACACGGGGTGCGTGAGGATCGGTGCGGTGCGGCGAAGTGTCGCCGGGATTGCGCTTTCGGTCGGCGAGACCAGATTTGGGGGAGGACATTCGAGCGTTGCTGCAATCGCAAACAACACGGCGTCTACGTCCGCATCGGTATGCGTTTCATCGAACGTCACGCCAACGGATGATGAGGCTTCGTAGTGACGCAAATTCATTCCTGCGTGTCGTGCCGTCGCCGCAATTTCGCTGTGGGCGTCGTGCCTGAAGGTCACCGTATCGAAAAATTCAGCTGCGGCGACGTTGATGTACATCGCGTTTAGACCTGCCGCAAAACGGGTTGCGAGACTATGCACACTTGACGCGATCCGCTGCAAGCCTTTAGGCCCATGGTAGACCGCGTACATGCCGGCCATCACGGCAAGCAGCACCTGCGCCGTGCAGATGTTGCTGGTCGCTTTCTCGCGGCGAATGTGCTGTTCGCGCGTTTGCAGGGTCAGGCGGTACGCCGGTTTACCTTGCGCATCAATGGTGACGCCGGCAAGGCGGCCTGGCATGTTGCGCTTGTAGGCGTCGCGGGTGGCCATGTAGGCTGCGTGCGGACCACCGTAACCCATCGGTACGCCGAAGCGCTGCGTGGTGCCAATGACGATGTCTGCGCCCCATTCGCCCGGTGCCTTGAGCAGGACGAGCGCGAGCGGATCGGCAGCGCAGATGAACAGCGCGCCTTTGGCATGAGCCGCGGCGGCGGACGGTGCCATGTCATGAATCTGGCCTGTCGTGGATGGATACTGTGCGAGCACCGCGAAATAGTCGCCTTCCTCCATAAGCTTGGGAGCAAAGCCCACCTTGACTTCGATGCCGAGCGGCTCGGCCCGAGTCTTGACGCAATCAATGGTTTGCGGATGGCAGTCGCCGGCGACGATGATCGTGTTGCTTGTCGATTTAGCCTGCCGTTTTGCCAGCGTCATCGCCTCTGCGGCCGCCGTGCCTTCATCGAGGAGCGACGCGTTCGAGATGTCCATGCCCGTCAGGTCGCAAATCATCGTCTGATAATTCAGCAAAGCCTCCAACCGACCCTGCGAAATTTCGGGCTGGTAGGGCGTGTAGGCGGTGTACCAGGCAGGATTTTCGAGCACATTGCGCAGGATCACACCGGGCGTCACAGTGCCGACGTAGCCCTGACCAATGAAATTTTTGAACACCTGATTTTTGTTCGAAATATCGCGCAATTCGGCGAGCGCTTCAACCTCGGAGAGGGCGGCCGGGAGCGCCAGTGGCTTGCTTCCGACGATGCTCGGTGGCACCACTTTCGCGAGTAAATCTTCAAGCGAATTTGCGCCAACATGCGCGAGCATCTCCATCTGCTCTTCGCGATTGGGGCCGATGTGACGGTAGAGGAAATCAGACATGGTTACTTCTCGTGCCGTTCGTGGTGAGCTTGTCGAACCATGAACGCATTTTGTTTTGGGCCGTTGTGGTTCGACAGGCTCACCACGAACGGGGAATGAAGACTCGCTGCGATGACGCGGAATGCGTCGGACAAAGCAGCACTACGCTAAACGGGCATTCGATAAACCAGAAAGCCGCTGCGATCAGCGACCTTGTTGTAGAGCACCATTGCGGTGGCGTTGGTCTCGTGGGTTTGCCAGTAAACACGGCTCGCACCTTCGAGCTTCGCTGCAACATGCACCGCTTCAATCAACGCCCGTCCAACCCCTTTGCCACGCGCCGCATCGACTGTGAACAAATCCTGCAGGTAGCAGGTCGGCCCCGGTGCCCAGCAGGTGCGGTGATAGATGTAGTGCACGATGCCGAGCATCGTCTCGCCCTCAAACGCGCCGAGCGCATACATCGGCTCGGCAGGGTCGTGAAAGCGCGACCAGGTAAGGTCGTATTGCTCGGGAGGCAACGATGTTTTGTAGAAGGTCAAATAGCCCCTCCACAGTGGTTCCCAAGCCTCACGGTCGGCGGGTTCGAGCGGGCGAACGAGCACCATGACTCAGGCGATCATTGCTTTGTATGCGGCTTCATCATGCAGCGCGGCGACCTGCCCGGCGTTGGTCAGTTTGATTTTGAAGAACCAGCCCGCGCCTTCAGGATCGCTGTTCACGAGCGACGGATCAGCGACGATCGCCTCGTTTACTTCGATCACTTCACCATCTACCGGCGCTTTGACTTCAGCAGCGGCTTTCACCGATTCGATGATCGCGGCGTCTTCTTTGGCGGCGAGCTTGCGGCCCACCTTCGGCTGCTCAACATAAACGAGATCGCCCAGTTTGTCCTGCGCGAACGAGGTGATGCCGACGGTGCCGATGTCGCCATCCATCCTGATGTATTCGTGGTCTTCGGTGTAGCGGGTGGTCATGTTGTTCTCCTGAAATATCAAGCGCGTTTGTATCCATGCGGTGCAAACGGCATGGCAACGACCGCGACGGGCGTCGGTGTGCCGCGAAGCATCGCGTTAATTTTGGTGCCCGGTGCGGCCTGCGCCGCATCAACATAGCCCATGATCACGGGCCCGTTGACGGTAGGGCCGAAGCCACCGCTGGTGACGATGCCGATCGTGTTTCCGCCGGCATCTTGCAGTTCAACGCCTTCGCGAATCGGCGCGCGACCTTCGGGTTTGAGGCCGACACGTTTACGTTTCACGCTGGCGGGGTTATCGAGCTGACCGAGGATCACTGACGCGCCGGGGAAGCCGCCCGCGCGTTCACCGCCGGTGCGACGCACCTTCTGCATCGCCCAATTGAGCGACGCCTCGACCGGAGTCGTCGTCTGGTCGAGGTCGTGACCGTACAGGCAAAGCCCCGCCTCAAGGCGCAGCGAATCGCGCGCGCCGAGGCCAATTGGTTGCACATTCGGCTGCGCAAGGATGGCTTTGGCGAGCGCTTCGCAATGCGCATTCGGAACGCTGATTTCGAAGCCGTCTTCGCCGGTGTAGCCGGAGCGCGTAACGAGGCAATCAGTGCCCGCGAGCAGCAAGCGTCCGCCCGCCATAAACGTTTGCGGCACATCGCCAACGGCAACGCCTTTCAGCGCAGCCTCCGCGCCCGGCCCCTGCAGCGCAAGCAGCGAGAGATCATCGCGCACACGAACGTCGCAGCGATCACCGATTTTTGATTTGAGATGCGCGATGTCCTGCGCCTTGCACGCCGCGTTAACGACCACGTGCAGATAACTGCCAGTGTTGAAGATCATCAGATCATCAAGAATGCCGCCGGCGTCGTTGGTGAACAACGCGTAGCGCTGCTTGCCCGACGCAATGCCAATCACATCAACAGGAACCAGCGTTTCCAGCGCTTTCGCGGCGTCCGTACCGTGCAATTCAACCTGCCCCATGTGCGACACATCAAACAGCCCGGCGTGTGCTCGCGTGTGCAGGTGCTCTTTCAGTACGCCGAGCGGGTACTGCACCGGCATGTCGTAGCCTGCAAACGGCACCATGCGCGCGCCGAGGCTCACATGCAGGTCAAACAGCGGCGTTTTGGAGAGAGTTTCAGACGGAATTTCGGACATCAGGACGCGCTCTTTCAATCGAAGAATCAATCGTCCCGGATCTGTCCGTTGTGCCTGAGAGATTGAGCGCGGCGCATCACGCGCCAGGCCTTGCCCCTTCGGCGGAGGCTCTCGCTATCGCGTGTACCTGCGACGGCTGCCTCGCTCTCCAGATGGTTGACTGTGACAGTACTGAACCTGAGCGATCTTCCGGGGATTACGCCTACGGTAGTGTTTTGACCATTGACCAAAACACTTCTCCTGACACAGCGCGGAAGTTTAGCAGCCCTACAATCGAATGCGAATCCGTTGCAACAAATTGAGGAGATCACCATGCAAATTTCGATGTACAGCTTATCCGTCCCCGTGCTTGATCGCACGCTGGGCAACTTGCAGAATATTCTGGACAAGGCCAGCGCCTACGCCGCCGAGAAAAAAATCGACGAAACCGTGCTGACCAGCATGCGCATTTTTCCGGACATGCTGCCAATGTCACGGCAAGTGCAAATTTGCGCTGACTTTGCCAAAGGCGCAGCGGCCCGGCTGGCAGGAGTAGAAAACCCCAAGTACGAAGACAACGAAAAGACGTTCGCAGAGCTCAAAGCCCGCTGCCAGAAAACCCGCGATTTTCTCGCTACGTTCAAGCCCGAGCAGTTCGAGGGCAGCGAGAAAAAAATCATCACGGTGCCGATTGGTGGCGAACCGCACGAATTCGTCGGGCTGCCATATTTGATGGGCATGGTGTATCCGAATTTCTACTTCCACGCCGCCACCGCGTACGATTTGCTACGCAGCGCGGGTGTGCCAATCGGCAAGCGGGACTTTGTAACGCGCTAGCAGCCTGCGGCGCGGGAAATTTGACACCAACGTTGGAGGATTTGAAATGAAACGATTGATCGGCTTGATTGCTTTGTTTGTCACGACTGCGGCGATTGCCCAGACGCCCGTGCCTTCACCTGCTGGTGCCTGGAAGACCATTGATGACGCCACCGGCAAAGAGAAGGCCATCGTGCGCATCACCGAGGCTGGTGGTGTACTCACTGGAAAGATCGAAAAGCTCTTCGACACAACGAAGCAGGATTCAAAATGCGAGGAGTGCACGGACAGCCGCAAGGGCCAGCCGGTCATCGGCATGACAATTCTGCGCAACGTCAAAAAAGGCGAATCACACTGGGAAGGCGGAGATATTCTCGACGCCGCCAACGGCAAGGTTTACCGCGTCCGCATGACACCGAGCAGCGACAACAAATCGATGGAGGTGCGCGGCTACGTTGGCACGCCGATGTTCGGGCGCTCGCAAAAATGGGTTCGCGCCGAGTAACAGCTTTTCGATGAAAAGACCGCTGCATTGGGGCTAGATCGTCAAATGTACCATCATCGACTTTTACGATTTTTTGCTTTAAGCCCCAATGTAGCGGACGTTCCGTCCAAAAGTTGAACTTTCAATATTGAGCGCCGTTTGTCTTGGGTCGTTGATTTTGCACCGACCGAACTGCACTAGCATCGCCTCGTTATGACGTTCGATTCACTGACTTTCGCGCTGTTTCTCGCGATTGTTTTCCCCGTTTACGCGCTCCTCCGATCCTGGCCGGCCCGGAAGAACGTATTGCTGTTTGCGAGTTGCGTTTTCTACGGGTCATGGAACCCGCTTTTCCTGCTCTTGCTGGCGTTCACTACCGTGTTCGACTGGTGGGCTGCGCAGCGCATTCACGCGACAATGGATGCGCGCAAACGACGCCTGTGGATGGGCGCTTCGGTCATCGCGAGTCTGGCCTTGCTGGGCTATTTCAAGTACGCGCAATTTTTCGCCAACGCCGTCATCGAATGGTTCGCGCTGGCGGGCATCACCTACAAACCGATTGATCTGGGGATCGTGCTGCCATTGGGCATTTCGTTCTATACGTTTGAATCGATTTCCTACATTGTCGACGTCTACAAAAAGCGGATTGAGCCAACGAAAAACCTGCGTGATTACGGTCTGTTCATGACGTTTTTCCCGCATCTGGTGGCGGGGCCGATCATGCGTTTTGGCGATTTCAATACTCAGACGACCACGCCGCGTACGGTGACGGCCGACGGCGTGGCGCTTGGCGCATACATGCTGATTGGCGGCCTGTTTCTGAAAATCGTAGGAGCCGACCACGTGTTCGCCCCGATTTCGGACATAGTGTTTGCGCCCGATTACAAAGCCGGATTTGTTGCGGCGTGGGCGGGCGCGTTCTCGTTTTCCATGCAGGTGTTTTGTGACTTCGCGGGCTATTCGCTGGCCGCACTTGGTATCGCAAAAATGTTCGGCTTTCATCTTCCGCCGAATTTCGAAGCCCCCTTCGCATCGGTCGGTATTGCCGAGCTCTGGACACGCTGGCACATCTCGCTCTCGAACTGGCTGCGGGACTATGTTTTCAATCCCCTCGGGCACTATCGCAAAGGGCGTCTGCGCGGCTACCTCAACGTGATGATCACCTTCACAGCCTGCGGCTTCTGGCATGGCGCAGCGTGGCATTTCGTGGTTTGGGGTGCGATGCATGGCGCGTTCCTGGTTGGAGAGCGAATCCTCAAAGACAGAATCGGCGACTGGAAACTCTGGGATGTGAAACCGGTGCGCTGGTGTCTCGCGCTCTTCACGTTTGCGCTCTTCTCATGGGCGGTCGTGTACTTCCGTGCGCCGACGCTCGCTGTGGCTTGGGATCGCACTGTAGCGATGTTTGGATTTGCGATGGAGGACGCTGCGAGCCTGGTCTGGAATGGGGATTCGAAAGTGTTTGTTGGCGGGCTCGTGATTGGACTCGCCGTGCAGGCCTGGCTCAAATCGCGCAAGGGTTGGGAATGGTTGCCCGCAATCGCGTGGCCGTGGCGCGTCGCGCTGTTGTCGTTGATGTCGCTCGCGATTGTGCTGTCGCCGGGCAAGACCAATGCATTCATCTACTTTCAGTTTTAGGAGGTCGCGATGAAAGCACGCTGGCTTCTAACCTGGGGACTCGCCGCTGTCATCACGATGGGCGGATGGGTCACATTTGAGTCCTACTGGCGCGGCCAGGGATATGCGCCGACCGTGATGGACAGTTTCGATCTGTGGTCGCAGCACCGCGCGCGCGCCGTGAAAGCCGCGCAGCCGCTGCGCTTCGCGCTGCTCGGTGCGTCGCGTATTCAGTACGGGATTTCGCCGCCGGTGTTTCGCGATGAGGCTCACAAACTGGGATTGAACGTTGATCCCATCATGCTGGCGGTCAACGGACACTATCCGCTGGCCGCACTGCGCGATCTTTCGGAAGACGACAAGTTTGTTGGCGTCGCACTCGTCGGCATCGATTCGCGCGGCATGGACAGAAAAGTTTGGGACATGCAGGCCAAACACATCCAGAACTATCACCACGAGTGGAGTCCGTCGCGTGAAGTTCATCGCCGCCTGTTGACGCGCCTGCAGGAGCACGTGATCGCCGCACGTCCCGACTTCGCCGCCGTGACGCTCGTTAAGCGATACCTCGACAACAGCGGCCCGCCGTACAAGGAGTACGTGACTTTCGAGCGGGATCGCGCCGGTGGCACCGACTATCGCAAGAGCGACATTGCTGCGATACGTGGCGCTCGCGTGGCAGATTTGAAAAAATACTACCCGCTATACACGCCGCCAGCGCCGGAGATCTGGCTCAACGAAATGCGCGAAGTCGTGCGCTGGGTGGAGCGCATCAACGCGCGTGGCGGCAAGGTCGTCTTTTATCGCGAGCCGGTGTCAGGGGAGCATATCGAGCTCGATGAAGCGAATTTTCCACGCGAAAAGTATTGGGACAAACTAGTCGCCGTCATGCCCGCGACGATGATCGACTTTCGCGATTATCCGGAGCTAAACATAGATACACCGGACACGTCCCACATCGACATCAAGGACATTGACCGGCACACGCGAGCGCTGGTGCGGTTACTCCGCGCGAAGAAAATTTTCTAGATTGCGACGAGTTGCGCGGCTATCAGCGGTCTGGCGTCGCGAAACGCGGCCTCAATCAATGCGTGACCACTCGCCACCTGAAACTGGCCGCCATGCGAGCGTAGTTGTACCAAGTCGGATGCAGCCCCAGCATTTGCGGTACGAGTGGCAGAAACGTCCCGAAGCGAAAGAAGGCGCTTCGGGCTCATCCATAGCTGCGGAAAATGAGTTTGCGCTTTCCATGCACGGAAGCTCGATTCGATGACTTCTGCGACCTGCTCCGGCGACACAAACGAGGTGTCGACGACGAGATCATAGTTGCTGTAGTCGCGCAGCGCGATACCGTACAGCGCCAGAAAGCGCGTCGTTTCGAGCTGAGTACGCGAGCGATTGTTTTCGAGCGCATCAGCGAGAGAGCTGTGCTTTTCGTCGCTACGTGAGGCGTCGAACACGCGGCCTGCGCCAACCTCCGGATCGACCGATAAAAACACCTTGAACGCACTCGAAATAAAGTGCCACGCCAGCCGCGAGTCCACGATGATCCGATTGCCCGTTTCACCGAGTTGCTGCGTATATGAATCAATGCGGTCGTCAACACTGCGATCTTTTGCCGATCGCTCGTTCAATTGCAGCGTGGTCAGGCCCATGCCCGTCGCAATTTCGCGCTGAATCGCACCGGCTGAAATCAGCTGAAAACTCAGTCGCTGGGCCAGAATGCGAGCGACAGATGATTTTCCGCCGCCAATATCGCCCGAGAGCGTAACGATGTCTTTCAAGGCGCGATCAATCGGGTTGAAAATGGCGAAGCGATGATTTTATGGGTTGTCGCCAGGGCGGGGCATTGATTATTTGCCAATGCAGAATCGACTGAATATCTCGCCGAGCAATTCGTCGGCGGTGAACTCGCCTGTAATCGCGCCGAGCGCGTCATGCGCGAGGCGCAACTCTTCGGCAAACAGCTCCAGCGCAACATGATCGAGATGAGCTGCGGCATCAGTGACGTGCAGAAGCGCCACGCGTAATGCCGTGACATGACGCTCGCGCGCCATGAAGCCGCCTTCTTCGCGATAGTTGAATCCAACGGCGTCGGCAATGGTGTCAGTCAGCAGCGCAATGCCGTCGCCCGTCTTGGCTGATAGCCATACGCCAGCTGCGTCAGCGTGCGCATCCTGTTGTTGCAGATCAATCTTGTTACGCACAACAATGTGCGGCAGCGTTGGAGGCAGTTCACTAAGGAGTTGCGGAGATACAACCGCGTCCGACTCAACAATCACCAGTGCGAGATCGGCATCGCGGATCGCCGCGCGTGTACGCTCGATCCCCATTGCTTCGACGGGATCACTGGTTTCGCGCAAACCCGCCGTATCAATCACTTCTGTCGGCAAGCCTTTGATGCTGATTCGGCTCCTCACGGTGTCGCGTGTCGTTCCGGCAATCGGCGTCACGATGGCGATCTCGTCGCCCGCCAGCGCATTGAGCAGGCTCGACTTACCGACGTTTGGTTCGCCCGCGAGCACGATGCGAATGCCGTCGTGCAGCAGCTGTCCGCGTCCCGCCTCTGCGAGGACATGTTCGAGTGCCAAGCGCGTCTCGGCTAACTTTTCTCGCGCTCTTTCAGCCTCAAGAAATTCAACGTCCTCTTCAGGAAAATCGAGCGTTGCTTCAACGAACATGCGCAGGCGAATGAGCTTTTCTTGCAGCACCTTGATGCGAGACGAAAACTCACCTGTCAGCGAGCGTACGGCGGCGCGCGCGGCGCTCTCCGTCGCTGCGTCGATGACGTCCGCAACCGCTTCTGCCTGGGCGAGATCGAGCTTACCGTTGAGGTATGCCCGTTTTGTGAATTCACCAGGTTCGGCGTGGCGTGCGCCGAGTTCAATGCAGCGCCGAACCAGCGCCTGCAACACCATGGGAGAGCCGTGCGCATGCAACTCCAGTACGTCTTCGCCGGTGAACGACGCAGGGGACGTGAAAAATAGCGCGAGACCATCGTCGATGATCTGATTCGCTACGTCGAGAAATCGCGTATGTTGCGCCACGCGAGGCGTCAGCGGCTTGCCGCACACCGCTGTTGCCATCGTCGCAAGCGACTTGCCCGACACCCGTACCATGCCTACACCACCGCGACCGGGGGGTGTGGCGATGGCGACGATGGTGTCTTGCATGAACGCTGCCTATATGCTTTGAAACGCAGGGCGTGCACTGTCCGCCTCGCCTGCTTCTATCGGGCCGCGGGGCCCGAAAATATCGGCGCTCCGCGGAGGGCTACAAGGCTGGCAATGCCCGCCCTAAGCAAGTGCTACAGAAGTCAATTACCGTTTCAGTGCTGTTACTACCGCAGCGTTTTCTTTCTCAAGCACGCGGTTGATATTCCATTGCTGCGCGATTTGCAGAATGTTCGATACTGTCCAGTACAACACTAGGCCCGCAGGGAAAAAGATGAACATGACCGCGAAGGCAACCGGCATGTATTGCAGAATTTTTTGCTGCATTGGATCCATACCCGGTGCGGGTGGTTGCAGCTTCGACTGCGCGAACGCGGTGATTGCGTAGAGCGCAGGTAGCACAAAAAACGGATCTGGCCCCGACAAGTCCTTGATCCACAACGCCCAAGGCGCATGCCGCAACTCCACCGCCGCAATCAGCACCCAATACAGCGAGATGAATACCGGAATCTGCACGACGATTGGCAAGCAGCCACCGAGTGGATTGATCTTCTCTTTTTTGTAGAGCGCCATCATCTCGGTATTGAGCTTCGCGCGGTCGTCGGCGTAGCGCGTCTGAATTTCCTTGAGCTTGGGGCCAACGAGTTTCATCTTGCCCATGCTGCGACCCGCCGTTGCGTTCAGCGGATAGAACACAGCCTTAATGAGAATCGTCAACAAAATGATCGCCCAACCCCAGTTGCCGACCAGGCCGTGGAACCACTGCAACAGCGAGAACATCGGCGCGGCCAGGAAGCTGAAAATGCCGTAGTCAACGACGATTTCCAGACCCGGAGCAGCGGCCTTTAACTTGTCCTGCTCTTGGGGTCCAAGATAAAGTGGAACATCAATCTTCGCGGTAGTGCCCGCAGCGATGGAACCCACGGCAGTCTTCAGGCCAGCGCGGTAAATATCGCCTTCCTCTTTCGTCGTGTAGACCTCGCGCTTCATGCCAGCTTTTGGCAGCCACGCGTTTACGAAGTAGTGCTCGACCATCCCGACCCAGCCGTTGTCGGTGTTGGCGGTGTAGAGGTTCTTCTTGGCTTTTTCGATGTCCTTGAAGTCGACCTTTTTGTACTTGTCGGTGTCGTTGTAAACGATGGGGCCGTGGAAAATGCCAACCATGCCGTTTTCGCTGCCGGTGACTTTGGTGTCGCGGTGGAGATGGAAATATGCAGTAGGGCTGATCGCCGCGTCGCTGCCGTTGGTGATGTCGTAGGCGACGTCAACAATGTAGCTGCCGCGCTTGAAGGTGTAGACGAGATCAGTTTTGCCACCGCCTGTATTTGGCGCGGACAGACGCACTTCAAGCGTGGCCGCAGCGCCCATGTCGGTGTTGGCCGAAACCTTGCTGTAGGCCGTGTTGTGATTCGGCAAACCTGCGCCGATGAGTCCGGACTGCGCGACGTGTGTACGATCCTTGGTTTTCATCAACACGTAGTATGGCTTCGATTTGTCAGCACCGTCGCGATGATCTTTGAGCGCTACTTCTTCGATGACGCCACCGAGCGTGTTGATTTTTGCTTCGAAGAGATCGGTCTTGACGGTGAAGACTTCGCCTGCACCGGTCGCAGGGGCGTTCGCGCCCGGAACCGCACCGGAGACAGCTGCCGCCGCGGTAGCGCCAGAAGCGGTCGGCACGGAGCCCGCGCCGGGAGCGGCCGCGGTGGGCAGATCGCCCTTCTTCTCCGCAGGCGCAACGATTGGCGCGATGGGTTTAGGCGGTGCATTTTCCTTCTGCCATGCCTGAAACAGGAACACGCCGGACATGGAAAAAATGACGAACAGAATCAGACGCTGGAAGTCCATCGTGGGCTTTCAGTTAGGGGTTGGAAGAGGCAGGCTGCGCGACAGATTGCGCAGCGGAAGAAACTTTTTTTGATGTTCGCTCAGGTACGGGATCGTAACCACCCGCATGCCACGGATGGCATTTGGCGAGGCGAACTGCGCCCATCGTAGAGCCGCGAAGTGCGCCGTATTCGCCAATGGCTTCTGCCGTGTATTCAGAGCAACTCGGAAAGAAGCGGCAGCGTTGCCCGAGCATCGGACGAATGCCGTATTGGTAGGCCTTGATGAGCCCCAGCGCTGCGGTGCTGGCAACGAAACTCGCCCGCGCTTGAAGCGTTTGCTCGCTCATGCGTTCACACTGGGAGTTGTTGCAACAACGCTGACAGACGTTGCCTTAGCCAATTTCGCCATGTCATGTTCAAGCGCGCCCGTCCATTCAGCAATTACTGCACCGACATCTGTGGTCGTTATCGCCATACTCAAGCGAACCACATATTGCGAAGCTGGCAAGGCTGTCTGCCGCAGGCGAAACTGTTCACGAATACGGCGTTTGACGGCGTTGCGCAACACCGCGGTTCGCGCATTTTTCTTGCCGATCATGAGGCCAAGGCGAGGACGTGGAGCTTCGTTCGCTGAACCGGGTTCAGCTCGACGGTATACCCAGATGAAGCGCCCGCGATGGGCGCGGGTTTTCAGCGCGCGAACGAAGTCGTCCGGCTGAAGCAGGCGGGCTGCTCGCGGAAAAGCCGCCCCGATTGGCGCGACCGTAGCGACGGGCACCTCAGGAGCAACGGGCGCAACGGACGCCAATGCGGACAATGGCGCAAACTCGAGGTGTTACGCCGACAGGACAGCGCGGCCTTTGGCACGACGTGCACGGATCACGCCGCGACCACCTTTGGTAGCCATGCGGGCGCGGAAGCCGTGGGTGCGCTTACGGCGGATAACGGATGGTTGAAATGTACGTTTCATGATTGTCTAGCGCGATATTGGGGTGATTCGGGTGACGACTGCGATTGGTCGTCCCAATGAAATTTCAGGAAGCGCGCCTCCCAATACTGGAGGTGCAATTTCGCAGAAAAGCCTTGAATTATAGCTTTTGCACAGCCGGAATGGTGTTTCTCGTGAATCGGGCACCGAATCCCAGCGTCAAAGCCGTACCCATCAGCACAATCGCGCCGCCGACGTACATGGGAATCGTGGGGATTTCGCCCAGAACCGCTGCGCCCCAACCTGCAGCAAACACCGGGATCAGAAACGTCACAGAGGACGCTTTCTGACCGCCAAGCCGAGAAATCAATCGAAAATAAAGGATCAGCGCGATAGCAGTCGCTAACACCGCGAGCAAAATCGCGGCTGCCCATGCTTTGGGCGAAGGCTGCGTTTGCGGCCAATAAATGATCGCTAGCGGCAGCACCAAAATAGTGCCCACGAGCTGACTGCCCGTCGCAACGCCCAGCGGTGACACTTTGGAGAGCTTCCGCTTCGCGAAATGCGACGCGAAACCGTAAGCCAGAGTCGCCGTTAGCCCCGCCACAATGGCCAGACCCGAGCCCCCGGGTTTGAAGTCAACCTTGCCCCAGGTCAGCACGGTCATCCCGACGACGCCGAGCGCCAACCCGACCCATTGCAAACGTGTCAATTTTGCGTTGAGCCACACCAAACCGACCACGCCCGCCCACAGCGGCGTTGTCGCGTTGATCAATGCCGCAAACCCGGTTGTTAGCGATAGCGCCGCATAAGCCAACAGCGTAAACGGAATGAAAGCGTTCACGAAGCCCAGGACTGTCAACTCGCGAACGTGCGCCAACATCTGCGCGCTCCCCTCGCGCATCAGTACCAGCGGCAACAGGCAAATCGCCGCCAGGCCGCAGCGAATCCCAATCAGGGCAAAGGGCCCGAACTCCGGCACAGCGATTCGCATGAAGAGAAACGATACGCCCCAGATCGAGGACAACAGAACGAAGTCGATGACGTCACTGCGGCTCAAAGAATGCCTTCCAGTTTCAACAAAAATTCCTTGTTGTGCAGTCCACCCGCATACCCTGTCAACGTGCCGTTCGCGCCAATCACGCGATGGCAGGGCACAATGATGCCAATCGGGTTTTTGCCGTTCGCGGCGCCAATCGCACGCACGGCTTTCGGACGGCCGATGATCGCCGCCTGTTGACCATACGTGCGCTTTTCGCCGAACGGGATTTTGGTCAACGCGATCCACGCCTGCTTCTGAAACTCGGAGCCCGATGGCGCGAGCGGCATGGTGAACGCGCGTCGCGTGCCACTGAAATATTCATCCAGCTCGCGGCGCGTTTGCGTGAGCACGGCACGCTTTTCATCACGAACCCAATCCACGTTGGCAGACGGCACATACTTGCCCGCCGTCATGTGCAGTGCGATCAGTGCCTCGCCATTGGAAATCAGCAACAACTCGCCGACCGGCGAATCGTGCAATTGGTAGTAAGTGGACATGTCTAAACCTCTATTCCTTTATCTTTTCCAGTTTCCGCCACGTATGCAGCACCGCGTAGCTGCGCCATGGTCGCCACGCCTCCGCGATCACATCCGCGTCGCGCTGCCCTTTCGCCGTGTTCGGCAAATTCATCGCGTTGAGCAACGCGACATCCTGCGGTGGCCACGCATCCGGCCACGCCAACGCACGCATCGCGATGTAATGCGCTGTCCACGGCCCGATGCCCTTGATCTCGCGTAAAGCCTCAATGGTTTGCGACGGCTCCGCACTACCACCCAATATCAATTTGCCCGACGTCACCCCCTGCGCAATCGCGATCATCGCCTCTGCCCGCGCACCCACGATGCCCAGCCGCCCAATGTCGTCCCGCGTCAACTGTGCCACACGGGCAGGTGTCGGAAACGTACGCGTCAAATCGGCAAACGGCGTGGCAATCGCCTCGCCGAACGCATCCACAAAGCGCGTCGCCAATGTGCGCGCCGCCTTCACCGTCACCTGCTGCCCGAGAATCGCCCGCAACGCCAGCTCAAAGCCATCAAACGCACCCGGCAGGCGGAGCCCGTGCGCGCCCTCCGCAAGCTCCCCAAGCGCGACCGATATCTCCTGCGGATCAGCCGCCACGTCGAAGACCTGCTTGGTTCGCGACAACACCGATTGCGTCGCCTGCGCGAGCGCCGCAGTGAATCGCAATTGCAGCGCGTTCCGTTTGGGCAAATGACTCAACTCTAGCCATCCGGTAATCCCAGCCCCGCCCTTTGCGCCTTCCACACGAATCACGCGCCGATAAATTCCATCCGCAATCGTCTCCACGCCCGGCACCGCACGCATCTCAAAAAACGCAAGCACACGTTGCCAGTCGTAAGGCGGTCGATACGGCAGCACAAACGTGAGCGCATCGAGTTCCACCAACGCTTCGTCATCTCGACCCTCTTTACGCAAACGCGTCGGGCTAAACCGATAGCGCTCAGCGAACAGGGCATTCATCCGCCGCACGCTGGAGAATCCGCTCGCAAACGCGATATCCGCAACTGGCAGGGTAGTGTCCGTCAACAAGCGCTTGGCAAGCAACAGGCGATGCGTCTGCGCATACTGCACTGGTGATACGCCAAACTGCTCAGCAAAAATGCGCCGTAAATGACGATCCGTCACTCCAACACGCTCCGCCACGCGAGCCAGATCAACATCGTTGGCAACCCCATCCTCAATCATCCGCGCCGCGGCACGCGCCAGCTTGGCGCCAGCCTCGGTCGCCGCAAAACCCGGTGCCAGCTCAGGCCGACACTTCAAACAGGGCCGAAAACCCGCCGCCTCAGCCGCCGCCGCGCTCGGATAAAAGCCGCAGTTCTTCTGCAAAGGCATCCGCACCCGACAAATCGGACGGCAGTAAATATGAGTCGATGACACGCCCACAAAAAAGCGCCCGTCAAAGCGTGTGTCGTGCGCCTTCATGGCTTGATAACAGGCAGTGGAGTCGAGATGCATGGGTGCAGTTTATCTTCGTACCCTGCGCTTACTTAGCCGTTTTCGGACATGAAGATTCACATGCTTTCTCGTTTGCCTTCGGCAAGCCGGGTCTGTTGGTACTTGCTTGATGTTTGCAGAAGTTGCCGTCTGAACTATCCGTATCATTTCGTTAGCCGAGCGGTATTCAGCTCGCTCCGCTGATAATGCCGAATATGAAAATCTATCAAGTCGGTGGCAGCGTACGCGACAAGCTTTTGG
>JAYWHV010000094.1:0-4585 GCA_043777615.1 Burkholderiales bacterium | reverse complement strand
CCGCGATCATGCCGCCCAACACGCCCGTGCCAATGGATTGCCGCGCTGATGCCCCTGCACCCGAAGAGAACGCAAGAGGTACGACACCCAAAATAAACGCAAGCGACGTCATCAGAATCGGACGGAAACGCAAGCGGGCGGCTTCAAGCGCAGCCGCAACCGGCGACATGCCTTCGTGGACTTTTTGTACTGCGAATTCCACGATCAAAATCGCGTTCTTGGCCGAGAGCCCCAGCAATGTCACCAGTCCGATCTGGAAGTAGACGTCGTTCGCAAACGCGCCTCCCAAAGAACGTCGTATCCACACCGCCGCGAATGCGCCGAAGATGCCGAACGACAACGCGAGCAACACGGAAAGCGGCAACGACCACTTCTCATATTGCGCAGCCAGAATCAAAAAGATCATCAGAATGCCCGCGCCAAGCGCGATGCCCGCCGCGCTGCTACTACGCTTCTGCTGGAACGCTTCGCCGGCCCAGTCATAGCCCACGTCGGTCGGCAACACTTCAGCAACCGTGCGCTCCATCGCCGCAATTGCCTGCCCCGAGCTAAATCCGGGCTTCGCTTCGCCCAGAATCTTGATTGCTGGTGCGGCGTTAAAGCGCTCCACCGAATCAGGTCCCGACGCAAACTGCACTTCCGCCAGTGAACGGATCGGGACCATCTGATTCGTGCGAGAACGAACGAAAAGCGCGCCGATATCATCAGGCTTGGCGCGGTAGCTGCCTTCTGCCTGCAGCAGCACCTGATAGATGCGCCCATTCTTGTTGAAGTCGTTCACATAGTAGCTGCCGAGCGTGGCCGCTAGCGTGTTGTAGACCTCGGCCAGCGACACGTTGAGCGCTCGCGCCTTTTCGTTGTCAACGTTTACAAAAATCTGCGGCGAATTGGCCTGCCACAGTGTCTTTACCCCTTGCAATTCAGGTTGCTTATTTGCCGCCTCAATGAACTTGGGCAGCAGCTCTGCGAGACGACGGACGCCACCTTCACCCTTGTTTTGCAGATAGAACTCAAAGCCGCCGGTTTGCCCCAGGCCCTGAATCGCAGGCGGCGCAAAGAAGAGCGGCAAGCCCTCCTTGATTCCGCCGGTTTTGAAGTAACTCTCGCCGACCAGTTGCTGCGCCGACTTGGTGCGCTCCTCCCACGGCTTGAGCGGGAAGAACATTGTCGCCGCCGACGATTTCAAACCGCCTCCGCCCAGGAAGTTAAGTCCGACCAGACTGAACACTGTGTCCACATCCTTGTTGCCGTTGAACGTGCCCTCAATCTGCTTCACGACCGCATCGGTGCGCGCGAGCGACGCACCTTCCGGGAGGATCGCGGCACCGATAAAGTAGCCCTGATCTTCGTCTGGAACCAGACCGCTCGGCACCACTTTGTAGAGCACGCCAATGAGTCCGAGCATGCCGATGAACAGCAGCAAGCCAACGGCCCCGCGTTTCAGGAAAAAAGCGACGCCACGTGTATAGCTGCGAGTGACTTTGGTGAACGTATTGTTGAACCACGTGAAGAAGCCGTTTCGACGTTCTGCACCCGGCTTCAACAGCACCGCACACAGGGCGGGCGTGAGCGTCAGCGCCACAAATCCGGACAGCACGACCGCGATAGAGATCGTTACCGCGAATTGCCGGTACAGCTCACCCGCGAGACCACCCAGGAATGCAATCGGGACGAACGCAGCACACAGCACGAGCACGATCGCGATCACCGGGCCGGTGACTTCCTGCATCGCTTTGACCGCCGCATCACGGGGGCTGAGGCCCTCTTCGTGCATGAGGCGTTCAACGTTTTCGAGTACCACGATTGCATCGTCAACAACGATACCGATAGCCAACACCATGCCGAACAGCGTGAGCGTATTGATGCTGTAGCCGAGCAGTTGCAAGCCCGCCATCGTGCCAATCAGCGACACCGGAACCGCCAGCGTCGGGATGATTGTCGCGCGCCAGCTTTGCAGGAAAAGATAGACGACAAGAAACACCAGAATCATCGCCTCGCCCAGTGTTTTCAGCACCTCGTAGATCGACTCGTTAACGAATGGCGTGGTGTCGTAAGGCGTGGAATAGGTAAGTCCCTCAGGGAACTTGGCCTTTGCCTCCATCAGCGTCTTTTCGACCGCCTTCCGGGTGTCCAGCGCGTTGGCACCTGTCTGCAGGAACACACCAATTGGCACCGACGGGTGTCCGTTGGTACGACCGTAAAAGCTGTAGTCCTTCGAGCCTAACTCGATGCGAGCTACGTCCTTCAGGCGAACCGTTGCGCCTTTGTCTCCCGTGCGCAAAATGATGTTTTCAAACTGCTGCGGTTCAAGCAGTCGACCGCGTGCGGTGACCGTGAGTGTGAGCTCTTCAGTATTGTTTGGCGGAGAGCCGATTTTTCCGGCCGCGTACTGCGCATTCTGCTCGGTGATCGCATTGCTGATGTCACCAATGGTGATGCCGAGCTGCGCCATGCGGTCGGGGCGCAGCCACACCCGCATGGCATAGTCCTTCTGCCCGAAAATTTGCACGTTGGTCGTGCCCGGTGTGCGCTTGACCGCATCCACGACGTTTTGGCTCAGATAGTTCGAGATGAACAATGTGTCGTAGCGATCATCGAGTGCGTAGAACGAAGCGACCACCAGAAAGTTGGCCGAGCTTTTGGCAACGGTGACGCCTTGTCGCTGAACTTCCTGCGGCAATTTGTTCAGCGCCTGATTGACGCGGTTACTGACGTTCACCGCGGCGATGTCGAGATTGGTGCCAACTTCAAATGTGATGTTGATCGTCACCACGCCATCACCCGAAGAAACCGAGTTCAGGTACAACATTTTTTCAACACCGTTGATCTGCTCTTCAATCGGCGCGGCGACGGTGCTCTCGATGACTTCGGCAGATGCGCCGGGGTAAACGGCGCGAACGGTGACCACGGGCGGTGCGATTTCCGGATAACGCGAAATCGGCAAAACGCGCAGCGCGGCAAGCCCTGCGAGAACAATAATCAGTGAAATAACCGTCGCGAAGATCGGGCGATCAATAAAAAACTTGGAGAACATTAGCGTTCCTCTGGAGTCGAATCGGTATTACTTGGAGGGAACGTTATTACTTTGCAGGCGTTGCCTCAGGTGCTGATTTGCCATCAGCTGGGGCTGCCGGTGGCGCGGTGGCGCCACTTTTCGCGCTCGGCGCTGCAGGCGTGCTAGTGGGCGGTGCACCCGCCATCCCGGCTGCGCCGGCAACAAACGGCACCGGTGTGACTTTCATGCCCGGAACATGCGCTTTGATCACGCCATCGGCCATCACGCGGTCGCCCGCCTTAAGCCCCTTGGTCACGATCCACTCGCCGTTCGACCAACCGTCAAGTTCAACCGGCTGCGGCGCGAGTGTGTCGTCCGGCATGACCTTAAACACCATCTTGCCCATCGGGCTGTCGATGATGGAGCGCTGCGGGACGGTGATGCTTTGCGACCGGTTCGCACC
Source organism: Burkholderiales bacterium (assembly GCA_043777615.1). Taxonomy (GTDB): domain Bacteria; phylum Pseudomonadota; class Gammaproteobacteria; order Burkholderiales; family Casimicrobiaceae; genus Casimicrobium. Next base: position 1,127 of record JAYWHV010000094.1, on the reverse strand, counting down.
AGCGAGTACGACGCGTATGAATTGCCCTGGACGCAAGCTGCCAGTCGGGTTCGGAATTTCGGCGCGCGCATCGAAGCTGCCGGTCGTCGGGTTCAACTTTTCGCTAGCGAAAGTCATCTTGCCGGTGAGCGGGTAGGTGCTGCCGTCAGCAAGTTTTATTGTGACTTTGAAATCGTTGCTGCCGTTGCGTTTGTCCGGCACCGCGACCTGACCGCTGGCGATCTGTTTGTTCAACTTCAACAGGTCACCCTCCGAAACGCTGAAGTTCGCGTACATGGGATTGACCTGCACAATCGTAGTCAACATATCGGTGGAATTGATGAGGCTGCCGTCGGCTTTTGCAGCCGTGCCGGTCACACCAGAAATAGGGGCGACGACGCGCGTGTAACCGACGTTAAGCTTCGCTTCAGCCGCTTGCGCTCGAACCAGTTTGGCTGTGGCCTCCGCCGACTCAACCGCGGACCGTGCATCGTCGAATTCCTTCTGACTGATTGCTTTTTCGGCTATTAGCGGCTGCAGCCGGGCGAGATCGCGTTTCACCTGGTTAACCTTCGCATCGGCGACCGCAACGTTCGCCTCAGTCGATGCCACTTGCGTCTGCAAATTGGCGGGATCAATCTGGAACAGTGCGGCACCAGCCTTGACTGTCGAGCCTTCCACGTAGAGCCGCTTTTGCAAGATGCCCGACACTCGCGCGCGAACTTCAGTCTCACGCGAGCCCGCCGTTTGCCCCGTGTATTCGTAGGTGAGAGGCGCATCTTTCGCCTGCACGGTCACGACGCTGACTTGCGGTGGCGGCATGGCCGGTGGGCCGCCAGTCGCACCTTTGTTGTCGGCTCCTTTGCCGCAGGCTGCGAGCAGAAGCAGCGGCAAGACGGCTAGCGCCATTCGCGTGCCGCTGGTTGAAATGGAACGAGGGGAGACAGGCGATTTGGGCATGATCGGGTGAGGGGTGTTGCTGAAAGAGAGCGCGGCAGTAAGGCCGGCTGAGGTATTATATACATACATGAACGTATGTTTGCAAGCAGTGAAATCAGCTTCCAAAGAGCGCTGAGCGTATCCGCTTGCCAGAATAATGAAGAAATAAGGAGTCGGGCCATCATGGTGAGAAAGACCAAAGAGGACAC
>JAYWHV010000093.1:0-16745 GCA_043777615.1 Burkholderiales bacterium | reverse complement strand
CAGCTCACGCTGACCGTTGCCAGACACACCCGCGATGCCGAGAATTTCTCCGGGCTTGACAGCGAAGCTAACCTCGTGAACGGCCACAGTGCCGCGATCACCCATCGCGTTGAGTCCTGATACTTCAAGGGCGGCGTGATTGCTCCTTGCTATTGATGTTGCCGTCACGGTTGCCGCAGCAGGGTTAGCGGCCGGTGCCGCGCCTTCACCCATCATCGCCGCGGCAAGCAAACCCGGATTCGTATCGGCCACTTTGCAATGGTGCACGGCCTTGCCGCGACGCAGGACAGTTACCGCATCGGCATAAGCCATCACCTCGCGAAATTTGTGCGTGATGATGAGCACCGTGCATTGTCCGCTGCTTGCGAATTCGCGAACATGACCGAGCACTTCATCGGCTTCCTGCGGCGTGAGCACCGAAGTCGGTTCATCCAGAATCAGCAAGCGCGGCTTCAGGTAAAGCTGCTTTAACAGCTCAAGCTTCTGCTTCTCGCCCGCAGCCAGCTCAGACGGGCGCGCGTCGAGATCAAGGCTGAACGGCGTCGTTGCCAGAAAGGACTTCAGCTCAGCACGTTTTGCCTTCCAGTCAATGAATGCAGGGACTTCGCCCGCCAGTAGCAAATTCTCCGCAACGGTCATGCCCGGAGCCAGCGTAAAGTGCTGGTAGACCATGCCGATGCCCAAACCGCGTGCCACGATAGGGTTCGCAATGGACTGCTCGCGACCGTCAATCAACACGCTGCCTTCTTCGGCGCGCTGAAATCCCGCGACACATTTCACGAGCGTGCTCTTTCCCGCTCCGTTTTCGCCAAGCAGTGCATGAACGGTGCCTGGCTCCACGCGCATTGTGACGTGATCCATTGCGGTGAAGCTGCCGAAGCGCTTGGTCAGTTCGTACGTTTCAAGCATTAATGCGCCGGTCGCTGGTTTGACTGGCGGGATCAAATGCGAAGTGTTGCTCATACAGAACCTTCAATCGAACTCAGGGCACTCAGCAACGCAGACGAGGTCGTATGCGCGCCAAACACACCGCCCTGCATGGTGATCATCTTGAGTGCGGCGAGATGATTGCCATGATCGGTCGCTGCTGTGCAGTCGGACAACAGCAGACACTCGTAGCCACGATCATTGGCGTCGCGCATGGTGGTGTGCACACACACGTCAGTCGTGATGCCGGTCAGGATCAGATTGTCGATGCCACGCGTGCGTAGCACCAGCTCCAGGTCCGTGGCGTAAAACGAGCCTTTGCCTGGCTTGTCGATTACGACTTCATGCGGTAGCGGCGCGAGCTCCGGAATGATTTCCCAGCCCGGTTCACCGCGCACCAGGATGCGACCGCACGGGCCATCATCGCCGATGCCGACGCCGTCAGTCCCGATCTGACGCGAACGCCAGCGCTTGTTGGCAGGCAGGTCGCCGAGATCGGGACGATGGCCTTCGCGTGTGTGAATGATATGCACGCCTAGCTCGCGACATTTAGCCAGCACACGCTGCAGCGGCTCGATGGGTGCACGCGTCAGCGAGATGTCGTAACCCATCTTGTCAACATAGCCACCGACACCGCAAAAGTCGATCTGCATGTCGATCACGACAAGCGCCGTATTTGCAGGGCGTAAATCCCCGTTCCATGGCCACGCGTAGGGGTTTGCTACAACGCTCTGGAGCACTTTAAGGCGCCTTGCTGTCGATAACGGCGAGCGATTCGGGCGTCGGCAAATCCGTTGGTGCTCCAGCGTAATCACGGGTGGGCACTGCGAATCCGCAGCTTGTGCCGTCTGTGATTTTCACGTCCCATTGCAATTTGTATCGTCCGGCTGCCATGTCCTGCATGTACGTGTAGGGGCAATCCTGTGCGCCACCCTTTACAGCCACGTAGCCGCGGTGGTAGAGCTGATAAATGTTGTTTTCTACGCCCCAGCCGGACCGCGCTTCCCGTACGAGGTCTGGCCTTAGTTCGGCGGTGATGATTTCGTCTGGGCGGCCACCACCTTCTGTCAGGATCGTGCCGTCGAAATTGCAGAACATGCCTTCGCCCATGGAGTCGAATGTCCCGTCACTCCCACACATGCAAACGCTCGCTGTGTACGCCAGATTACAAAATGCGTTTGCCTGATTGGTGATGCGCCATGCATGCCGGATCGGTGCTGTGTATCCGGCTGTTCGGATCATGATCTCGGCGCCCTTGTAACTTGCCTCCCGTGCCATTTCCGGGAACATGCCGTCGTGGCAGATGATCAGCGCGAGTTTGCTGCCGTTGGGGCCATCGCAGACTGGAATCCCGAGATTTCCTGGCTCCCAGGGTTCAACGGGCACCCACGGATGCAGCTTTCGGTAGTACAGCTTTATCGTTCCTTGGTCGTCAATGATGAGGCCGCTGTTGTAAGGATTGCCGTGAGGGTTCGCTTCCATGATTGAGAAGCAGCCCCAGATGCGGTTATCGACACAGGCCTTCTTGAATGCGGCGACCTCAGGGCCGTCAAGCGAGCACATGATGCGCGAATCGGTACTCATGGACAGGCCATGAAGGCAGTATTCCGGAAACACCACCAGATCCATTGTGGCTGAATTGCGCCGGGCCTTGGCGACCATATCGCAAACACGCTGGGTTTGAGCAGCTAGCTGCGCAGGTGTCTCTACCACTGGCAAATGCAGCTGCACCAGACCGACCACAACGCCGTGCTCTGATTTATTGAGGCCGCCGAGTCCTGACATTTACCAATCCTTTATCGCGCTGAAGAGAGTTCACCGGGGCTGCCAGCCACCACACTGCCTGGCTTGCAGGTGATCACCAGAATTACCAGTGTCAAGACATAAGGCACGGTGTTGAACACGTGATAGCCCCAACTAATACCAACCGATTGCAGCGCCGGGCCAATCGCCCCCGCGCCGCCGAATAGAAACGCCGCGCCAACGCAGCGTAATGGGCTCCATCGCGCGAAGATCACGAGCGCAACCGCAATCAAACCCTGACCGCTGGATATGCCTTCATTCCAGCTCCCGGGGTAAAACAACGTGAGAGATGCGCCGCCGAGTCCGGCGATCATTCCGCCCGCCGCGGTCGCCGCGATACGGATGCCGGAGACTGAGTAGCCGAGCGCCCGTGCTGCGTTGGCTGAGTCCCCCGCCATACGTACGAGCAAACCCCAGCGCGTGCGTCGGAACGCCCACCACATTGCGCCTGCCAGCACCAGACCGATAGGCACCAGCGCATTGATTTGCAATGCAGAGCGAATGGCCGGTGAATCGCTCCAGTCCCCCAGGTGAATCGCTGGAATCTGTGGTGCTTGCGGCTGGATTAGTGGTTTGCCGAGGTAGAACGCGAGCCCGGTTCCGAGCATCATTAGCGCGATGCCGGTAGCCACGTCGTTTACGCCTTCAAGTGAACACAGCGCACCATGTAGCGCCGCCAGCAACGCGCCCGCGACAGCGCCGCACAGCACGCCAATCCAGGGTGATCCGCTGAGATAAGCGCCACCAAACGCCGCCATTGCGGAGAGCACCAGAACGCCTTCGAGCCCCAGATTAATACGCCCCGATTTCTCGGTCAAACACTCACCCAGACTAACAAATAAAAACGGGGCACCTACCCGCAGCGCGCCGCCGACAATGCCCGCAAGCAGGGAAACCCACTGATCGGCGGTCATGCTGCCTTTTCTCCCGCAGCGATGCGCGCAGACGGCGTTTCGCTTGCGCCGGTTGCCGGTCGTGTGAGGCGTGCGAAGATGGTTTTCCAGTCTTTGCCACGAAGCGCCTCGGACGCGAGAATCAAGACAAAGGCGATGCCCTGCAACACGGTGACCGACGCGTCCGGCAGACCAAGCCGCCTTTGCAACAAACTGCCCGCAGCGCCGAAGCCACCGAACAAAATTGCCACTGGAATGATGCCCATGGGATTGTGTCGTGCCATGAAAGACACGAGGATGCCCGCGTAGCCGTAACCGGCGATGATCGACGCGTTGGCGCTGGTGTGAACTGCTGCCACTTCAACCGCCCCGGCAAGCCCGGCACAAGCTCCGCCGACTGCGCAGGCCGACAGGATCAGTCGCGTTGCGGGCAGGCCCACAAGCTGCGCCGTGCGCGGATTACCACCAACAACGCGTACCGCGAAACCCGAAGGTGTCCACTTCAACCAAAGGCCGAGGCAAATGCAGGCAACAACACCCAGCACCAGCCCCCAATGAATGTCAGAACCTGCTATTCCACCAATGCGAATACCTTCGGCAAGCGCATAAGTGGAAGGTTTGTTCAAGCTTGCTGGATCGCGCAGCGGGCCTTCGACAAAATGTTTGAAGAGGCCAATCGCGACATAGGCAAGCAGCAGACTGCTGATGGTTTCGTTGATGCCGCGAAACTGCCGCAACCAACCCGCCAGCGCAATCCAGAGCCCGCCTGCAATAGCACCCGAAAGGCACACGATGATTGTGCCGGCCAGATTCTCGGGCATCGGCAACACATAAGGCAGCGCGGCGCAGGTGAGCCCGCCTAGTACCAGCGCGCCTTCGCCGCCGATGATCACAAGGCCAGCCCGCGCCGGGATGGCAACGCAAAGCGCTGTCAACATTAACGGTGCCGCACGTTGCAATGTGTTCTGCCACGAGAACCAGTCGCCAAATGCGCCCTTGAACAACAGCAACCACACTTCAACTGGACTCACTCCGGCAAACCACACGAAGACGCCGAACAGCAGGAGCGATACGAAGATCGCGCCAATCGGCAATGCGGCTTGCGAGACGAGATTTCGCATGGAGGCCGAAGCAGTGAGCTAGACGACAATCAAATCGAGCCGATCACGCCTTCAACCAGATAGTTCATCTTCTCGAGCTCAAGATCAGTTTGCTTGAAGATCTTGCCAGCCGGAATGATGCTGGTGCCTTTGTTGTCCTTGAGCGGACCCTTGAAAATATCGAACGTACCGGCAACCATTTTCGCCTTGATGCCGTCCGCATCTTTCTTCGCAGCATCGGTCACAGCCGGGCCGTAGGCAGACATTTTGACGTAGCCTTCTTTTAGTCCGCCGCGAATGAAGTTCGGATGCGGCTTGCCCGTTTGCGCTGCTTCCACGACGGTTTTATAGGCGGTCAGCCAGTTCCATTCAGCGCCTGTCAAGTAAGCCTGCGGAGCCAGTTTGGCCTGACTCGCGTGATAGCCGCAGACCATCTTGCCGCGCTTCGCTGCCGTCTCTACGACGACCTTGGGGCCGTCCACGTGCATCGTGAAAACGTCCACACCCTGATCGGCAAGGCTGTTGGTGGCCTCGGCCTCTTTCACTGCCATCGACCAGTCGCCAGTGAAGATCACGCTGCAGGTAATCGCCGGTTTAACAGAACGGGCTCCCATCAAGAAGGCGTTGATGTTGCGCAGCACTTGCGGAATCGGTTTGGCGGCAACAAAACCAATCTTGCCGCTCTTGCTCATATGGCCTGCGACTACGCCATTGAGATACTGGCACTCATCGATGTAGCCGAAATAGCTGCCCACGTTTTTTGGGTGTTTGCCTTCTGTCCACATGCCACCGCAGTGCGAGAAACGCACATTGGGATTTTTCGGCGCGAGCGCGAGGATATGAGGATCAAAATAACCGAACGAAGTCGGGAACAAAACGGTTGCGCCGTCCTGCGCAATCATGCCGGTCATCGTCTTTTGCACTGCCGCCGTTTCCGGCACGTTCTCTTCTTCCACAACTTTAATGCCGGGCATCTTCTTCATCTCGGCCGCAGCTTGCGCCTGCGCCTGGTTGTAGCCGTAGTCGTCACGTGGGCCCACGTAAATTACACCAATCGTGATGGGCTTCTGTGCATGGACCAGCGAACTCCAGCCCCCAAGCGTCCCCACCGCGCTGAGCGCGGCCAAGGATTTGAGCGAGTCACGGCGATTGCGATTCTTCAGTGTCATGTGGGCGTCTCCTGAGGTGGTAATACGGTGGGATGAAAACGGTGCAAAAAATCTTGTTCATTCTTGGATACAAGATGGGATGCACAAAACATGCCAAGCTGGGCGGAAGCTTTTGAGGTGCGTTAGCTGAGCAAACTCACATGCGCAGCGACCACAAGCCATCCCTCTGCGGTACGCATCCAGGTCTGGCTTTGACGGCCTGACTTAGCGCTGCCGTCGCGATGGAATTCAATGTTGGCGCAGGCAAAGTCGCGTCCATAAGTCGTGATGACTGTCTTCAGTACTTTGCGTGCGAGTCCTTGCGCGGGACGACCCGCACGGAACGCGCGAATCGCGTCATAGCCATAGAGGTTTTCGGTCGCACCGTAACGCAGCGTGTGCGGGCTGTTCCAAAACAGTTCATCGAGCACTGAAACGTCGTTCGTAACCAGAGCTATTTCGTAGCGATCAAGCGCAGCGGTTACTTCTGCCACAACTTCGGGTAGGTTAATTTCCATCACAGTGCCACCGGTTTGGTATGAGCGACGCCGGATTGCTGCAACACCCAAGCGGCACGTAAAACAAGGTCTTCGCGCCACGGCGCAGCAATGATTTGCACGCCGATCGGCAGACCGTTTGCGTGTTGCGGCCACAACGGCGCGGCGACGACCGGGCAGCCAATGAAGGAGATCGGTTGCGTCAGCAGTCCAACTGAAGGGCGGCAAGGCACGCGCGTGCCATTGATATCGAAGAATTCCGTTCCAATCACGGGTGCGGCAATGGGCGTCGCAGGCGCAAGCAAAATGTCCCAGTCGCGGAACAGCGCATTGATCTTGTCACGGTACACGCGACGGAAGCGCTGTGCGCGCAGATACCATGCTGCGGGTTGCAGCGCGCCCGAGATGAAGCGATCAACCGACAGTGGCTCGAAGTCAACGGCGCGAGTGCGCAGATCGTCGAGATGCAGGCTGCCACCTTCGCTCGCGCTGATGATGAAAGCGGCTGCGCGACCCAGCGCCGCGTCAGGCCATTCGACTTCGGCTTTCGCTCCGAGCGCGTTCGCCGCGAGTGCGACAACTTCGCGGGCGGGAGGTGTGGCGTTTTCGTGAAAGTAGCCGTTGAGCACTCCGATACGCAGACCGTCAACGCCGCGTTGAAAGTCTTCGGCAACAGGCTGCACGGACAACGCGTGACAACCGGGGTCTAGTGCGTCTGCGCCTTGCATCGCGTCGTAACTCCATGCGAGGCCTTCAACACAATCCGCAAGCGGGCCGAGATGGTCGATGCTATGAACAAACGGGTAGCTGCCTCGTCGCGACAGACGCCCGAACGTGGGTTTCAGTCCCCACACGCCACAGAGCGACGCTGGTACGCGGATAGAGCCATTCGTATCCGACCCGAGCGCGATGCCAACTTGTCCCGCAGCGACCGCCGCACCGCTGCCGCCCGATGAGCCACCTGCGACGCGCGTCAAATCATGTGGGTTGTGGCAGGGGCCATCGTGGCTGTTTTCTGTCGTGAAGCCGTAGGCGTACTCGTCCATGTTGAGCGCGCCGACCAGTACGGCACCCGCGGACCGCATGCGTTCCACCAGCACCGCATCAGCACTCGCTGGAGCGTGCGAGCGATTGATCTTGGAGCCAGCTCGTGTGACCACACCCTGAATGTCGAACAGGTTCTTCACGGCATAGGGCACGCCCGCCAACGGGCCTAGCGCTTCTTTCCTGGCACGCCTTGCGTCCACTGAGTCGGCCTCGGCAACGGCGCGCTCGAAACCATGATCGGTGAAAGCGTTGATGCGAGCGTCAGTGGCCGCTATGCGTGCGATAGAAACAGCCAGCGCTTCCCGCGCGCTGATTTCTCGCGTGGCCAGCTGAAGTGATAGCTCGGCTACGTTGGTCATGGTCGTACGGACTCATCTGGAAATGGGGCCGGACAATAAATCTCCGTCAGCTCGTCCTCGGGCGAAAGAGTTGCGGTTTCCAGCAATCTCGCCAAACCCGCAGTGCGCTCCATGTGTTGCGCAACGCGCAAAGCACGCTCGTCATCGAGCGGCAGCGCAAGCAGTTTTGCGCTGGCCTTTATGTAAGCAAGTACGTCGTCAGACTGCATCAGCGCCGTACCTCACGCTGGAAAATTTCCAGGCTTAACTTTTTGGTCGCGATGAAGCCTGGCTCGGAGAGCGTCTCCAGCGTGCGCGGTCGCGCCTCGCCGTATGGCAGGATCTCCGCGACTTTGGTGGGACGTTTGGTCAGCAGCAGCACCTGATCAGCAAGGTACACCGCCTCTTCAAGATCATGGGACACGAGCATCATCGTGGTGCCCGTCTGCATGAACACTTCCTGCAACTTTTCACGGATAAAAAGCGTCATTTCGAAGTCAAGTGCCGAGAACGGTTCATCGAGGAAAAGCACTTCTGGATTCGGCGCCAAAGCGCGCATGATTGACGCCGTTTGCTGCTGTCCGCCGGATAGTTCATACGGGTAGCGTTTCAAATCAAACTTCACATCGAACGACGCAACGAGCTCAGCCATCCGACGATCTACTTCGGCCTTGGATTTGCCTTCGAGCAGCAGCGGATAAGCGATGTTGTCGATGGTGCGCATCCAGGGGAACATCGCCTCGCGGTAGTTCTGGAACACGTACCCAATCTTTGTGTCCTTTAGCGACTTGCCGTCGAACAGAATTTCGCCGCTATCAATCGGGATCAAGCCCGCGATCATGTTTATCAGTGTGCTTTTGCCGCAGCCATTGGGGCCGAAGACAGAAACGATTTTGTGCTTTGGGATGTCGAGATCGAAGTTCTCGTACAGCGGCCATCCAGCGAAATATTTGGTCAGGCCGCGAATGGTGATGTGCGTGCCCGCGGGGCCTGGACGGAAAGGCGGCACGGGTACATCGGTGAACGTCGGCGGGTTGAGGACTTCCATGACTTACCTTCCGCTCCAGTGCACAATTTTTCGTTCCAGCAACAGGAACAGCACGTTCAACGCATATCCCAGCGTGCCTGCAGCAAGGATCGCCGCATACATGCTCTTGACGTTCAGCACCTGCTGCGCATTGATGATGCGATGACCGAGACCATTTTCGGAGCCGATGAACATCTCCGCTACGATCACGATCACGAGCGCCATCGACACCGCTGATCGCAATCCCACGAATGACGGTTGCAGACTTTCCCAGATCAACACGTCCTTGAAGATTTGCCAGCGCGAGGCTCCCATGACTTTGGCGGCCATTACGCGCTGCTTGCGCGCGTTTATCACGCCGTAAGCGCTGTTGAACACAACGATCAGGAACGCCCCGAACGTGGCAATTGCAACTTTGTTGATGTCCGACACGCCGAAGATCAGCAGGAACAACGGGATCAAAGCGGACGAGGGGGTCGAGCGAAAGAAGTCGATCAAGAATTCGACGCTGCGGTAAGCCTTTTCATTACTGCCGAGGAGTACACCTAGAGGCATACCAACCACCGCAGCTATCAGGAACGCTTGAAGCGTGCGCATCAGCGTGACCAGAAAATCGGTGAGTAGCGGACCGCCCGCCAGCCCCGTCACGAGCGCAAGCATTGCTGCCGATGGACTTGGCAGCAAGATGGCTTTGATCAAGCCGAAGCGCACGACCAGATCCCAGACGATGAATAGGACGACCGGACCGACGAATGGCAGCAGTTTGCCCCAGCGTGATTCGCGGGGCGGCGTGGTGGTGTTTGTCGGCGCGGCCCACGGTTTGGCGGCGGACGCGACTGTTGCGGTCGTGTTTGAGCCTGCCACGTTTAGCCTTTGTACAGCAGGCCGTCCACTAGCACCTTCTTGTCGAAGATGCCCTTTTCAGTAAACAGATCGTAGAACTTCTGGAAGTAAGCGATATCGGCAGGCTTGAATTCGTTATAGAGCATGTACGAGGCAAGCGGCACCTCGCTTGTAAGCGGGCCCTCGATGGCGGTGTAGCCTTTCATGTACTGGCGTGCGTCGGCCGGCTTGGTACGCACCAGCTCCACGCCTCGCGCGTATGCTGCGATAAATTTCTTTGCGATTTCAGGATTCTTTTTGATGAATTCGGAGGTGAGGCTCGCCGATCCACCGTGCCACGGCGCCAGCGGATCGCCGAGAATGTATTTGGCAACGACGCCTGCCTCGAGCACACGCGTTGTGCCATTCATGCGGCCAATCGTTCCCGTGGGCTCCAGCGTGTAAGCCGCGTCAATTTGTCCGGCAGCGATGGCCGCGATGTGTTGTCCGATCGGTAGTTCCGTGACAGACATCACGCCTGCGCCCGCGCGCTCCAGCATGGTCTTGGCGAGCGTCATATTTTGTATGCCGGGACCAGAGGCAACGCGTTTTCCTTTGAGTTCTGCCATCGTTTTGATCGGACTGTCTTTGGCGACGATGAATTCGTCGAGCACAAACTTCGCATTGCTCGGGTTAGTGCAGAAAATTTTGAACAAACCCGGTTGTGCGATTTCGCCAATCGCGAGGTTCGCCGAACCGGTGCCATTGGAGCTGCCGTCGGAACGGCCCGACAACATGGCCTCCATCACTTGTTGTGCGCCGGCGAACTTTAATGCTTCGACATCGAGTCCTGCTTCCTTGAAATAACCTTTTTCAATGGCAGCGAAGAATGGCAAGCCCGCTGCGACCGGCCAGTAGCCAATGCGAATTTTCGGTGTCTGGGCACGCAGAATGGCAGGCGCGCCGAATGCGCTGAGAACGCCTGCCGCAGCAGCTGCCTTGACGACATTTCGTCGCGTCGTGTTGACCTTGCCAGTGGACGTAGGATCGGATGATTTCATGGAGACTCCTGAGGGTATGAATGACGTTTAACGGGTTACGTTTCGGCTTTGAGCGACTCGATGTATGCGCGCCATCCGCCCAGCTGAGAAATTTCTTTTGCGCCTTCAAGCGCATACGGTTCGCACACAAATCCCTGCACGCTGCTGCCATCGGCAAGCGCCAGCGTGCCAATTCCCAGTGGTGCGGGAATCATTGCAACAAACGAGCCATAGTTCGTGGCGGGCATCTCCCACACTTCGAGCGCGATGCGTGCACCGGTGCCGCGCGCAACGCGCACTAAACCGGGTTTGGGTGGCACCGTTCCCGGCAGTGCGTAGAAGCGGTAATCCGGCGCGGTTTCGGTTTGCATCACTAGCGTTGCCTGCCGCTCGGTGAGCTGGCTATTGAGCGGCATACCTGAAAGATGTGCGCCGACGACTGCAACCTTCACCGTTGCTGAGGGCTTTAAGGCTTCGATGGGCATCGGAGGGGGTAGCGGCTCGCCAGTCGCGCCCTGCGGCAATCCGCTGGCGTGGTGATAGCGCTGCCCCAAATCGGCAAGCTGCCAGTCGCTGCCGCATTGCCCAATCAGCGTGATGCCGAACGGAAGGCCATCCGGGCGAATACTGCTCGGCACCGAAATCGCGGCGTAATCGAGCAGATTTACGAAGTTGGTGTACGCGCCCAGATTGCGATTGAGCGCGATCGGATCGCTTTGCATGGCTTCGACCGTGTAGTGCGTTGGCGCGGTAGGCACGAGCAACACATCAATGCTTTTCCACATGCGCTCGGCTTGTTGACCGAAGACGCGGAGTTGGGTTTGTGCATCAAAGAGATCGGCGGCGCTATAGTCGCGACCCTTGGCGAGAATGCTGCGCACCGGTTCAACGACTTCGTTTAGATTGCTTTCGAAGAATTTGCGAATAGCAGCGTACCGCTCGGCGACCATTGCGCTTTCGTAGAGCAATGCGGCGGCGCTCGCCAACGGCGCGTAGTCAATCGTGACTGGCGTGCCACCAAGCGCCCGCAAGTTCTCGATGGCTTGGGCGAATGCGTTAGCGGCGAATGTGTCACCGAAGAACGCGAGCGGTTGTGGCACGCCAAACCTGAATTTCGCTGGGAATGGTGCACTGACTAAAGTCAGCGCTCGCGAATAGGGATCCATCGCGTCGTATCCCATTGCGGCTTCCAGTACGTTGGCCGCAGTTGCTACAGTTCGTGCAAAGATCGATATGCAGTCGACGCTTTGGGCAGCTGGAACGACGCCTCGCGTGCTGATGAGTCCTTTCGAGGGTTTGATACCAACGATGTTGTTAAGTCCAGCTGGCACGCGACCGGAGCCTGCCGTGTCCGTTCCCAAAGCAAAATCGACCTGCCCAGTTGCCACAACGTAGGCCGAGCCGGAGCTTGAACCACCCGAAACATAGTCCGGATTGAAAGAATTGGGTACGGGACCATAAGGGGAGCGCGTGCCGTTCAGGCCGCAGGCAAATTGGTCAAGATTGGTCTTGCCGACGACCGATGCACCAGCCTTGAGCAGTTTTTGTGCAACTATTGAGTGCGTTGCGGGCTGGTAGGCAAACGCGGCACAGCCCGCGGTCGTTGGCAGTCCTTCGATGTCAATGTTGTCCTTGGCGGCGAAGGTGAGTCCAGCCAGCGGCCCCAACGTGGCGCCTGCCAACGGCCGCTCAAAGCGCGAAATCCAGGCTGTCGAGCCGGTTTGTGCGGGTGCTGTCATCAAGGCGGTGGCAGTAGCGTCGCGTTGCATTAATTTAGTGCATCCAAACTTGTATCCAAGATGAGATATCAAGATTTGTGCCAGCGAAGCGCGTTTTGGCAACCGCCGCGCGACGTTGCTCGCCAATGCCTTCAGCCGTCGCTGGTGGCGCCATCAATCGCGGCCACGACGGCTGCAACCGGAATTTCACCGAGGTGCCAGGAATACCTGTGCCGTCCCGGCTTCGCAGGTCAGCCGGTTCGCCCATCAACTGCGGCAAAATACGGGACGCGCAAAAGTGCGCCGCATCACCAACGCCCGGATCAGAAGAGCCCCATGACTTACGCCGTAAACGACAGCTGCATCAAATGCAAGTTCACCGACTGTGTGGACGTGTGCCCCGTGGATTGCTTCTACGAGGGCGAGAACATGCTCGTCATCCACCCTGACGAATGCATCGACTGCGGCGTCTGTGAACCGGAATGCCCGGTCGACGCGATCAAGCCTGACTCCGACATCGCGGAAAAATGGATCAAATTAAACGCTGAATACGCGGTGATCTGGCCGAATATTTCGCGCAAGAAAGCCGCGCCGCTCGACGCCGATGAGTGGCGCGACAAGCCCAACAAAATGGAATTTTTCTCTCCGAATCCGGGGAAGAAGTAGTCTTTCCGAGGCCCTCTGCCGCGCCAGTGACGTGGACTAGAAATTCAGCGCAGCACGAATGCTGTCAATTGCCGCCTGATTAAAGCGAAGCTGGTAGGACGCGATGCCGGTTGCGGTGTTGCTTCGCACTGGCGTGCCTGCCCGCTGGAGAGCGCCTATGTAGATGCCACTGCCGTCTGGTGACTGAATGTACGTTCGATAGGAAATCGTGGGCGACACACTAATGGGACGCTCCAGGTTGGCAACCCAAACACGCACGCCATTGAAGTTGGCGATGACGCCATCGCTGATTTGCCAGACTTTGCCTTGCGATCCATCGTTAATCGGGAACCACGCTTCGAGTGTTTTGCCGGCACTGCCCGGGCACGCGGTAACGTCGCTGTTGTATGTTGTTGCGCCGCAGTCGCCGACAAAGTAGGTGTCGGCTTTGCGCGTGGCCAGACGCTTTTGATATGCCGCACCGGTTCGCCAGGTGGCGTTCAGGTTGACGCTCGCGCTGGAAGCAAGTGCCGGGTAAATCGCCGCAACATCGATGGGCATGTTGGCAAAGGTGCCGGTCAGAGCGTAGTTTTCAGCGGCTGACGCTACGGTCGTGAGCGTGGTTTGCCTGCCATCGTCGGTCAGGGTGTCGAATTCGATATTGTCGCCGACATAGCGTACCGTGAAGCGCGCCGGGTCGACCGAGCCGGCGAAAACGTCGCGCAATAACGGGAACACCACGCGGTCACGGGGTAGAGTCGCCGTGTTGGGCAGCGGCAGGGTGCGCGCGACATTGACGAGCGGGCTGTCAATTTGCGAGCCCGCCGTCCCGGGGCTGCTCGTCGCGGCCGTTTGATAAGCGAACACGTAGCTCGTCGTCGTCGTGCTCCCAGTAGTTGTGCTGCCGAACTGCAGGTTGTAGACGCCGCCGGATAAAAGGAAATTCTCAAAACTGACTTGCGTGCTGCTTTTTCCGATGGTGGCGGCGGTCGTTGCACAGAACGTGACGCCCTCGTCGACCCAGCCGAGCGCGACCATGCCATCAATGGTTGCCTGCGACGTGGCATAGCGGTGATTACCGGTCTTGCCGTTTGCGGCGGCGCGGTAGGCGCGGCGGATTGCGTTCGGCGCGTTGGCTGGGCAGGTGCGATTCGCGTTTGGCAGCGTGGTCGCAAAGTCGAAGCCTTCGTCGGAAAACCCCGCTGGTTTGAGCGCTGCGATTTGCGCGCAATCGGTGCTCTGCACACCATAAAAATGCGAGCTCACGAAGGGCGACGCCGTTGAGATGTAGTAGCGGCAGATTGCGGTCAGATTGCCGGGCGCAGCGAGCGCGGCAACGCTCGCAAAGCTCATTCCAGTACGCCGAAAACCGGCCGCATTGTCCAGCAGCGCCTGCTCGTTGGCGCGGCCCGTGATGAAATAGGCGTCAAGATCCGTGTTGTAGTACTCGGTCACGGTGACCGGCGTTTGTGCCCAGGCCAATGGCGCGTTGAGCGACACCGCGACGCACAGCGCGCGAACGAGCGATTGCGCGGACACGGCAAATTTAGCCACAAGCGGCTCCCGAAATTGTTGCGACACCAAGAGCATAACGACAATGGTGGACGCGGTGGCAGGCCTTACTTCTGTTGCGGAACCCGTGCGAAATGTGCGAAGAACTCGCCTTCAGCTTTTGTCTAGAAGCACTATTAAATAAGGGGTAGCGCGCATAAACGATAATAGTCGACTTGTGAAATAATTTTAATATAGCCCCTGTGCAATGGAGATTTCAGCATAAAGCTGTATCGCCAAAGGCGGTGCGCTCCCCGTTATTGATCCGCCTCGCCTCCATCCCGTCGCAGCGAGCGCGCAATCCGGCGCGAGCGGTGGCAAACTTCGTCGCAATGTAGAACCGACCGGATTGCGCCCCCGCAATGACTTTGCCATGACTGTGCCTTCAACCCAACCCCCTGCTGCCGTGGACCGCCTGCCACCGCCCGCTGCGTTGTTGCCGTCGCCGCCAACGCTTGGCCGGCGCATCTGGAAAGGCTTCGGCGGTACGCCGTGGTGGCGCTTGATATTGGGCGGGGTCATTGTCCTGGTCGCAGTAGGCTTTTTTACGCTGCCGTTTGATTCCATTCGACTGAAACGTCAACTGACGTCGCCGACTGCGCAGCAGGAATTCAAGTTCGCCATTCAGAAGCAGGTACTGGAGCGGGCTCGCACGGGTCTCGTGGGTTTTCGCTTCATTGCCGACGACCCGGTAGTAGTGCGCGAAATTGACGAAGTCATCGCCGACATTGACCGCGAGCGGGCTTCGCCTTCGCACGAAGTCACGGTCAAAAGTGCGTCTGAATTGAAGGCGCTCATCGACAGTCAGCAAGATCAAATCAAGCAGACGTCCCGCGCGCTCGAGCAGGCGGCTGCCAAGCTTCGTACCAATCTAGACACGCCTGACGCGACCGACAAGATCGAGCAGATGGCCACCAAAATCGAATCGTTGCAGGAAAACATCGAACAGCTGAAAGAACTGCAAAGTCACACGGAAGCATTTGCTCCCAGCCCTGGCAACCAAGCGGGCACCCCCAACAAAGAGGGCAAGGACGCCGTCACGGTTACCATTAATCTGTTCGGCAAAAAGGGCCAGGCGTTGCTCGATTTCAATGGCAAGGCCACCGTTGCACCGGTGAATTTCGATCCGGAAACCCGTGCACTCATTCAAACGACCGTCGGTAACGACGCCCAGAAATTTATTGTCGGAGCCGTGTCCTTTGGCATCCTGACGATACTGTTTGTCGTGATGCTGATTGCGCGCGCCTTTGCCGGGCGCGCCGCCAAAGGTGAACAGCGCGCCGTCATCGCCGAATCACGCGAGCGCAGCGAAAGTTACGCCCGTCAGCTCGCCGAGGCCCGATTGATGGTGATGCGCGCGCAGGTTGAGCCGCACTTTCTGTTTAACACCCTGGCGCACGTGCAGGCGCTTCAAGAGATTGACCCGCCGCAGGCCGGCCACATGCTTGAGCGTTTGATCTCCTACCTGCGCGCCGCGATGCCGACGATGCGTGAGACAACGTCCACGCTCGGCCGCGAAGTGGAAGTGGTGACCGCTTATCTCGATCTCCTGAAAATTCGCATGGGCGATCGACTGAACTACACAATCAGCGTCCCGCATGACTTGAACGGCATCAGCCTGCCGCCCACCATGATTGCTACGCTGGTCGAAAACGCGATCAAGCACGGTCTGGAGCCGAAGCGTGACGGCGGCACCATTGCCATTCAGGTGCGCCAGGTCGGTGAGCAGATCGAAGTGCTGGTGGCCGATAACGGGCTTGGTTTTGGCGGCGCTGACACTGGCGGAACGGGCATCGGATTGGCGAACACCCGTGAACGCCTGAAGATGCTTTACGGCGATACTGCTGAGCTGGTGGTGGAGCCCAATGCGCCGACCGGTGTGCGGGCGCTGCTGCGCGTGCCGAAAGTTCCGCCAGCGATGGTAGCCAGCGATCTTGAGACTGAATCGGACGCCGGAGTTTCCCCGTACTACACACAAACCGTGGGGCTGCTCGCACTGTTTGTAGGCTGGCTCGGCGGTCACCGAATTTATGTCGGTCATCGGCGGACTGGAGCCGTACAAACGGCGCTCGGCGTTCTGTCGATCCTGAGCGGCGGCGTACCGGTATTTCTGGTGCCGCTCTTATTGTGGGTGCTGTTAGACGGCGTGCGCATCATGAGCCGCGAATTTACCGATGGCAACGGCTTAC
>JAYWHV010000092.1:0-16999 GCA_043777615.1 Burkholderiales bacterium | reverse complement strand
TTGCTAAAGCGCAGCGACGAGCTGCGGAACCGCCTCAAACAAGTCACCAACCAAGCCGTAATCCGCCACACCAAAAATCGGCGCGTCCGGATCCTTATTAATGGCAACAATCACTTTGCTGTCTTTCATTCCAGCTAAATGCTGGATCGCGCCGCTGATGCCGACGGCGATGTACAAGTCCGGCGCAACGATCTTGCCGGTTTGACCCACCTGATAATCGTTGGGTACAAAGCCCGCGTCAACGGCAGCGCGTGACGCACCCATCGCCGCGTTCAGTTTGTCAGCCAATGGCGTGAGCACCTCGCGATACTTATCGCCAGAACCGAGGCCGCGACCACCGGAAACGATGATCTTCGCGGCCGTCAATTCGGGCCGCTCGCTCTTGGTGATTTCAGCGGAGACGAAGCTTGACAGCCCGCTGTCGGCCACTGCCATCACATTTTCCACCGCACCGCTACCACCTGAGGTCGCAGCGGCAGTGAACGCAGTGCCACGAACGGTCACGACTTTCACGCTGTCCGATGATTTGACGGTTGCATAGGCGTTACCGGCGTAGATTGGACGAACAAACGTGTCGGCATCAACGACCTTGATGATGTCGCTGATTTGCGCTTTGTCGAGCAGGGCGGCCACCCTGGGGGCGACGCCTTTGCCGTACGCCGTTGCCGGGGCGAGGATATGGCTGTACGCCGAGGCAACCGCAACCACTTGTGCGGCAGCGCTCTCAGGCAAAAGGTTTGCGTGTGCCGCGCTGTCAGCCAACAATACTTTCGACACGCCTGCAACCTGCGCCGCCGCAGCGGCTGCAGCACTGGCGTTGTGGCCGGCAACGAGGACATGCACGTCACCACCAATCGCAGTAGCCGCAGAAATCACGTTCAGCGTTGCTGCCTTTAGCGAGCCATGATCATGTTCCGCAATGACAAGATTCACCATGGTTAGATCACCTTCGCTTCGTTTTTGAGTTTGTCGATTAAAGCGGCAACGTCCGCGACTTTCACCCCGCCCTGACGCTTCGGTGGCTCGTCAACGCGCAGTGTGGTCAGGCGCGGCGTCACATCAACACCCAAATCCGCTGGCTTGAAAATATCCAGCTGCTTTTTCTTGGCCTTCATGATGTTTGGCAGCGTCGCATAACGCGGCTCGTTCAGACGAAGATCCGTCGTGATGATCGCTGGTAGCTTGATGGCAACTGTTTCTGCGCCACCGTCGATTTCGCGGGTAACGGTTGCTACGTCGCCCGCCACTTCAACTTTGGACGCAAACGTAGCCTGTCCCCAGCCGAGCAAGGCAGCCAGCATCTGGCCCGTCTGATTGGCGTCGTCATCGATGGCTTGTTTGCCGAGAATCACGAGCTTTGGCTGCTCTTTGTCGACAATAGCTTTCAACAGTTTTGCAACGGCAAGTGGTTGCAGCTCCACTTCGGTTTCAATCAGGATGCCCCGATCAGCGCCAATGGCCATTGCGTTGCGCAAGGTTTCCTGACATTGCACGACGCCGGCAGAAACGGCGATGACTTCGGTGGCAACACCTTTCTCCCGGAGCCGCACGGCTTCTTCAACTGCGATTTCGCAAAAGGGGTTCATCGACATTTTGACGTTGGCGATATCAACGCCCGTGTTGTCGGCCTTGACGCGCACCTTGACGTTGTAATCGACAACGCGTTTGACCGGGACTAGTATCTTCACACCTGCTCCTTGCTTCTGCCAGGGGGGCAAATGCCACGAGCGGCACTGCCAAGTTGACGTTAACGGTAACCCACGATTATAGAAATCTGCGAGGGCGTGCCGATTGTTTCTAAACGCAGCAGAGCCGTGGCTCTAAATCCCGGAATATTTTCGCGCCCATCGTTGCGAGACAATCGCAACATGGAAATGCGTTTCACCCAACGAGAATCAGCACCTAAAGGCCTGTGGGGCTTGGTGTTAGTCGTTGTGTTGGCCTATGTTGTCGCGATCGCCCATGGCGTGATGACCATTGATGTAGCGCGCGATATGTTTTGGGGCATCGAAATTGCGAGCGGTCGCGCGTTTCCCCTGATTGGCCCGCCGGTCGGACCTTTTGAGCTGCTCAGTTCCATTTGGTACTACGTTGTTGCAGCGGCAGCGGCAATCAGTTCGTCGCTCACAATGTACTTTGCATTGCTGGGGGCGCTGGCAGCGCTCAAGTATGTGCTGATTTATCGCGTCGCGCTGCGTTGGATGGATGTACGTTTCGGCGTGATCATGATCTTCGCAGCGACGTTGCCAGGGGTTGCCTCCTATCAGTTGTTTGGGATCAGCCACACGCAGTTTTTGGAGGTCACCATTTGGGCAACGGCACTCTTCGCATTGCGGCTGCGGGCCGCTCCGGACCGTACTCGAGAGGCGCTTGGGCTAGGTGCATGCGCCGCGCTCGCGCTGCATGCACATCCGACAGCGGTTCTGCTGTTGCCATGGGCCGGGGTGGCCGTGCTAAATCTGCCGAAGCCGTATCGAATCCGGGCGGCGTTCGCCGCTTTTTGTGCGGTGGCCGTCGTATTCCTGCCCCTTGTGGTCGCGCTAGGGCTGGGCCTGACATCGGGTTCCGAAAATGTGTCTGGTGCATCCGGTATGCGCGGATCCCTTGCCGGGGTCGTGCCGCTGTTGCAAAACCTGTTCTGGTTTCAGTCGGCCCATGTGGTTGGCACGACATTGCCAGCAGATTGGTTTGATGCTGCCTGGCCGCCGCTCTGGGCGCTGACATTGATTCTTTCGGCCTTTGGAGCGGTGGTCTCGCTCGCAGATCGACGCCTGTGCGCTACGTTTTGGGCCTCGCTTTTGACTTTGCTGGGTGTACTTGTTGGCGTCGCCCTGCTGCGCGATCACACCCCGTTCTACATGCTCTACGTTGCCTTGCCACCGCTGACCGTTCTGTTCGCATCGGCGTGGATGGCGTTACCCAATGTTCGTGGCGGTTCGGTCGTCTTAACGGGTATTCTGGTGAGCACGTGTGCGCTACACATCGGTGTCGCCGCAGGCTACGTTTATGCGGCGAGAAATGGCATCGTCGAATCGCGATTGCCGCTCCATTCCAACATGCAAAATACGTCGACGACGAAACACTTTGAATCGATCAGCGCAGCTCCGACTCAAGACGCGATTGCCGTGTGGTTGTGCGCGCAAACTGAAGCAGTGGCACTGCACGGAGACCTCGCGGCGACACAGGATATTGGATTGGGGCAGCAGCAGTTTTTTCATTGCCGCAATCGCGGCGCTTTCTCGCAAACGGGAGGCGCTGACAACGCATGGACAGGATTACCGATTCCGGTCTGGCGTGAGCTGTCTGCAGCACCGACGCTTATTCTGGGTTCCTACGGGCTGGTGCCTGCCGCACAGGTGATCTCACCCCAAGCGGCGATGGCACAAGTCTTTGGGCGCGTGTATCCCCCGCGTTTCAACGAAATGATCGCTGGCGCAAAACATATCCGCTGGCAGATGCAATTTCAAACCAAAGCAGACGCATTAGTGGTGGTTAGCAGCCTTTTGCCTACCCACCCACTTTTTTCGGGAAGTGCGGTCGTCAACGGCGTTGTGCAACAGCCGGTCTCGCAATTCGCCAACACGCGCGTGTTTCGATGCGGGGCGTGCGCTGAACTCGACGCAAACTGGAACATTTCCATTGAAGGTGGCGCGCCGCAAAGCACCTCGATCACGGTGGTATACCCGGATCCGAAGCGGCGCTTGTCAGCTGGTCTAAGATGACACAACGTGATTTTTTCAAAGAAAACGATGCGTGAAACGATAGGCCAGGCGGGTCGCTACCTGATTGGCGCATTCATCGCACTGGCAATTGATGCCTCAATTGTTTCAGTCGGTGTGAAACTCGAAGTGCCGGTGATTCTGGCGCGCCTGACGGCGCTACTTGCGGGCGTGACGACGACATACTTTTTCAATCGCCGTTTTACGTTCACGGTGTCGGAACCCGCATCGGTTGCAAGCTGGTTGCGCTACGTCGCCGCTCAGTCAGTCGGCACTGCGCTGAATTTCGCTATATCCACCGGACTTCTGTACCTGTCAGATCGCAGCTTGTGGCAGATTTGGGGCGCAATCCTGCTCGGCGCAGCGGTCGGATTTTGCGTGAATTTTTTCTCTGCACGCAGGCAGCTGCATCGCTAGTCGAGTGTTCGCTCCCGACTGCCGCGAATATCCACGGCTGTCGTCGGGTTGCTGCTCGCAGCGGTGATCGGCGGCACCTGCGCAGCTGCGCGGTTCATTCGCCGCATGTAGCCCAGCCCGGTCACGAGTACTCCCATGGCCCACATGCCACCAACCCACTGCGCAGTGCGCCAGGACGGTTCAGCGACAAACAGCGCAATCGCAGCGATTCCGATCACAAGCGAAACGATAGGCAGCATCACCCTTACGCTGGCGCGATACCTGTGCCACCAAGAATGATTCGCCCATTCGCGCAAATCTTCCCAGGTTTCAGTTGGCGGCGGTGGATCAGGGCGTAAAA
This sequence comes from Burkholderiales bacterium, assembly GCA_043777615.1. Classification (GTDB taxonomy): domain Bacteria; phylum Pseudomonadota; class Gammaproteobacteria; order Burkholderiales; family Casimicrobiaceae; genus Casimicrobium. The sequence continues at coordinate 12,523 of JAYWHV010000092.1, read as the reverse complement.
GGCTCATCGGTCTCTCCATTGAGGGGCGGGCTGCTTCTCAAGAAAAGCACGGATGCCCAATTTTGCGTCATCTGACTGCGTATCGCGGGCCATATTGCCCGATGCAGCGCTGTAAGCGTCAGTCAGGCTCATGTTTTGCTGCGCGCGCAGTAGCGCTTTGCCGGAGCGAACGGCGTGTGCCGATTTATTCGAAATGCTCGCCGCCAGCTCGGCAACCGCAGCATTGAGTGCGTCGTCGTCGACGCATCGACTGACCAGTCCCCACATTTCAGCGGTTTGCGCGTTGACGAATCGACCGGTGAACAACAAATCCGCCGCATGTTTTGCCGAAACGTTACGCGTCACGGCAACCGCAGGCGTAGAACAAAACAAACCTAGGTTAATGCCGCTAGTCGCAAATCGCGCGGAACGCGCAGCAATCGCGAGGTCACACGCCGCCACCAGCTGGCATCCGGCCGCCGTCGCAACGCCGTGAACGCGCGCGATGACGGGTTGCGGCAACTCGGCCAGCGTGATCATCACGCGGCTGCATTGATCGAATAAGGCCTGCTGCCTGGCCGCACCGTTTTGTGCATCAGTATTCGCCTTAATTTCACTCAAGTCGTGGCCTGCGCAGAACGCTTTGCCCGCCGCCGCGAGCACGACCACCCGTGTATTTGCATCATCGGCAGCCTCGTCTAGGCTACGTTGCAGTGCCGACAGCATGGCGCTGGACAACACGTTGTACTGCTGCGGTCGGTTCAGCGCAAGGGTTGTTACGCCGTTGTCGTTCTCGCGCACGACCAGCGGAGTTTCCGTGTGCGCCTCTCGACGTTCTTCTAAACTTGCGTCCATCACTATCCACTCACTGCTCTGGCAGCTATTTTATGGGCCACCGTTTAACCAAGATTACAACGAAAACCGGTGACGCAGGCACAACGGGCCTCGGAGACGGTTCCCGGGTGCCGAAAACGCATTTGCGCGTGGCGGCGATGGGCGATATTGACGAATTGAACTGCGTCGTCGGTTTGTTGCTGACCGAAGCCATGCCTGAGCCACTTCGCGATGCTTTGACCGACGTTCAGCATGATTTGTTTGACCTCGGCGGCGAAATGTCGATTCCCGGGTACTTTGCCATGAAGTCGGCGCACATCGCGCGGCTAGAAGCACTGACCGAATCGCTTAATGCCGACTTACCCATGCTGAAAGACTTTATTTTGCCGGGCGGATCGCGTGCGTCGGCCTATGCACACCTGGTACGCACAGTCGGTCGTCGCGCGGAGCGTTCATTGCTGAGCCTTGCAGAGACCGATCCGAGCGTCTCGTCAGAGGCCCGCATCTATCTGAACCGCTTGAGCGACATGGCATTTGTGTTGTCGCGCGTGTTGAATCGCGCGAATGGTCAGCCCGATGTGCTTTGGCATAAGGGCCGCAGCGCTGGTGCAACGCCTGAGTCTGGCGCGACTGAATAGCTTTTGAAAGAACAATCAGCATGAACAACAATCCACTCCTGACCGAATGGAACACGCCGTACGCGCTGCCGCCGTTTGATATGGTGACGCCCGCGCACTTTTCGCCCGCCTTTGATGTGGCGCTTCAGGAGCATCGCGCTGAAATTGACGCTTTGGTCGTCGCGACCGATGCGCCAACCTTCGAAAATACACTGGTGCCCTTCGACAGGAGTGGGCGTCTGCTCGCGCGTATCCGCGAGCTCTTTTTCAATTTGACAGCGGCTGAAACGTCTCCCGAATTGCAAAAGGTAGAACTGGAACTGGCCCCGAAACTGTCCGAGCACAACAGCGCGATCTACATGAACGCAGCGCTCTTCGCGCGCATCGACGCCGTGCATGCAAAGTCCGGTGAACTGGGTCTTTCGCAAGAGCAGCAACGTTTGCTTGATCGTGTCCATCTGGACTTCGTGCGGGCCGGTGCCAAGCTGGTCGACGAAGCGAAAGCGCGCTACGCGAAGGTAGTCGCCAGGCTGGCTGAACTCACTACGCAGTTTTCACAAAACGTGCTGGCCGATGAGGCAAGCTATCAACTCATTTTGCGTACTGAGGCTGATCTCGCTGGCCTGCCTCCTTTTCTGCGCAACGCTGCGAAAGAGTCCGCTGAAGCGCGGGGGTTGAAAGACACGCACATGATCACGCTGTCGCGCTCGCTGATCGTGCCTTTCCTGACCTTTTCTGAGCGTCGCGATCTTCGCGAACAGGCGCTCACTGCGTGGATGTCGCGCGGCGGGCACATCGGCGCTAGCGACAATCGCGCAATTGCCGTGGAGATTCTCAAGCTGCGCAAGGAGCAGGCCGCGCTTCATGGCTACGCGTCATTCGCGGACTATGCGCTAGTTGACCGCATGGCGGGAAAGCCGTCCGCGGTTCAGGAACTCCTCGGGAAAGTTTGGGAACCGGCGAAACGGCGCGCCAACGCGGAGCTAGATGCCATCAAGGCGATGGCGCTCTCGACAGGTCATACCCATGCCATTGAGAAATGGGACTGGCGCTATTTCGCGGAGAAAGTGCGTCAGACGCGCTACCAGCTCGACGACGCCGAGACCAAACCGTACTTCGAATTAAACGCCATGATCGGGGCGATGTTTGATTGCGCGGGCAAGCTTTTCGGCCTCACGTTTGAGGAGAAGAGGGGCGTGCCGATGTATCACCCGGACGTTCGCCTGTTCGAGGTTCGCAACGCCACGGGTGCGTTGTCGGGCATTTTTCTTTCGGACAATTTCGCGCGCGCGTCGAAGAGCGGCGGCGCATGGATGAGCGCTTATCGCCTGCAATCGCGCATCGGAGAATCGGGCCAAACTGACATCATTCCGATCATCGCCAATCACAATAATTTTGCGAAAGCGCCAGCAGGCGAGCCAACGCTTCTGAGCCTCGACGATGTACGCACGTTGTTCCACGAATTCGGCCATGGCCTGCATGGACTGCTGTCGAACGTGACTTACGAGCGACTATCCGGAACCAATGTGTTGCAGGATTACGTTGAGCTGCCGTCGCAGTTGTATGAGCACTGGGCGTTGGAGCCGGAAGTACTCGAAAAGCATGCGCGCCACTACAAAACGGGCGAGGCAATGCCGCAAGATTTGCGTGCAAGGATCGAAGCGGCCCGCCTGTTCAACAAAGGGTTTGAGACGGTTCAATACACGTCTTCGGCGCTCGTTGACATGGCCGCACACGCGCTCGCCGACTACGACGGATTCGATCTGGTCGCGTTCGAGAAGGCGGAGCTCGCGCGCCTGGGTATGCCGTCCGCTGTTCCGATGATGCATCGCCTGACGCACTTCCGGCACCTGTTTGCGGGCGACAGCTACGCGGCTGGGTATTACGTCTACATGTGGGCGGAAGTGCTCGATGCTGACGCCTTCGATGCGTTCGTCGAAGTGGGTGATCCGTTTGATGCAGCCACCGCAGAGCGCCTGCATCGCTACGTCTATTCCGCAGGCAACACGATTGAGCCACGCGAAGGCTACGCAGCGTTCCGTGGACGTGCGGCAAGCGTGGAGCCGATGCTCAAAAAGAAAGGTTTGCTGGAGACGATCTAACCGTGGCGCACTCTCGCCGCGCAGGGCGGGCATGCGCCTCGTCGTCCCCGAGGGCGCAAGCCCAAGTAGTGGCTGGCATACGGCGCTTAAACTTGTAAGCTCATCGCAACCGGGGCTGCCATTGAAAGGGTTGCACTTTTCGCAGAGACAGGTCGTCATTCCCAGACTTTCGACGTGACAGCGATCCAGGGCGCGCAACAACCACTCGGAGTGTTAGCTTTCTAACCGCGTTTCCGTCTGATGGGGCTTAAGCCTCACAGACTTCACGCGAAAGGCGCTCCGTGCCCACTTGCTCCGCTCTACGCCTCCTGCTGACCACAACGCTCGCTATATCGCTAGCCACCGCCCACGCCGCCACTTGCAACTGGCTGGGCGGAAGCGGTAGCTGGCATGACCTTGCCAAATGGTCGTGTGCCGCGGTGCCTACCGCCAGCGATGATGTGACCATCACCAATCTCAACAACGGCACCCTCACAATCGACAGCCCCGCCCCGGCGCAAAGTCTCACCTTCAACAGTTTCGGCACCCTCTCCGGTACCGGCGCGCTCAACGTGTCGGGCCTCGCGAGCTTCAACGCATTGTCAGTCACCAGCATCACCACCAACGGCTCACGCCTGCCCACGCTCACCATGGCACCCGCGCCAGGCGTGATCCTCACTTTCACGGATCCCGCGCTCACCGCCGACAGCCTCGTCACCTTCACCAGTACCAAGCCCGCCGGCGGCAACGGCGCAGTGCTCATGAACGTGGGCGCGCGCAATTACGGCACCATCAATCTGATCAGCGGCTACCTGCGCATTGACGCGCCGATCACCGTCACCAGGGCACTCAACTGGGCTGGCGGCAGCCTCAACTCGTTGGGAAACAACCACGCGATCACCATTGCCACCACGGCCACGCTCGCCATCACGAACGGCACCACCGCCAACAACGGGCTCTACACCCCGCTCATCAACAACGGCACCGCGACGTGGTCGGGCAACCAGTCGATCATCGGCGGCAGCAGCGCCGAGTGGATCAACAATGGCAGTTTCACGGTGCAGGTCGCCTCCCCGCTCGTCGCGCTCGACAGTGGTCTGGTCATCGGACAAAGCTCCAGCAAACCGTTCACCAATTACGGCACGCTGCACCTAAATCACAGCGGTACCGTGCAGTTCGACTGGGTGCCTGGTCTGCTCAACCACGGTCTGATCGAGGCGAATAGCGGGAACGTCTTGCTTCGCTGGGGCAACTTTGAGCAGTACGCAGGCGAAACGCGTCTCAACGGCGGCACGCTGGTCGGCGCGCCCAAATGCTGCAACCTCGATAACAGCCAGCTTCTGCTGCGCGGCGGCAAACTCAGCGGCAGCGGCAGCATCATTGGCGGCATCGACAACGACGGCGGCATCGTTGAGTTAAACGGCACCTTGAACGTGAGCAATTTCTACTCGCAAACCGCCAAAGGTTCGCTGAAAGTCACCGTCGCGGGCACCACGCCGGGCACTCACTTCGGCACAATGAACGTCACCCAACGTGCAGGCGTCACCTCCAACGGCAGCGTCCGCCTCGCGGGCAATCTCATCATCGACCACACGCCCGGATACACACCGCGCTCCGGGGATCGTTTCAACGTCATCACCAGCGCTGGCAACGCGCAGGGCCGCACGACCGGAGGCAGCGGCAACATGTCGCCCGCGTTCGCAGCGTTTGCTGTATCAGGAAGCAGCAATCAGGTGTTTGTCAGCGAACCCGCCGCTGCGTTCGCAATACAAGCCAAATCCGACGCACCGAAATCGTCGCGCAACGAAACGAATGGCTACACGCTGCGGCTGATCAACCTGACGCCCAACACGGTGAACATCATCAGCGTGCAAGCGCAGATCGCCTCGCTGTTCACAGTGCAACCCGGAACCACGAGCGGCATCACCACCGCCAATCCAGGCATCTTCGCCAACCAGCCTACGACAGGGCAGCAAACGCTGTCGTGGAGCCTGTCTCCGGTCGTAGCGATGCAGGCGGGCGAAACGCGCACGCTCCACTTCAACACGGTCGTCAGCGGCACCGCGACCATCGGCTCTTACCCCAGCAAATTTACGATCACGACGTCCACGGTAACGGCAGCGATCGAAAACGTCGCCACCATCGACATCGTGGCAAGCAGTCCGCTCAGCAGCACGACGCTGGGGCTAACCGTCGGGCAGCAGCAGGTGCAGAACGGTGTCAACCACTTCATGATCCCGAACGGATCAGCCTCGATCAGCGCGATCAACATGCGCGTGCGCATCACCTGCCCGCCCGAGTACGAGCCGTGCGGCAATTTGCGAGCCGTCTTCGTCGGGCAGGAATTCAACGGTCGCTACATCAATGTGCGTCAACTCGCCATCGATCCGGATCAGAACGCCGCTGCGCCGACTCACGGCCTGAAGGGTGTTGACCGGCAAAAGGCTGGCAGCGATTACGGCTTCTGGAAGGGTCAGATTCCGGGCTCGGGCGTCATGCCCGGCGTACCGATCAAGCTGTTTCCGGACTGGGATCCGCATCGCCCTTGCATCGCGTTCAACGGCGACGGCTTCGGCCTGTATCCCGTCGGCTGCGTCGGCCCCGGCTATCCGCTTGGCACGCCGCAACTCTACGACCCGAGCGGCATCATCACCGACGCCGTCACTTCACTTCCCATCACCGGCGCGACCGTCACCCTGATGCGGCTGCTACCCGGTCTGCCCGACATCATCGGCCCGCAAGCGCAAACCCGGCAATGCCGCACCATTGACACCCGCCCCGGTGGCACCGGCGGCGTGTGGACAGGCAGCACGCCAGACACCGGCACTTTCGAAATGCCCGGTTTCGCGCCACCGCAAATCGCGCCGAACCTGAACCCGCAAGTCACCGGCAGCGATGGCAGATACGGCTGGGACGTGGTCACGGGATGCTGGTATGTGAAGGTCAGCGCACCCGGCTACGCGCCAAAAGTGAGTGCGTTAGTCGGGGTACCACCCGCCGTCACCGACCTGCACCTCGCGCTGCAACCTGCAGCCGCCTGCAACCTCGATCTCGACGGCGATGGCGCGGTTCGTCCGCACACCGACGCGTTGCTACTGGCGCGTTATCTCGCCAACACCACGCCGGGCGTCGATCTGACCACCAACGCAAAGAACCCTGCCAGCATGGTTACTGCGGCAACGATTCAGGCAGCGGTGGAAGCCATGCGCGACGGACTTGCGGTGGATGTTGACGGCGACGGCGCTGCGAACAGCAAAGACGCAATCATCGTAATGCGCGCGCTGCTCGGCTTTCGCGATGAGGGATTAACGCAGGCGTTGAGTTTTGCTGGCTCTACGCGTCAATCGGGCGAAGATTTGCGCTCTTGGATGGTAACGAACTGCGGTCTATCGTTGCCCTGAGCTTGCAAGGTATTGGATTCGCGCTGCGCAAGCATTAAAGTAATTCAACGCTTTAGCTCAGGATACCTTTAACTATGGCTTCCCTGCCAGGCGCCAACAAAAAGGCCCCATTAGTTCGGGGTGTTTTTGCTCCGGCTCGCTATTTTCTGCGGACTATGCGTCGCGCAATCGTCGAGAGGCCACGCCCAGGACGAGCAGTGCGAGCAGCAAGAGTATCCACTGACTGAGCGGGGGCACCAACGCAGGCGGCAGTTCGGCAAACGAGGCTGTCACCGTGCCGTTGCCTGCAATCGCGCCCGTGGTGAAACTGTTCACGCCAAAGCCGGTGGCCGTGCCACCGCAGCCGGAGGCGGGTTGAGCGGGGTTAGGCATCGCAGGCGAAGTTTGCTGTGGACCAGACCTGCGGCTTGAATGCGGTCAGGGTCTGATTTCGGGAAAGGGTGGGCTGTGCCGCGCCCCATCTTCGATGACATTAGCGTGCTGACGGGCTTTAACTCTGCATGAATTCTGACATCAGCTTTTCGACGTTATCGCTACTGCATAAGGGCGTGAGAGACAAATTGCTATTTATCGATAATTAGCGATTTGCAGCGTGAGCCCAAGTGCAGACTGGCAATTATTGAAAAGCTGTCACTGCAAATGTTCGGCCAAAACCCGGATTGCATGCTTCGCTTCACGCGCAGCGCCGTCGTGAATCTGATGGCGACAGCTGGTGCCATCGGCCACCACAATCGCCTCAGGCACCTTGCGGATTGCCGGTAGCAGCGCTAGTTCAGCCATCTGCATCGACACATCGTAATGCTTCGCGTCATAGCCGAACGCGCCTGCCATGCCGCAACACGAGCTTTCGATCAGGCTGGGTTTTGCATCGGGAATGAGCCCAAGCACAGCGAGAGTCGGCGTGATTTCAGCGAAGGCTTTCTGGTGGCAATGACCGTGCACAAGGATGGGCGCTGTCGCAGGTTTTAGCCGCGAAACGAGCGACGCTAGCTTTCCGGCTTTCGCTTCGCGGTCCAGAAACGTTTCAATCATCATCGCATGTTTGGCGACGATCTCCGCATCGTCGCCAAACCGCATCGACAGTATCTCGTCTTTCATCGTGAACAGGCAGCTTGGCTCCAGCCCGACAATGTCAATGCCAGCGACTGCAATGGGTGTCAGCGCAGAGAGTAAATACTCTGCCTGCCGCTTTGCCTCGTCCACCATGCCGACGGCCAGAAAGGTGCGACCGCAGCACAGGTTGCGATAATCGCGATCCCCTTCCGGCAACCAGCGCGGCACGTAAACCCGGTAACCTGCGGCTTCAAGCACGCGCATGGCGGCGCCGACGTTTTCACGTTCGAACGCGCCGTTGAAGGTGTCGACAAAGAGCGCTACGCAATTCTCGCCGCGCGCTTTCGCACCAAGAAATTCCTTCAGCGATTTGCGCGGCCCCAACTCGCTCCACGCGGTGTCTTTGCGCCATGTTGGCAGTGATCGCTTCGCCGAAAGACCGAACAGCCTCTCGCCCAGTTTCGCGAGGAACGGTGAACGGTTGCGAAGGTTGAAGAGGCGCGGCCACTTGGGCGCGAATGACGCGGTGATCGGCAAACGGGCAATCAGATTGTCGCGCATTGAAAATCCGCGCTTGGCCTTGTAGTGATGCAGGTGCTCAATCTTCATCTTCGCCATGTCGACGCCGGTCGGGCAGTCTCGCTTGCAGCCCTTGCAGCTGACGCAAAGATCGAGCGCTTCATGAACTTGCTGGCTCGCGATTCCGTTGTTTCCCAGCTGCCCCGAGAGGGCCATCCGCAACGTATTGGCACGACCGCGCGTGCTGGCAATTTCGTCACGTGTCACGCGATAACTTGGGCACATCGTTCCCGCATCAAACTTGCGGCAGTGGCCGTTGTTGTTGCACATCTCAACGGCCTTGGCGAAGCCTTCCGCCGCGTCGCCGCCAGTTCCGGGGGCGGTCGTTGCTTCGGTCACCGGATCGTTCTGCACGTTCCACGCGCTCCAGTCCAGCGCCGTCTTGACGGGAATAATTTTGTATTCGGGCTTGAAGCGGAAGATGGACGCATCGTCCATCTTCGGCGCGTCGATCATCTTGCCGGGGTTGAACAAATTGTCCGGATCGAAGGCCTGCTTAATCTCGCGGAACGCACCCGAAATCGCAGGCCCGAATTGCCACGAAACCCATTCGCCGCGGCACAGTCCGTCGCCGTGTTCGCCGCTGTAGGCACCCTTGAATTTGCGCACCAACGCGCTTGCTTCCTCGGCGATGGCACGCATCTTTGTAGCGTCACCGCGACGCATGTCGAGGATCGGCCGAACATGCAGCGTGCCCACGCTTGCATGCGCGTACCAGGTGCCGCGCGTGCCGTGCCGCGCGAAGACTTCCGTGAGATTCGCGGTGTATTCCGCAAGGTGTTCAAGCGGCACCGCGCAGTCTTCGATGAAGCTCACGGGCTTGCCGTCCCCCTTCAAACTCATCATGATGTTGAGTCCGGCTTTTCTGACTTCCCACAGGTTTTTCTGCGGCGCATCGTCCGTCATTTCCACCACCGCATTGGGCAACCCGAGCGAGGCAATCAGTTCAACTAGAAGGTTCAATTGGCGCTGGAGCGCGTCCTTGTCATCACCGGAAAATTCAACGAGCAGAATCGCATCCGGCTGGCCAACGAGCGCCGTGCGAACCGTCGGCGCAAAGGCCGGATTTGACAGCGCCAGATCAATCATCGTGCGGTCCACCAGCTCCACCGCTGTTGGCCCCAGCTTGACGATGTGCTGCGCCGATTCCATCGCTTGATGAAAGGTCGGGAAGTTGACAACGCCCAGCACTTTTGCCTTTGGCTGCGGGCTGAGCGCTAGCGTTAGCGATTTGGTGAAAGCGAGTGTGCCCTCAGAGCCGACCAGCAGGTGCGACAGATTGACGCTGCCGTCTTTGGTGTACGGCCGCTCGCTCTGATTGCGGAAGATGTCGACGTTGTAACCGCCGACGCGCCGCATGACGGTCGGCCACACGCGCTCGATTTCGGCCAGATGTTTTGTCGCCAGCGATTGCGCGAGATCGCCGATTTGTTTCGCCCGCCCTGTTGCCTGCGAACGCTCTCCAAAATTCGCACTGCTGCCGTCCGGCAGCCAGGCCTCAATGCCCAGTACGTTGTGCACCATGTTGCCGTAGGCAATCGAGCGTGAGCCACAGGAATTGTTTCCAGCCATGCCACCTAACGTCGCTTGCGCACTGGTCGACACATCGACAGGGAACCACAAGCCATGCGGCTTAAGCGTCGCGTTCAAGTGGTCGAGAACGATGCCAGGTTCAACGGTAACCGTGCGTTTCTCGACGTTGAGATCAAGCACGTTGCGAAAATGTTTGGAGCTATCAATCACCAGCGCAACGCCGGTTGTTTGTCCACACTGACTGGTGCCACCGCCCCGCGCCAACACGGGTACTTTCAAATCGCGTGCAATGTCGATGGCGTTCTGAATGTCGTCAGCCGTTTTCGGCACAAACACGCCAACCGGAACTTGTTGATAGATCGAAGCGTCGGTCGCATAGCGCGCACGGTCGGCGTCCGTAAAGAGGATTTCCCCTTGAGTGTGTTCTCTGAGGCGGATCGCGAGTGGTGTTTCGTTTGGCATAACGTGAGCGTATCAGTGCTTAGTCACGGTTGCCGGGATCAGGGTCGTTCGTAGGGCGGGTACTGCCCGCCCTACGCGTCTGTCGAAGCCCGCGCTTTTGAATGAGTACGAAAATTGACTCGCGGCAAGAGAGGCTCCAATCGGCCCGTGCGAAAATGCCTCGAACCATTCGATTGACGTCCCCAATGCTGCAACTCAATTTCCATCGCTCAGGCCGACACCAGTTGGCGATCCCCGGCCCGTCGCCCGTTCCAGACCGTGTCGCCCGCGCGATCAGCCTGCCGACTATTGATCATCGTGGCCCCGAGTTTGCCGGGCTTGGTCTTGCCGTGCTAGCAGGCATCAAGACGATTTTCAAAACACAGCAACCGGTCATCATCTATCCGTCGTCGGGAACCGGTGCTTGGGAGGCTGCGCTGGTGAATACGCTGTCGCCGGGCGATCAAGTGCTCATGTACGAGACGGGTCAGTTTGCGACTTTGTGGAAAAAAATTGCTGATCGTTTAGGCGTCAAGACCGAGTTTATTGGGCCCACGAACGACGCTGGCTGGCGGCATGGCATTGATGCCAATTTGATTGCAGCTCGCCTCCGCGCCGACAGCGATCACACGATCAAAGCGGTTTGCGTTGTGCACAACGAAACTTCCACCGGCGTGACGAGCAACATCAAGGCCGTGCGCGACGCCATTGACCGTGCGGGTCATCCGGCGCTTTTGTTGGTGGACACGGTCTCTGGGCTCGGCGGTGCGGATTATGAGCATGACGCTTGGGGCGTGGACGTGTCTATCGCTGGCTCACAAAAGGGCCTCATGTTGCCGCCGGGACTCGGCTTCAACGCGCTCTCGCAAAAGGCCATCGCCGCCAGCAAAACTGCTCAGCTGCCCAAGGCTTATTGGGCGTGGGACGAAATGCTGGAGATGAACAAAACTGGATATTTTCCGTCCACGCCCGCCACAAATCTTCTGTACGGTTTGCATGAAGTGCTCGACATGATCTCCGCCGAAGGACTCGACACCGTGTTCGCGCGCCATCAGCGGCTGGCTGCGGCCTGTCGCGCTGCGGTCGGTGCGTGGGGGCTGGAAATCCAATGCCTCGATGACGCCTGCCACTCACCAATTTTGACCGGTGTAGTGATGCCGCCCGGAATCGATGCCGACGCGGTTCGCAAGATCGCGCAAGACGAATACGACACGTCGCTCGGGCAGGGCCTGGGCAAAGTCAAAGGAAGAATTTTCCGCATCGGCCACCTGGGGGAATGCAATGACGTGTCGCTCATGGGCACGATTTGTATCGTCGAAATGAGCCTTGCCAAGGCGGGCGTCAAGCTCAACGGCAGTGGTGCTGTGGCTGCGATGGACGTGCTGAAAAAGCTCCCTTGACAGACCCCTCCCGTACAACTTTCGGAGCCAATCCATGACCACACGCCGCCAATCCCTGAAGTTTCTAGCCGCCACGCCAATTGCGCTGAGCCCGGCTCTATTTGCACAACCTGCGTGGCCTACTGGCACGGTAAAAATCATCGTGGGCTTTCCGCCCGGTGGCGGCACCGATGCATTGGCGCGCGTGCTCGCGCCGAAGCTCACAACGATGTGGGGACAGCAAGTCATCGTTGAAAATCGCGCGGGTGTCGCAGGCGTGCTGGCGGCAGACGTGGTCGCCAAATCGACCGACGGATTGACATTGCTCATGGGGCACATCAATTCGCACGGCATTGGCCCGGCGTTGAACCCGAAGATGCCGTACAACGCGGACACTGATTTTTCGCCGCTGACGCTCGTCGGCGTCACGCCAAACGTGCTGATCTGTCAGCCCAACGCGCCAGCGAAAACGGTGAAGGATATCGTTGCGCTAGCGAAGGCAAAGCCGGGCACGCTGTCGTTCGGCTCGGCCGGCAGCGGCAGCGCGCAACACCTGGCACTGGAGCTGTTCAAGGTGGCCGCGGGCATTGATGTGCTGCACGTTCCGTACAAAGGCAGCGCGCCGC
>JAYWHV010000091.1:0-4644 GCA_043777615.1 Burkholderiales bacterium | reverse complement strand
TACCGTCACGATACCAGCACGCGTGAGCACAGCGAGCACCACAGGCGTCTCAAACGTGATCCCGAACGCGATGAACATGGTGAGCGCGAAGCTCCAGTATTTGTCGATGTCCGGCGTCATATTGACACCGGTCGGCGTGAAGCCCACGAATGTGCCAAAAATCGAGGGAAACACAACGAAGTAAGCGAACGCCATGCCGCAAAAAAACAGAATCGTCGACGACACGATGATCGGCAGGGCCATCTTCTGTTCGTGTTTGTAAAGCCCTGGCGCAACGAACGCCCACATTTGATACAGCACAACGGGAAGTGCAATCAAAAAGCCCGCCATCAGCGTGACTTTAAGCGGGATGAAGAACGTGCCCGTCACATCGGTGGCAATCATTGAGGTGCCCACTGGCAACACTTTCAGCATCGGGGCCGCGACCAGCGCGTAAAGCTCTTTCATGCCGGGCCACGCCATAAGCGCAAAGGTCACGATGAGCACGGCGACGACGGCCTTGACGAGGCGCTGGCGCAGCTCAACCAGGTGAGAGATGAAGGTTTCTTGCTGGGCGTCGGACATGAATCAGTTTTAAATGCAGAAGCGGATATGCCGCGAATTGCGTGGGGTGTGGTGAGCTGGATCGCGGGGGAACCGCTCCTACGGGGCGTCAGGCCGCCTTTTTGGGCGATTCAGGCGGCACTTGGACCGGCGCCGTGTTCAGCGTTGCGCTCATCTGCCCAGCGGAAATCAGCGGTTTGGATTCAATGGCGGCTTGTGCTTCGAGCGCTTGTTCGGCGATGGACTTTTCGAGCGCCTGTATTTCACTGGGCACTTCATTCAGTGCTGCGTGAACCGGGGCAGCAATCGAGTTTGCTGCACCCGTTTCGGTCGCAGCCAGTTTGGCGTGATAGTCCGATTCCATCTCGTTGAATACTTTGGAAGCAGATGACGCCTCCTGTTCAACACTGCGTCCCGCTTCGTTCACCGTCGTCTCAAAACTCTTCGCCGCATCCTGCGCCGCTTGCTGAAGTTTTTTCAGCTCATCCATCTGCATTTCGCGATCGATGTCCTGCTTGACCTGATTGGCGTAGCTGCGCGCGCGACCCAGCAAATGGCCAAGCGTACGGGCAACTTTGGGCAGCTTTTCCGGCCCGAGCACGATTAGCGCGACCACCGCGATGATCATCATCTTGCCGAAAGAAAGTTCAAACATGGTGTTGCAACGAAAGTGATCGACTGGCGGTCATTGCCCGCAAGATGTTATCGAGGCGAACTGAGCCCGCCCGACAGAAACAAAACGTCACAAAAAATCGCCTTAAAGCGATCAAACCTTGTCGCGCTTCGCTTCGCCTTCAATGACGTTCGGCGCAGCGACTGGAGGCGGCGTCGCTTCAGCGGCCGTTTTGGTCGCGTCCTCGCCGCTCTTCATGCCGCTTTTGAAATCGCTGACCGCACCGCCCAGATCCTTGCCAACGTTACGCAGCTTTTTGGTGCCAAACACCATCACCACGATCAAGAGAACGATTAACCAGTGCCAAATCGAAAATGAACCCATGACTAACTCCTAAAAAACTTGTGGCTTGCAGCCAATTGTGGACGTGCTATTCGTCCCTGGCGATCATGCGCCCCAACGGCCCGGGGCCGCCCAGAACATGCATATGTAAGTGAAAAACGTCTTGCCGACCGACACGGCCATCATTGATGATAGTGCGGAAACCGTCGACTGACCCGTTTTCCCGCGCCACTTGCGACGCAACCAGCATCATTTTACCCAGCACCCGCTGATCCTCGGGCTGTGCGTCGGACAACCTGGCAATGTGTTTCTTTGGAATCAGCAGCAAGTGGACCGGAGCCGAAGGATGAATATCCTTGAACACGAGCACGTCATCATCCTCATAAACCCGCGTTGAAGGGATTTCACTGCGAATGATTTTGCAGAACAGGCAGTCTTTGTCGGTGTTCATGGAAGTTTGATCGGTAGATCGATTATTCGGACTTTGGGCGCGAAGCTTTCTCTTCAATGCCGGAAATACCCTCACGTCGCGCTAACTCGGCGAGAACATCCGCCCCGGTCACATCGTAGCGTGACATTGCGACGAGCATGTGAAACCACACGTCTGCTGCCTCACTAACCACCCGTTCGCGAGCTTCGCCTCCTGATTTGAGCTCGGCGTCTTTACAGGCCATAACGAACTCAGTGGCCTCTTCGCCGACTTTTTTAAGCGCAGCGTCGGGCGCTTTGGAAAATAATTTAGCGACGTATGAGCTCGCGGGATCAGCGCCCTTGCGCGAGGCGAAGGTCTGTGCCAGACGTGCAAAAACTTCGCCAGAATCAGTGCTCACCGTACATCTCCGTCTCGGTTTTGATCGGTTCGAACTGCGTCACCCACGCGCCGTTCTCCAGTTTCCGGAAAAAGCAGTTGCGCCGTCCCGTGTGGCATGCGATGTCACCGATTTGCTCAACTTTGAGCAACACCACGTCACCGTCGCAATCAATGAGCACTTCGCGAAGAATTTGCAGATGTCCGGAGCTTTCGCCTTTCATCCATTGCGACTGGCGCGACCGCGAGTAATAGCAGGCCTTCCCGGTAGCAATCGTGCGTTCAAACGCATGGCGATCCATCCACGCGACCATGAGGATCACGTTGGTCACCGCGTCCTGCGCGATCGCGGGAATCAGGCCCTTTTCGTCGAAACGCAACTCGGCCCAAACCGCGGTCGGAATCTCAGCATCGGCGGCGGAGGAAATCGTTTCAGGCATTATCGAAGTCTATCAGTCGAATAACAGCAATTCTCTGAAAGCACCACCGCATTGGGGCTAGACGCAATAAATGCCGCAACTCGACTAGTCGCATTAATCAGCTTTAGCCCCGATGCAGTCGTCGCTTCAGCAAAAAGCTGTTGACCAGATCAGGGACTGAAATCAGGCTGATTTTTCGGATGCGCGCTGATGAACGCTGGAAGCGTGTTGCACAAGGCGTCAATTGCCACGATGCGCGGATACTTCGTCAAATCGACATTGAATCGACGCGCCGAAAAAACCTGCGGCACCAGCACCGCATCAGCGAGCGTTGGCATGTCATCAAAGCAGAAATGCCCACTCATGTTCGATTGCGCCAGGGTCTGCTCAAACGCCTCCAACCCCAACGCCATCCAGTGCGCGATCCACGCGTTTTTCTGGTCGGCCGTTGCGCCGAGTTCGTTGGTCAAATAATTCAACACGCGGACGTTGTTGAGCGGATGAACGTCACACGCGAGCGATTGCGCGAGCGCGCGAACATGAGCGCGGTCAACCGCGCCTTCGGGCAGGAGCGGCGTGCTGTCCGGCGTGATCTCATCGAGGTACTCAATGATCGCCAGCGACTGCGTGAGCACAGCGCCGTCGTCGGCGACCAGCGACGGCACGAGACCCGCAGGATTTAATTTAAGGTAGTCAGGCGAGCGGTGCTGCGCTTTCAGCAAATGCACGCCCACGTGCTGCCACGTAATGCCCTTGAGGTTCAGTGCGATTCGAACACGGTAAGCCGCGGAGGAGCGGTAGTAGTTGTAGAGCTTCATGGCGTCAAAAAAATGGCTATTGAAACGCCTGAATTCCCGTTTGCGCACGCCCCAAAATCAGCGCATGAATATCGTGCGTGCCTTCATACGTGTTCACCACCTCAAGGTTCACCATGTGGCGCATCACACCATATTCGTCGCTCACGCCATTGCCACCGAGCATGTCGCGGGCAACGCGCGCGATGTCGAGCGCTTTGCCGCAACTGTTCCTCTTCATGATGCTGGTGATTTCAACCGAATCAGTGCCCTCGTCTTTCATGCGACCCAGGCGCAGGCAGCCTTGCAGGCCCATCGTGATTTCGGTTTGCATGTCGGCGAGCTTCTTCTGGATCAACTGGTTGGCTGCGAGCGGACGACCAAATTGGTTCCGATCCATTACGTACTGCCGCGCACGAAACCAGCAATCCTCAGCCGCGCCCAACGCGCCCCAGGCGATGCCGTAGCGCGCTGAATTCAGGCAGGTGAACGGGCCCTTTAAGCCCTCCACGTTCGGCAGCTCATTCTCGGCGGGCACAAATACGCCGTCCATCACGATTTCGCCCGTCGTCGACGCGCGCAAACCAATCTTGCCCTTGATCGCGGGGGCCGACAAACCCTGCATACCCTTCTCAAGGATGTAGCCACGAATACGGCCTTCGTCGTTTTTCGCCCACACCACGAACACATCGGCAAACGGCGAATTTGAAATCCACATTTTCGAGCCGGACAACGAGTATCCGCCGGGCACAGTCTTCGCGCGCGTGCTCATGCTCGCCGGGTCCGAGCCCGCGTTCGGCTCGGTCAAACCGAAGCAACCGATCCACTCACCGGTGGCCAGCTTCGGCAAATATTTCTGCTTTTGCGCCTCACTGCCAAACGCATTGATCGGCACCATCACCAGCGAACTCTGCACGCTCATCATCGAGCGATAGCCCGAATCCACTCGCTCAATTTCGCGAGCGATCAGGCCGTAAGCGACGTAATTCAAACCTGCACCGCCGTATTGCTCCGGGATCGTCGGCCCAAGCAAGCCCAGCGCGCCCATTTCACGAAAGATCGCGATGTCGGTGTGCTCGTTACGAAACGCCTCGACCACGCGCGGCAGCAATTTGTCCTGCGCGT
>JAYWHV010000090.1:0-17094 GCA_043777615.1 Burkholderiales bacterium | reverse complement strand
TTGCTCTTTCGCGGCCTTGCCGTGGCCGACCACGGCCTGCTTGACTTGGAGGGCGGTGTATTCGTGGACGGGCGTATTCAGGAGCACGGCGGCCGTGATCGCTGCGCCGCGCGCCTGACCAAGCAAGAGCGTTGATTGCGGATTGACGTTGACGAAGACTTTTTCGACGACGACATCATCGGGCTTGTGTTGCTTGATGATGCTTTGCACGTCCTCGGCGATGGTTTTAAGGCGTTCGGGGAGCGTGCCTTTATCGTCGGTTTTGATGCAGCCGCTGGCTACGTAGGCGAGCTTGTTGCCGGATTGTTCGATGAGGCCGAAGCCGGTGCTGCGCAAGCCGGGGTCAATGCCGAGGATGTAGCGGGACGTGGCAGTCATCGCGGTTTGGCTGTTGCAGGGGCGGCTCGGCAGCGACCGGCGATTTGCGTCGCCGTGCGTCGCGGCTGACACGCTCCTACAAGGCTCAGGATGTGAGCTTCACCGCAGTGCCACTCACCGCCACCATCATCATGCCGTTGGTTTCGCCGAGCACTTCGTAGTCGAAATCAACGCCGATGACGCCCGTTGCGCCACGCTCTTTGGCGATTTCGATCATGTCGGCGAGCGCGGCATCACGCGCGCCGGAGAGAGCGCGCTCGTAGCCGCCAGCGCGACCGCCGACGATGTCGCGCACCGATGAGAACATGTCGCGAAAAATGTTGGCACCGATGATCGCTTCACCGTTGACGACGCCAAGATACTGGCTCAACTCAACGCCTGGTGGCGTAGTGGTTGAGAGGAAAAATCCGTCGTTACTTTTGGAAAACCAACCCATCATCTACTCCTCAATTACCGCCGACGTATAAACATCCTGCACATCATCGACCGCATCGAACGCGTCGAGCAATTTCTGCATCCGAACCGCGTCGTCGCCCGCAAAAGCCACGGGGTTCAGCGGTTTCATGCTGACTTCTCCGGCGTCAGATTTGAAACCTGCTTTTGCCAACGCTTCTTTCACGTTCACGAAATCGTAGGGGCCGGTAATGACTTCCACCGAGCCATCTTCGTTGTTGACGATGTCGTCTGCGCCCGCTTCCAGTGCGGCTTCCATGAGTTTGTCCTCATCAACACCCGGCGCGAACAAGAGCGAGCCGCAGTGTTTGAACAGAAACGCGACTGAGCCATCGGTGCCCAGATTACCACCGTTTTTGCTGAAAGCGTGGCGTACTTCGGCGACGGTGCGCTGAGTATTGTCGGTCAGGCAATCGACGATGATGGCGGCGCCGTTGATGCCATAACCTTCGTAGCGAATTTCCTTGTAATCGACGCCTTCCAGTTCACCGGCGCCGCGCTTGACGGCGCGCTCAACGGTCTCTTTGGTGAGGTTGTTGTCGTAGGCTTTATCGACGGCTAATCGCAGCCGCGGATTGCCTTCAAAACTGCTGCCGCCCATCTTTGCGGCGACCGTGATTTCCTTAATGAGACGCGTGGCAATCTTGCCCTTTTTGGCATCCTGACGCCCCTTGCGGTGCTGGATGTTTGCCCATTGACTGTGACCGGCCATAATTTTTCGGTGCGAGATTGACGCACATGCATGAATTAACGAATGCGATGATTTTACGAAGGCTTGCCTGATGGCGGGCTCGAACCACTAGTGCTCGGGCGATTGATCAATTGATAGACCGTTTTCAGACGCAATCCAGAGTCGTTGATTTCGAGCAGACTTTGCTTGATTGATGGCGGCAACTGCAGGATTTCAACGAGGCGCGAACCGACCCAGGTTGAATCTTCTAGGTCGAACGGTTCGGCGAACTTGTCTGCGCCCGCACGATTGATGATTTGCGACAGCAACTCGCGCAGCTCGCTGTATGTGGCTGGCAACTTCACCTTGGGTTCATGTCGAATCCAGCGCACCGCAGCACGGTGCAAACCGGTTCTGCCAATGTTCGAACTAAGAATTTCAAAGCGGTCTTCGCCGACCACATCGAGCTGAAAAATTCCGGCTTGCAGCATGTCGAACGAGGCGACGCGCGCTGCCGTTCCGACTTTTGCAAACGATTGCTCGCTGCCGACCTCGCCGCCGCCTGTGAGGGTGACGATACCAAACAATTGACCGTCAGCAATGCGCGCTTTGGCCAGCTCAAGATAGCGCTGTTCGAACACTTTGAGGCTGAGCCGACCGCCTGGGAAAAGCGTGGTCCCGAGGGGGAATAGTTGAAGCGTGTCCGGCAAGGTGTTGGCCGACTTTCGGCCGAGGAATGACAACATAACGTGAGGGATTAAATAATTATTCTGGGAGCGGATGCTCACGATCATGTCGCAATACGCGCGCGACGTCCGACAGCGCGTCCTTCAACGCGTTTGCAACGTAAACGGATCGATGTTTACCGCCCGTGCAGCCGATGGCGATGTGAATACGCGCGCGATTGTCGGTGGCAAAACCCGGCAGCGATGCGCGCACGTAATTTGAGATGGCGCTGACCAGAACCTGCGTTTCCGGTTGCGCGCGCAGGTATGCGATCACAAGAGCATCGCGGCCGGTGAGCGATGCCAGTCCGGGTTCGTAAAACGGGTTCGGCAGGATGCGAGCGTCGAACACGAGATCAGCATCCGGCGGAATCCCCTGGCGATAGGCGAATGACGAAATTTCGACGAGCGGCAGCTCAGAGTTTCCCGCCAGTTCAGCGGCGAACAGTCGCACCCGCTGGCGGAGCAAATGCGTGCTGGTGGCACTCGTGTTGATCTCGAAGGGCGACACGTCGACACGCAACAAACGCGCGCGCTCTTCAGCAATCGCGTCATGCAGCGTGCCGGTGTCGCTGGCGAATGGATGTCGGCGGCGCGTTTCGGCGAAGCGGCGAAGCAGTGTGGATTCGCTCGCGTCAATGCGGATGACGCGCAGCGGTATTTCGGGGTGCGCGTGAGTAATCGCGTCGACGCCTGCGTTAAAGGCGCTGACGAAATCAGGCGATTGCGCATTGATGCTGATGCCGAGCGACTGCGAATGAGTTGCGAGCATCGCCTCAACCGTGTCAAACAGCAGCGCTGCCGGCAGGTTATTGACGATGGCAAAACCGACGTCCTCGAGTGCGCCGAGCGCGACATTTTTCCCGGCACCGGAGACGCCGAGGACGAGGATGATTTGTAAGGACACGACGGCTTCGGGAGGGCTAACCCTCCTCCATCAACTTCGCCTGCCGTTCGATGAACTCGCGCGTCGAATCGATGCCTCGCAAATTGAGCACGAAGTTGCGAACCGCCGTCTCGACCAGCACAGCCAGGTTGCGACCGGCTGCGACCGGAATAATCATCTTGCGAATTTTGACGCCGAGGATTTCCTGATACGTGGCGTTCACGCTCATGCGGTCCAGCCGCTTGAACTGCTCGTCCGTATGGTCTTCCAGATGCACAATCAGCTTGAGCGATTTGCGCGGGCGAACTGCGGTTTCGCCAAAGGTAGTGCGGACATTCAAAATTCCGATGCCGCGCACTTCGAGAAAGTCTTTCAACACTTCGGGGCAGCGACCTTCGATGAGATCCGGTGAGACCTTGTACACCTCAACGATGTCGTCAGCAATCAGGCCGTGACCGCGACTGATGAGCTCAAGCGCGAGCTCGCTCTTGCCGATGGCCGATGCGCCAGTAATGAGCACGCCCATTTCGAGCACATCGAGAAAAACGCCGTGCAGCGTAGCGTTTGCGGCCAGCATGCGCGCGAGATATTGCCGCAATACATCGACCACATGCGGGCTCGGAAACGGACTTTGCATGAGCGGCACATGCGCTGTATCGCACTGTTCGAGCATGTAGTCAGGGGGCGCTCCGACCCCGCAGATAAAGATCGCGCCGAGTTCGTCAACCAGAAGGCGCGCAAAAATGCTGGCCTGTTCAGCCAGTTGTAGCGTGGAGAGATACGCAATTTCGGCGGGGCCGATCAGCTGCACCCGAAACGGGTGAATGAAATTCATGTGACCGACGAGCCCAACATGGGCCTGAGCGTTGGTATCGCGGGAGAGCGTGCGCTCACCACCGTCGCGCCCGCCGACCCATTGGATGTCGAGCCGCTCCTGATTGTCGGTAAACAGGCGCGAGATTTCGACCGTACGCATGACGGCGGAACTAGGGGCGGGGTGCGCTGAAAAGCGCGTGAATCACCGCTGGGTCAGTGGCGGCCGCCAATTCGTCACGGAATGCGCGATTGGAGAATCGCTGCGCCAGCTCCGACAAAATTTGAAGGTGTTCGTCGGTAGCCGCTTCCGGGACCAGCAGAACAAAAATATCGCGCACCGGCTGTCCGTCCGGCGCCTCGAAGATGATGGGATTTCGTGGACGTGCGAAATAGCCGATGGAGTGATCCAGACCACGGATACGCCCGTGCGGGATCGCGATGCCCTGACCCAATCCGGTTGAACCCAAGCGTTCCCGCGCGAGCAGGCTGTCGACGGTCGTTGTGGGGTTCAGGTCGTAGCGCAACTCGGATTCGAGCGCAATCAGTTCAAACAAACGCCGTTTGTTGCCGACGTCCAGGTCAAGCAACACGTTTTCAACAGGTAGGAGGTTAGCGAGGCGGCTCACAGGTGGCGAGAATCCGTTGCGTTAGATTTTTCCGAATCCAGCCCACACTTTTCTTGCGGACTCAGCCACTAATTCTAGTTCAGTGCGCCAAAGCTCAAATGGCTGTGGCGCACTTGTTATCGTGCTACGTCGAGCGCGCTTCCAGCTCGCTCACGTCCGCGCGCTTGCGCTCGTAACCGGCATCGCGATGCACCTGCAGTTTTTCTTTATGGCGCACGACCTGACGGTCAAGGCGGTCGGCCAGTTCGTCAATCGCGGCATAGAGGTTTTCACCTTCGCAGGCCGCATGAATTTCCTTGCCGCTGACATGGATGTTCGCTTCGACTTTTTGCCTGAGTTTTTCCACCGACATCACGACATTGACGTCTATCACGTGGTCAAAGTGGCGCTTGATACGGTCAATCTTTGAAATGACGTAAGCGCGCAGTGCTTCGGTGACAGCTACATGATGGCCGGTGATGTGCAAATTCATGAATGTACCTCTCGGAAAAAACAGATCGAACGAATGATGAAAGCGGTCGCTGCGAATCTTCTGAAATTCAGCCGACTAGCCGCGCCGTCTTAAGTTGACCGGGGCTATGTTCTGCAGTTCCCGGTATTTCGCCACGGTCCTACGTGCAACGATGATGCCCTGGTCTCCCAGAAGCTCCGCGATGCGACTGTCGGTCAGTGGCTCCTGCGTGTCCTCCTCAGAAATTAAAGTTTTGATCATGGCGCGAATTGCCGTTGACGACGCAGCGCCACCCGCCTCGGTCGCCACGTGGCTACCGAAAAAGTACTTGAGTTCGAATGAGCCGCGCATGCAGCTCAGGTATTTCTGCGTGGTGACACGGGACACGGTTGATTCGTGCAGACCAAGCGCATCAGCAACTTCACGAAGCACCAGCGGCCGCATAGCGACTTCTCCGTGATCAAAAAAGGCCTGCTGTCTTTCCACTATCTCAGAGGATACCCGAAGAATCGTATCGAAGCGTTGAGCCACATTCTTAACCAACCAGCGCGCCTCCTGCAACTGGGTTGACAGCGGTGTCGAGCGGCCTTCCTTCTGGCGGTGCAGCATATCGGCATACACGCTGTTCACCGTGAGCCTCGGTACGGCGACAGAGTTGAGTTCGGCGATCCACTTGCGTTTGCTGCGGCGCACGATCACATCTGGCACCATGAGGCTAGCAGAGATGTCCGCAAATGGCGCGCCCGGACGTGGCGTGAGCGTCCGGATCACGGCATGCGCGTCTTTCAGATCAATATCATCGATATCGAGCAGTTTTTTTATCCGAGCATAGTCACGCTTACCCAAATGCTCCAACGCTTCGCTGACAATACGACGCGCGAGCTTGGTGTCGCCATTGTTAGGGCAATTTCTGAGTTGCAGCAAGAGGCATTCACGCAAATCAGCAGCGCCAACACCGGCCGGGTCGAGACTTTGCAATATGGCGAGCGCGGTGTCCCATGTTTCGTCGGGAATGCCATCGTCGTTGCCGCCTTTGGCGAGCAAATCATCGATATCGGATTTGGTGACAGACAGAAAGCCGTGCTCGTCAAGGCTGTCGATCAACGCATGTACCAGCTGGAGAATCCCCTCCGACTCTTTCACCAGCACCAGCTGCGCGCGCAGATGTTCGCGCAGACTGGGCGGGCTAGCACGCTGCGATTCGAACGACTCGTCGTCGTCATCGAAACTGCCTGCGCCTGAGCTTCCCCATTCAGCGAAATCGAGGGATGGTGAGTCGAAGTCGCCTTCACCGCCTGCGCCTTCATTGCCACTTTCGGCCGATGTTGCCGTCTGCGTGAAATCAGCAACGTCACCTTGCCCGTTCATGGCGGGGGCGTGGATGGCTTCAAAGCCCAGCTCACGCGCGTCCATTTGTTCGGGCGCCGAGTAGGCAGGCATTGCATCGCTGCCGTCAAGCAGCTGTTCGCGGTCAACGGAGGACGAGTACACATCGACCGAATCGGGCACCTCGATCGGGTCATCCGCGCCACGATCATCCGGCGCATCCGATTCAGCGAGTTCAAGCAGCGGATTTTCCGCGAGGGCAACTTCAATCTCCTGCTGCAATTCGAGCGTGGACAACTGTAACAACCGGATCGATTGTTGCAATTGAGGCGTCAGCGTTAAGTGCTGAGCGAGCTTGAGCTGGAGACCTGCTTTCACGTCAATTCGGTTTCACGCTATAGGCGGAAATGTTCCCCCAGGTAGACTTTTCTGACCGAGTCGTTGCCAATGATTTCCTCCGGGTGTCCGTCGGCCAGCACACGTCCTTCGCTGATGATGTAGGCGCGGTCACAAATGCCCAGCGTTTCGCGAACATTGTGGTCGGTAATCAGAACGCCGATCCCGCGTTCGCGCAGAAAACGCACGATGCGCTGAATTTCGATCACCGCAATGGGGTCAACGCCGGCAAACGGTTCATCGAGCAAAATGAAGCGCGGCCGGGATGCCAGGGCGCGGGCGATTTCAAGCCGCCGCCGTTCGCCACCGGAGAGCGCGACTGAGGGCATGTCGCGCAAGTGGGCGATCGCCAGATCGTCAAGCAGTGCCTGTAATTCACGCTCGATCACCGCTTCGTCTTTTTCACGCAATTCAAGAATCGCACGGATGTTTTCGCCCGCGGTGAGCTTCCTGAAAATAGACGCTTCCTGCGGCAAATACGAGAGGCCCTTTCGCGCCCGTTCGTGAATCGGCAGGTGAGTCAGTTCGGTTTCATCAAGCTTGATCACGCCACCATCGGCGGCGACAAGGCCGACGATCATGTAGAAACAGGTTGTCTTTCCGGCACCGTTTGGCCCGAGCAAACCCACCACCTGACCGCTATCAACGGTCAGCGACACATCGTGCACGACGGTGCGCGACTTGTAGCGCTTTTTAAGCGCAACGGCTGAAAGCTGGCTCATTGCGTTTTGGTGGGGTTGCGGATTTGACGACAGGCTTTTTTGCGACGGGTCTAGTGGCGCCTTTTGCGGCGCCATCGGCGGTCTTATCGTCAGGCGCGGACTCGTCTTTTTCACGCGGCTGCAGGACAAAGCTCACGCCCTTGCCGTCTGCCTTTCGGTCCTTTGACTCACGCGCTTCGTATTTGCTGGTTTGTGTGTTGTAGATGATGTAGTTGGCGACCGTCTGATCCTCGCCGATGAACAAAACGGCATTGCCGAACAGTTCAACAATACCTTTTCCGCTGTCGTAATCCACCCGATCTGACACGCCCTGCGCCCAGTCGCCATTGTCCGTTCGCTGACGAAAGCACACCGGTTTTCCGGTCAAGACGGCGTTGTAGTTGTCATCCGGGGTGGTCTGCGCTGTGCCCCGATCAGCGGTGAGCTTCAGCGTGCCTTGCGTTATCACGACTGACTTTTCCAGCCGGTAAAAGCCTTTGCCGGCGTCAGCGTCGCCGTCCACGGCGTTGATCTTTATCTTTTCTTTACGATCCGCTTTTTCGGCGGCGGCGTCGAGCGGAAGCAACAGACAAAACGCGGGCATCACCGCCAATGCCAGGAGAACGTGGTGTTTCATGGTTTTTCCTTACTGTCGGTGGATTGACCTGCATCTTTTGGACGCAATTCAATTTCAATACCCCGATTGGTTTGTCCCTGCTTTTTGTCACCATCAACGCGCAAGCCCTGCGTGGTCATCACGCGATCGCCACTAATGGTGCGGGTGACGGATTCCGTTTGTGCCATCTGCGTTTTCGGGAATACGGTCAGCGTTTCGCTCTCGTAGGTGACGGCCTCACGGCCCGGACTGGGTCCCTGATGCGCGACGACTTTTCCCGAAAAATCGACTTGTTCAACGCCGCCCTTCTCACTCGAACTTTTGAGGATCGCACGCGCCGCGTCTACGTTCATTTTCGGTTTGTCGGCGGGTTGGCTTTCATAGCGCGGCCGGTCAACTACGGTCGTGTGGTTTCCCGGAAAGTGTGTCGCCCGCACGCCCGTCATTGTGCTTTCGACGCGCCCATCTGCGGCGGTGCGTTCAATCCTGAAATTCTGCAAAAAATGATCTGGCGCGGGCTGAGACGACTTTTGCTGCGCGCGCGCGCTTTCGGTCACGCGAGCGTCGAGCCAGAACGTGAGCAACGCAAACAAAGCGATTGCGATCACGGGGAAAAGCGCCGCCAGACGATCCTGCCGGCGTCGCCAGGTGAACGTGCTCACAGGCCCGCCTCCGTCTGGCGCGCGAGATAAGGTTTAAGCAATTCATCGAGCCGTCCCTGGATGCGCAAAACCGCTTCGACCAGTTCACGTACCGCACCGTTACCGCCCTCCAGCGTTGAGAGCCAGTGCGCACGCTGCCGGACGGCTGCTGCCGCGTTGGGTACCGTCGCGGCAAGGCCCGCCTGCAGCATTGCGGGCAAGTCCAGCCAGTCGTCGCCGATGTAGGCCACCTGCGATAGCGGCACGCCCCAGGCAGCGCAAATCTTTTCGAGACCGCTGCCCTTGTTTCGCTCTCCGCTCACGAGCTCAACGCCCAGCTCCGTGGCACGACGTTCAACCGCAGCGCCGCCGCGTGCAGTGAGAAACGCGACTTTCCAGCCCGCCTGTTTGGCGAGCGTGATGCCAAATCCGTCGAGTACCGAGAACGATTTGAATTCTTCGTTACCGAAGTAGTTCAACTTGCCATCCGTGAGCACGCCGTCAATATCGCAGACAAGCGCGCGCACCGCCAGCATGCGATCGGCAACAGTGAGTGGTCGCGCAGGTTTGGCCATGATCAAACGACCTTTGCACGGAGCAAGTCGTGCATATGCAGCGCGCCGACCAATCGTCCGGCCTTGACCACCAGAAGCTGAGTCTTCTGCTTCGATTCGAGCAGGCTGACGGCTTCCACCGCGAGTTCGTCGGGACTGATGGTGATTGGAATGACAGTCATGAAGTCGGAAACCTTCGCCGCGTTGAAATCGTTGACTTGCGGCAGGCAACGACGCAAATCGCCATCGGTGAACATGCCGGCAAGAGCACCGTCGGCACGCACCACTGCGGTCATGCCCATGCCCTTGCCAGTAATCTCGAACAGCGCCTGACTGAGTGTTGCCTCAACCGAAACCGTGGGAATGGCGTCACCGACGCGCATGACGTCCCTGACATGTGTCAGCAACCGGCGTCCGAGCGAGCCGCCGGGGTGCGAGCGCGCGAAGTCCTCTGCCGTAAAGCCGCGCGCTTCGAGCAGCGCCATGGCCAGCGCGTCACCCAGGGCCATCGCGGCAGCGGTGCTTGCGGTGGGTGCGAGTCCCAGCGGACAGGCTTCCTCCGCGACGCCCGCATTGAGCGTGACGTCGGCCTCGGTCGCGAGGGTTGATTGTTCGTTGCCGGTGATCGCAATGATCTTCGCGCCGACCCGCTTGATGGGCGTTAGGAGCGCGTTGACCTCGGCGACTTCACCGGAGTTCGAAAGCGCGATCACCACGTCGTCCGCCGCGATCATGCCCATGTCTCCGTGGCTTGCTTCGGCTGGGTGCACGAAAAAGGCGGGCGTACCAGTCGATGCGAGCGTTGCCGCGAGCTTCCGGCCCACGTGGCCAGATTTGCCGATGCCAGTGACCACCACACGGCCCGGTGCTGAGAGCACGATTTGCACCGCGTCGACCATCGGCTGACCCGCAGCCTCGCTCAAGCGCGAACCCACAGCCGAAATGGCTTCCGCCTCGGTCGTCAGAACCGACAGCGCACGTCGCAAAATGGCGACAGGGTCTACTGCAATATTCATGCAAGGCAGTATATCTGCCCTGAATCATTCAGGAGCGTAAATGGTGCAGTGCAACGTAGCGAACCACAAACGAGCTTCGCGTTGGACAAAGATTAATAGCTTTTCTATTAATCGACCGCTGCGTAGGGGATATAGGCGCTTTTGTGCATTTAGCGACTTCTTGATTAAACAGGCTATACCCCACATGCAGCGGGTCATTCAGGACAAAGTTGTCCATATCGTCTGCATCAGCAAGCTACAAATCAACGCGCGTGATCGCGCTTCGCTGCGCCAGGATGGTTGAGGGAAATCCGTTCAGCCAGTGCTCAACGATCATCTCGCGACTGTTCAGCGCGGTCAGCCGCAGTGTTCCCGTCAGAGTGCCCTTAAAACCC
Source organism: Burkholderiales bacterium (assembly GCA_043777615.1). Lineage (GTDB taxonomy): Bacteria > Pseudomonadota > Gammaproteobacteria > Burkholderiales > Casimicrobiaceae > Casimicrobium. Next base: position 6,465 of record JAYWHV010000090.1, on the reverse strand, counting down.
GGCGCCGGGCAAGCTGTGATCAGGCAGTCTGGATTCGCTGCCGACTGGTATTCATAAATTTCCGCCTCGTAGACGTTCGGCACCGCAGTGCGGCGGCTGCTATGAAAGAGGTACCACCGGGCCTGACCATCGCGGGCAAACAGATTCCACGAGCCGACCAGCGTTGCTGGCTGCGCAACGCTTTGCGTCATCATCAAAATCGAGCCAACACGCGGCGCGTCAAACCAGGTGCCCGATAAATTCGCGCTCACAGCGCTACCGTCGGTCACCCCAAGAACGCCCATCGCAGCCGTGCTTCCGTCGCCCTGCACCAGGTTGATGTGTAGCAAACCCGGTGCATTCGGCGTGTAATCAAGCGCCACCCGAAACTGTGTCAGCACCTGCGTGCAGGGCACTAGCGTGAGCACTTCGGTCAGTCGGATCACCAATGTCCGGGGCTCGGTCGTTGTCTCGGAGCCAACAGTCGCTCCAGCGGGCGGACAACCATTTGGCCAGACGCCGGACACCGTGATGCGCCGGGCGGTGTTGGCTGGTGCGGCGAGCGGGGAAACGTCCACCACCGCAGCCGTCGGATTTAGCGCGCAAACCGGGGCGCTGAGGCCCACAAGCAGTGCGCTGGCAAACATCCAGAACGAAAAGGTCTTGCTTTGAGGGCGAGGGGTCGATTTGTAAAACATGGTTAAAACTCCATTTGCAAAAAGGCCGAAAAAAAGCCGGGCCTGTTGTGTCGATGCCGTATCGAATCGGCTGCTTATGTCCCCCAGACACTACTTCTCTGATCCTGTCATCCTACTCTGGTGCTATGGCAGCGTCACCGTCAGAACGGGCCCCCTGCCGAACACATCACCCAACCTGCGCAGTTCGCCGGGTTGACGTAAATGTTGCGGGGCTGTTGTACACCGGCGTAGCCGTTCGGGAAAAAGATCAGTCCGCCAGCGTAGACAAAATTGAGCTGTCCTTCCGCATTGGCTTGCGCAACCAGCGCTGCACCGGGGCTCACTGTACTGGACGCCTTGTATGAAAAACTGGCGCCTTGTGCGCTGTCTTTCACGTAAATATTCCGGCTGCCGTCGCCAAAGAAAAACCCGGTTGCGAACTTGAATCCACGTTGACCCTGCGTATTGGCTTGCGTGACGAAATCGTCCGCCGTCGCGTTGACATCGGTCGTTGGCTGCAACTCATACACGTAACGCGCAGCGCTTGTGTCCTTGCCATAGATGGCCACCGTATTGCCGCCAATGAAATAGGTGAACACGAAGTAGAAGCCTCTCGCGCCACGATCATTGGCTTGTGTCAAAAAAGCAGCCGTGGTGGTCGGCGCGGCCGGAAGTTCGTAGGTGTAGCTCAAAAGGCTGGCCGTGTTGTCCCGGACGTAATAATTGCCCGTCGTCTGCGGGCTGTCAAAGCGAAAACCGCGCGCGCCCATGCCGTTCAACTGCACCAGCAGCTCGCCCGCCGTATTGACCGCGTCCATTGCCTGATACGAGTAATTGGTGTTCTGGTCCTTGACGTACAGGTTTACGAACTCGGTTCCTACGAGTAGCCCGCTGATGTATTGAAAGCCGCGTGCACCCTGCGAATTCAGTTGTGCGAGCAGTGCGGTGCGCTCGGTGAGGTAGGGAAGCGCTTCGTACAGTGGCGTTCGCGCGCCGATGGCGGCGGGGCAGCCCGCTGCAATGAAGGAGATCACCTTGTCTGTCGTGTCGCGTGAGGCTGCGCCCAGATTGAGCCCCGCAGTGAGCGCGGCGTCACGATAGCCCGCCAGATAGCGCATGATGATGAGGCTGTCAACGCTCGTGATCTGTGCGTCACCGTTCATGTCGAGCGGGGCGCGCAGGTTGTCGAATTCGCGCTTGACCGCCGCCGGATCAGCGGTGGAGAGGCGCGTGTTAGCCACGAGCGACGAGCCGCTGATCGCCGAGGCGTAACGGGAAAGCACGATTCCGTTGTTGGTTAGATCCCAGTTGCCATCGGTGAACGGGCAGGCGGCGGTTGCGGTCGCTGCGGCGAGCAGCGTCATCGCTGCGAGAGCGGCGGCCAGTACGTGGCCACAAATAGAGAATTCACGTGAACACATAGAAGCAAACCTTACCAGTCAGTTGTGCTCTTGCCGCGCTCCGATTCCGCGGCTGCGATTACCTGCAAACATAGCAACAGGCACACGCTGTACTCGCTGCCACCGGTGCCGTGCTCGCCTACAAACCACCCCAGTTTCGCGTGAATGATGACGATTCCGCCGATCGCGATGCTCGCCAGCGCTGCCGCCATGCAACGCACGCCGACGCCCAGGATCATCAGCGTGCCCGCCACGATTTCAACGACTGTAATCGTCCACACCACGATAAGCGGTTGCGGAAAACCGTATGAACCGAGAAAGCCTGCGAATTGATGAATGCTGCCGTTGATGATTCTGACGACGGCGTGCGCCATGAACAGAAGCGGCGTGACGACGCGCAGCACGGTGAGGCTGGTTTGAAGGGAGATGGCTGGGAGTGAGGTCATTAGTTTGGGTTGATATGACAAAAGACTTACGCCGTAAGTTTAACATTTAACTTACAGCGTAAGTCGAGTGAAAACGTTAACCTTACGCATGAGCCGCGATTTGTCCTTGAAGCCCGCCAGCCGCAACAAAGGCGTGCGTGCACCGCGCGTCGCGCTGAGCCGCGAGCGAATTGAGGTCGATGCGCTGGCGCTGATCGACGCGCACGGCATCGAGGCGTTCAGTACACGAAAGCTCGGCCAGCGGCTCGGCTGCGAGGCGATGAGCATTTACCATCACTTTCCAAGCAAGGCGCACATCCTGGATGCGTTGGTGGATCGAGTGTTGGGCGGGATGCCGATTCCGGACAAAACTCTGCGCCCGGCGGTCCGTTTGCGGCAGTTTGCTGACGGATGGAGACACGTTTCGCGACAGCACCCGCGTTTTTATCTCTGGCTGACGCTGCACCAGTGGAACTCAGTAACCGGCGTTCAATTCATGAACGAGATGCTGGCCTGTTTCTATGACGCCGGTCTTTCGCCGGAAATATCAGCGCGCGGATTTCGCATACTCGGTTATTACGTGCAGGGAGCGACCGTCGACGAGAGCAGCGGTTACGCATTGGGACATTCGTCGCTTGCGCCCATGCCGCAGGATGTGCTCGAGCGCGACTACCCCAGGGTGGACGACGCGCGTCGATACACAGCTCAGGAACACTTTGACCGGACGTTTGATCTGGGCTGGAATGCGCTGATTCGGGCGTTGGGGCTGGAATAGCTCAGCGGATCGTCAGGCGCAGTTCGCGACTACATCTCGTTTTTGCTGTCCGTCGCTGGCGCAGGTTGCGACAAAATCGCGGCGACTGACAGGCGCGAATTAGCAAGCAATTGTCACTTCAAAAAGTGCGTCAGCATTCGGTTCAGGAAGCGCTGACCGCGTTCTGTGGGGCGGATGAATTCGTGCGTTCTCGTCAACAACTGCTCGCGCTCAGCTTCTTCGAGCGCCCGGTTGACGAGCGTTATGGAGTAGCCCGTACGCTCGACGAACCACGCGACCGGAAATCCGTCATTGAGGCGTAGCGCATTCAGCATGAACTCGAAACCAATCTCGTCGCGTTTCACCTCGCGACGCTCGAACACGCAGCTCGCAGGATCCGCTGACAGCGCTTTTTGCATGTAGTCACGCGGTTGTTTCACGCGTTCCGTGCGAACGATTTTGGCCTTTTCTGTCGGGCTGCCGGGCATCGACAATTTGCCGTGCGCACCCGCGCCAATCGCGACGTAATCGCCGAAACCCCAGTAGTTAAGGTTGTGCTGGCAACGCATGCCGGGTTTGGCGTAGGCCGAGGTCTCGTAATGTTCGTAGCCCGCAGTCGCGAGCAGCTCTTCAACGCGCAGCTGCATGTCGGCAGCCTCATCATGATCCGGCAGCGGCGGCGGCTTTTTGGCGAAGACCGTATTTGGCTCTAGTGTTAGTTGATAGCAGGATAAATGCGGCGTCTGAAACGCGATGGCTTCACGAACATCGTGCTCGCATTCGGCCATCGATTGCGCCGCCCCCCCCGTTCTTGAAGCGGGCAATGCATACATCAAATCGAGATTTACGTTGCCCACCGTCGCGAGGCCAATCTCCACGGCGCGCTTTGCCTCCGTACTGTCATGCACGCGTCCCAGTGCCTGCAAATGCGCATCGTTGAAGCTCTGAATGCCGATGGACAGCCGCGTAATGCCCGCCGCCTTGAACTCCGCAAACTTCTGCATCTCGAAGGTTCCGGGGTTCGCTTCGAGCGTGATTTCGGCCTGCGGCGAAAGCCGCGTACGTGCTCGCACACCCGCCAAAATATCCGAAATCGCCTGCGCCGAAAACAGGCTCGGCGTGCCGCCGCCAATGAATACCGTATGAATCGTGCGGCCCCAGAATTCCGGCAGCTGCACCTCAAGATCACTCATCAGCGCGTTGATGTAATCCTGCTCCGGCAAGCCCCCACTCAGTTCATGCGAATTGAAATCGCAGTACGGACATTTGCGAATGCACCATGGAATGTGGATGTAGAGCGAGAGCGGCGGAAGCACCGTGAAATTGGGGCCGAGCATATTGAGTGGCGATCAATATCCGTGCACCGCGTTGTCAGGAAATTGCTCGGATTTCACCTCAACAACATAAGCCGCGACACCCTCATCGATGCTCGCGTAGCCCTGCATAAAGTTCTTCACGAAACGCGGCAATCTGCCTCGCGTAATTCCCAGCATGTCGTGCAACACCAGCACTTGTCCGGAGCAGCCAACCCCGGCGCCGATACCAATGGTCGGAATGGGCAACAAGCGCGTGATCTCAGCTGCGAGCACAGACGGAATCAGCTCAAACACGATCATCGCGGCACCTGCGTCTGAGAGCTCCTTCGCATGCTGGCGGAGCATGCTGGCGGCCTCGTCGGTTCTACCCTGAATGCGATAGCCGCCGAGCGCATGCACCGACTGCGGTGTCAAACCCAGATGCCCACAGACGGGCACGCCCCGCTCGGTCAAAAAGCGCACGGTCTCCGTCGTCCACCCACCGCCTTCTAGCTTCACCATCTGCGCGCCCGCCTGCATCAGCGCCGCAGCGGACTGCATCGCCTGCGACGGCGACTGCTGGTAGCTCGCAAACGGCATGTCGCCAATGACCCACGCGGTTTTGTTGCCGGCCGCGACCGAGCGAACGTGATAAGCCATCTCGTCGAGCGTCACCGGCACGGTGCTCGGTTTGCCCTGCAATACCATGCCGAGAGAATCACCCACGAGCAACATTTCCACCCCGGCTTCGTCGAGCACTCGCGCAAACGTGGCGTCATAGCACGTGAGCATGGTGAGCTTCTCGCCCGACGCATGCAGCTCACGCAGGCGATGCAGAGTGATGGGTTTGCGGGTGTTGTGATGGTTGTCTTGGGGGTGAGTTGACATGAGCAGGTTGATCGAGTTGGTGTGTGGAGCGGAGGGGGCTGCAGCCTATTCCGGGAAACTATGCACCGAGCTGTATTCGAAGCGCCGTCAGCACCTCTTCCAGCTCGGCAACCTTCGTCTCCAGCGCGGAAACGCGCTCAGACAGCGCCGCTTCGCGATCCATTTTCGAAGGCGGCAGCGCCGCTGAATCGGCAGCTGGCAACTCGCCACCAAATAACATGTGCTGCCACTTCGCAGCCCGCGCACCCGCCTCGCGCGGCAGTTGCACGACAAGCGGTGGCGTCAATTCGCTCATCGCCTGCAACGTGGATTCGAGCTCGCCTAGATCAGCAAAGGCATGCATCCGCTCCGCGCGCGAACGCAGTTCACCGGGCATCTGCGCGCCGCGCAACATGAGTTCGCACAAGAGCGCTGTTTCTGCTGCCGCTATACCCAGCCGCTCTGCGAACCGCTCGGCGTATTTCGGCACACGCGTCGCTGCCCCCGTGTAGAGCCCGGCAAATCCCCGCTCACGCAAGCGCTCCACGGCGCTCGTCACTTCCGCCTCCGTCAGTGAGGTGACCGGCGCGCGGTTGTTCATCTGATTGCAGCCGTTGACGATTGAATTGATCGTGAGCGGATATGAATCGGGCACGGTGATGCGCTTCTCGATCATGGTGCCGATAACCCGGGCTTCGATAGCGTCTAAGACAGCCTGCACTTTTTAACCGAACCTTTCCTGCAATTGGGCGATGAGCTTTGCAATCGCTTTACCGCGATGTGAACGCGCACCTTTTTGGTCAATCGGCATTTCGGCCCCCGTCAATCCAAGCGCTGTATCAAGAAAATACGGGTCATAGCCGAAACCGCCATTGCCGCGCGACGTGTCGATGATTTCGCCATACCAGCGGCCTTCTGCGATGACTGGCTCAGGGTCGTTTTCGCTCATCACGAGCGCGAGCAGCGCGGTGTAATGTGCGCTGCGATCAGCGACGCCGTGCAAATCCGCGATCAGTTTTGCGTTGTTGTCGGCGTCGTTTTTGTGTTGTCCCGCGTAATACGCTGAAT
>JAYWHV010000089.1:0-4678 GCA_043777615.1 Burkholderiales bacterium | reverse complement strand
CCATCATGTGGGTTTGACTGAACGTCGGCAAGTTTTCGCTGGAACGCCACGCTAGTGTGCCGTCCCGTCGCACCGCTCGCAGTCCCTGCAAAAAAGGGCCAATTTCAAACCGGGTCAGCGATGCGTCGAGGGCTGGCAGGCACTGATCACTCCAAAGCGGCGACTGCGATAAAAGCCGCCCATCGGACGAAATAAATCCGATGTGCGATCCTGTCGGCTGTCCGTTAAGTCCCGGCGAATTTGGCATGTCAGCCTTGGCGGCAAAAAACATGGTGGCGAAGCCCTCGCGGGTTTGCGCCACGCGCGAACCACCAGAACAGAGCAAGTCACTTGATGGATGTGGGGCGAGCGAGCTTGATCTAAACAAAAAATCGTCGTGCGTTCAAAGTATCTGACCTGCCGGATTTAGCGCCTGAATTTTTTGCGCACTCGTGCCGGCCGCCACCACGACCCAGTTTGAATTCAATCGTGTTGGTCGCCGAACGTAGGGAAATATCGCTCCGCTGACAGCGCGCAACGCACCGCTTGCCGAGTTGATCTCGAATAACGCAAAGGGATTAAAAGCGTTGGGTTGAAGCACGTCCAAAAACGAGGAACCGTCGTCTGATAGGCGTTCGAATTCAGCTGCGCTTGCAATCCGCGCAAAGTTCACAACGCCGCTGGCGTTGACGCTCAGTGAGCGGGCTGTGGGTGACATGAAATCGTAGGCGAGCCAGTCGCCTCCAACGGTCTCCACAAGGCGGTGACTTGCGTTGGGCGAAATTGCGCTCGGAACTGACCACTCTTGCACGCCTGAAAAGGATAGTTTTTTAATCGCTGAGAGGGTGCGCACGACAATACCTCCGTCCCGCGCCGAGGCTAGCGCGAATATCGTCTCATTCAGTCGCGTCCAGGCCGGGGTTGCCTCCATGGTTCTGCCGTCGATTCGCGACAACACGTTGTCGGCACCCAAAAATACGAAATTCCCTACGGCGTCGAAGCTTGCCAACTCAGCTTTGCTTGAGTAAATCAGAAGCCGTGCGTCGTCGATTACCCCAGTAGGCGTGACCCTGTACAGCCGCGTACCGTTATTTACCGAGTAGACGCCCTTGAAGGCCAGCAGCACGGTGCCATCAGCGTATTCATAAGCATCCGTAAATTCGTCAATGCCCGAAGTAAGCGGAACGCGCCAAGCGACGCCGCCTTGCTCAGAAATTTTGACGGCAACACCCCCCGCAGCGAGCAACACCGAACTTGAACCTTTTATGCGGGAAAGCCGACCGACCAACACATTAAACGGCGCTAAGTCCAACGTGTACTTGAGCTTTCCGGCACCGTCAAACCCCCTCACTGCAACACGATTCTCAACCGTTGAGAGCACGTGAACCACGTCACCAACGCTCAGCGTGGACAACGTCACCGCTTGGTGGTGGCCGCCGCCGTCTCTGTTGCCAAAAGTGATCTGGTCAAACGGTAGCTGCCATGCCCCGAGCGCTCCGCCCGCAACGACGACCGCGCAGAAGGCAAAGATTGCTCGCGCTAGCTGCACGTTCTGAAAACAATCGCGCATGTTCCCAATTAGTTTTGTCATTTGATCCAATTCGCCGTTACCCAAAACTTCATTATCACAGCCTAAGCCAACGGCTCGCCTGTGGCCGCTGTCTCGAGCTGGTGCCGTGGAGCTGTGGCATCGCTGGAACGCCGAGCGCCTGCTCCCTCCTCGACTGTAGCTTCTGAGTACGCTGAAAGTAGAAAGCGGGCCGCTACACGGGTTCGCGATGCTGGTTACCTAGAATTGGGATCCGGTTAGCTTTACGGTAAATAATTTGATGGAAATATTATGCGGTCGCACCCAGCTCAGCGCGCGGTGTGGCGCGTTATGAAGCGGCCGCTAGGCGTTGATCTCTTCGCCGGTGCAGGCGGTCTGTCTCTCGGTTTTGAGCAGGCGGGTTTCGATGTCGCTGCGGCAGTTGAAATCGACCCGATTCACTGCGCAACGCACGAGTTCAACTTTCCAAAATCAACGGCGATTTGCGCCAGTGACGTTGATCTGACCGGGGCCGAAAGCCGTCGCCGCGCGGCTTTGGGCAAAACGGATATAGATGTGGTCGCCGGCGGCGCACCGCTTCAAGGTTTTTCGCTGCATTTCGCCATAGAAGAAACCCGTCTCCGCGTATCTCGCGCGACAACCGCGCAGACTAAGTCGCTGTTCGGACAGTTCTTCACGCCTGCAACTACCGCACGATTCATGTCGGGCTTGTTTACTTCGACCACTTCCGACGAATGCAAGCTACTTGATGCGGGTGCGGGTATTGGCTCGTTATCAAACGCGTTTCTTGAGCGTTGTGCTGCCGGTGCGCTGCCATTGGCGCGAGTCGATTTGTCTGTATTTGAAATGGATCCTTCGCTGCATGATGAACTGAAGGGGTCGCTAGCCGCCTGCGCGCATCGAACCAGCGACCATGTTTCAATGCGCTATGAGCTATTCGGCGGAGATTTCATTGAAGCCGCCGTTAACCGCATCCAGTTTCGTCAGGACATAGATTTCACGCACGCGATTCTGAACCCGCCTTACAAAAAAATATCGAGCGAATCACGCCATCGATCCTTGCTGCGCGCAGTTGGCATCGAAACGGTCAATCTGTATTCGGCGTTTGTGGCGCTTGCTATCGAAATGATGGCGGACGGAGGGCAGATCGTTGCGATCATTCCGCGCAGTTTTTGCAACGGACCGTACTACCGATCGTTCCGCGAATTGCTGTTGCAGCGTTGTTCGATTGAGCAGATGCATTTGTTTGACTCGCGCAATACTGCGTTCAAAGACGACGGCGTATTGCAAGAGAACGTGATCATCAAACTTCGGCGCGGTGCGCCGCAAGGAGACGTCGTTGTCACTACGTCGACTGATGATCAATTCGCTGATACTGAATCTCGCGCTTACGCATTCGATCAAATCGTCTCGTCGACCGATGCGGAGCAATTCATTCATATCCCCACGTCCGAACAGTCGGGTTCGGGCACGAAGTGTGCACCTCTAACGCGTTCGTTAGAGGATATTGGAGTTGCGGTGTCGACTGGCCCGGTTGTTGATTTTCGGATGCGAGAACATCTGAACGGGATGCCTGAAGTGGGAGACGTCCCTTTGCTGTATCCGGGACATTTAAGCGCCGGAAAAGTCGAGTGGCCGAAGCTGGATTTCAAGAAACCGAACGGCATTGCCAGCAACACGGAAACCGCGAAGTGGCTTTTTCCCAATGGACATTACTGCGTCGTGCGGCGATTTTCGTCAAAGGAAGAGCGCAGACGAATTGTTGCGAATGTTGTCGATCCGAAGGCGTTTCCCGACGTTGACAAGTTAGGCTTTGAGAATCACCTGAACGTTTTTCACGATAAGAAAGCTGGTCTGTCACCGGCACTAGCTCACGGACTCAGCGCGTTCTTGAACACCACAATGGTCGATGAAACATTCCGCCGTTTTAGTGGGCACACTCAGGTCAACGCTACAGATTTGCGATCAATGAAGTACCCGAGCCGTGACACTTTGATTGCTCTTGGCGAATGGGCGATGCAGCAAACTAGCCTGTCGCAACAGTCTCTCGATGAGCAACTCGTGATCGTCATGCAGCCATGACAACGCAGCGAGAAAAGCGCATCGCGCAAACTCTCGAATTGCTTGCATCGCTCGGCCTGCCTCGTGCGCAGCAGAACGAGCGTTCTGCGCTTTGTCTCCTTGCGCTTCTCAATTTGACGCACAACAAAAAGTGGTCAGAAGCTTCGAGCCCGTTGGTTGGAATTACGCCCATCATACATTGGGCGCGGGCGCACTATGACAAAAATTACGCACCGAACACCCGCGAGACGTTTCGTCGTCAGTCGATGCATCAGTTCGTTGCAGCAGGGCTAGCGCTCTACAACCCTGATGATCCGCAACGTTCTGTAAATAGTCCAAAAGCGGTCTATCAAATTGAGCCTGCCGCACTCAATTTGCTGCGTAGCGTTGGGACGAAGGTATGGCAGCAGAAATTGCTCGAATATCTCCAGACCAACGGAACACTCGCCGCAACGTATGCAGGTGAACGCGAGCAAAATCTGATTCCCGTCGTCTTGCCAACGGGATCCACTTTTGCGTTGAGTCCCGGCGAGCACAGTGAATTGATCTGCGCCATCATCGAGAACTTTGCGCCGCGTTTTGCACTGGGCAGCAAGCTTGTTTACGCTGGTGACACAGGCAAGAAGTGGGGTTACTTCGACGAAGCGCTTTTACTGAGCCTCGGAGTCACCGTCAACGCTCACGGCAAAATGCCCGATGTTGTTTTGTATTTTGAAGAGCGGAAATGGCTGCTGCTAGTTGAGTCCGTAACCAGCCACGGCCCCGTGAATGCAAAACGACATGCTGAGCTGCGCGCATCGTTCGCCAATTCATCCGTTGGTATTGTCTTCGTCACCGCGTTTCCAAGTCGTGCGGTCATGGCGCGCTACCTGAGCGAAATTGCTTGGGAAACCGAGGTGTGGGTGGCTGATTCGCCTTCGCATTTGATTCACTTCAACGGGGATCGATTTCTGGGGCCGCATGCGTAGCTGAGCGCTTCGCGTGGCGATTTTCTAGACGGTGTAGCGTATCGCCACGTTTGCCTATTTGCCACCGTATTTGGCGTAGGCGGTTGCCATTTTTGTGTCGTATGAAAACTCGGCATAGTTC
>JAYWHV010000088.1:0-4684 GCA_043777615.1 Burkholderiales bacterium | reverse complement strand
TCGTAACCGCAGCGGCTATCGTGGCAGCGCGAAACCCATTACCACCCGGCGATTAGCGCGCCTTGGTGAATTCTTTCAGCAGCGGTGTGTCGAACTCGACGGCGATTTTCGGGCCGCCTTGTTCCGAGGCATCATAGGTCCACTTGCCTGCCAGCTTTTGTGGCGTATCGGCAGTCAGGGTGATTGAGTCCGGCTTGGCGGTGCCAGAGGCTTGCACGCGCTGCCCGTTGGCTACAAACCAGTACAACAGGCGCGGACCTGAGTCGAATTCGACCGTCATGCCGCTCTCTAGCTTATCGGTGGTGCAGGACATGGTGGCGCACGATTTGATGTGCGCGGTTTGATCGACTTCCGAGAGGATCAGCATGCGAACGTTTTTATCGCCAAACGCGTTCGGGCCCTTTACGAGGTACGCGTGGGCCACGTTCACCTTTGCCGCAACTTTGCCAGTTCCGGTCAGCGTGCCCTTCGCGGGTTCGGCTTGCGCGGCGCTTCCGATACCTAGCAGAGCGGCGACGAAGAGCGTCAGCAGACGCGAGCATTTGTCGGCAGACGGGTTGCCAATACCGGTGGCGGATTGAAAAGCGTTCAAAGTCATCTCCCAGTTTGAAAAACTCAACGACTGGAAAGACGGATTTTTCGGCCCCCGCGCGCCACCGTGGTGCGCCTACTGATATTCGATGCGCACATCGGGCCGCAAACGGCCGATTTCGGCGAGCATCTGCTTGACGTCGGCCGCATCAAATCCCGAGGGCGAAACGGTCGCCAGCTTCTTGTGTGCAGCATCAAAAAAATGCAGCCACGGAATGGCGACCCGCACCGGAGCGCTTGATCCGCCGATGTGCGCATTGTTCGATTTCGCCACGATCACGGCGAGCTGGTCGCGGGTGATGTTCTGCGAATTGAAGGGCTGAGTGATCTTGACGCTACCGTCCTGAAACAGCGTCACCCGGAAGCGCGTAAACAGGCGGCGCAGCGTGAACATGATCGCCAGCGGTATGCACACGGCGACCCAGAAGAGAAGTACCTTCGGGTTCTTCGGCACTTCGCTGACGGTCATCGGAATCACGATCAGCGGAAACGAAAATACCACCCACATGATGCCCTGAATGATGCCCGGCAGCGGAAAGCCGTCCTTGTTGCGAATTTCAAGCGCGATTGGTTTTGATATGTCCATTCTCTAAGCTCCTGTTGCGACATGGAGCTTTACGGAATGTCGAAGCGCGGTCGGACATCGCGTGGAGGATGTTCGGTTTTTCCAGACCTTGGGACAAGCAGCTTTTCGACGAAAGCCACTCAGAATTGGGGCTGAGGCCACTTTTTTGCAAAAAGGCGGGTTTAGACAAAAATTCGTTGTAGCCCATGTTAAATATGGGCTGGAAGCAATAAGCTGTTTCGAAAATATCGATCAAAAAGCTTCGACGACTCCGCCGCAAACGGGTCACACGTTTGCGCGTTGGCTCCATCGGGTGAACAGCACCCGCACCAACCAGTAAACCAACATCGCCAGCACGATCACGACCGGCACCGCCAGCAGCGCAAAATTTCGTAACGGCTCCGGAAAAAGTTTCGCCTGCCCAAGAAAAAACGCCGAGGTGGCCATGTACATCGCAAAGCACATGCGCCACAAATGTCGTGCGATCCGGTGTTTGCCGGTGACGCCGCCTGCCAGCATCATTCGCACATCAAGCAGGGCCGCGATCACGGCGACTCCGCCGAACACAACGTACGCCGGCACCGGCAAACCGTCAATCGTGCCCGTCGCGTTGCCCCATCCGCCAACGCCCAGCGCGATTCCGTATCCGCCCGCGAGCATGGCCGTCGCCGCCGCCGCGACATCAAACCAGTAAAGCTTTCCCGCAGCGCGCTGTCGGATCGTCCGAAGCGACGTGATCACCAGATAGAACGTCAACACGCCCGCAATGACCGAAAGCCGCTTGGGCGCTACGGTCGCGATGATCGCGCCGCTCGCGGTCATGACGAGCATCGCGTAGACAAAAATCATCCCGCTTTTGCGGTGCAGATCCGCGCCTTTTGAGGCATACAACGCAACCGCGCCCGAGATGAGTGCGATTGAGCCGCCGATGATGTGCGGTAGGCGCAATGTCCATTCCACCCAGTGCCCGATTTCCATCTCGATATCTCCTTAATGCCGCTTAATGGTCAGAGCAGGGGCCGCCACATGAACAGGTACGCGCCGAATATCCCGATGCCGGTTAGCACGCTGGCAACGGTCATCGCAGCGGCCGTCAAAAATCGGGTCGCCGTCGTGCCGCTTTGCTTCGCGCGCAGATAGATTTCAAGCATCAAAAGCGGCAGCAGAAACGAGCCAAACTGCCACAACAGATCGAACGGACCGTCGCCGTTCTTGCCGATGCCGACGGGCCCCTGATTGATGATGATCCAGGCCATGTACCCGAGCCGCATGAACCACACGCCGTTTGCCAGCACGAACGTGCGCATTGCCCAGCGGCGATGCGAAGTAAAGTCCCGCGCCAGCGCGCAGCGCCACGCCATCACGCCACAGCCGATGATCAACACGGCGTTCAGACTGATGCCCAGCGCGCTCACCAGCAGGTTGTAGCGACCGCTGATCCATACCATGTACAGGCCCGTGACGCTCAGCAGGATTGCCAGCACGATGAACACGCGCCCCGTCCAGCGGTGCAGCTTTGGCACCCTTGCGCGCAGTTCTGGAATCAGCTGAAGCGTGCCGCCCACCGTCATGACGGCGGCCATCAACACATGCGCTGCAAACTGCAGATTGCCCACGGTGTCGCCACGGACAAAGCCATGCGGAAGCCGTGTGTTGCGGCTCCACGCCTCGAAATCGCCCCGGATCGTCGGGCTTCCGTAAAAGCCCGCGACGTAATAGGCGAACAGCCACAGGCCAACGGTTGCCACGACAAACCAGAGCTGTACGGACAGTTTTAGTGATGTGTTCGCGATGGAATCCCAGTCGCGACGGTTATTCAGGACGAGCGTATTCATCGACGTCTCCTTCGAGAGCTTCGGTTGGATGGGGAAAACGGGACGGGCGGGTCGCTAGGTCAGAGCGGTTCGTGTAGTCGTCGCAAACGAACCGTTGCGAACACGAGCGCAGCGGCAATCAAAAGGCCGATCCACAACTCGGGCGTTGATACAAACTTCGACGGATCCGGAAGCGTCTCGTCGCTCGAATTCGTTGTAAAGCCGTGCTCAAAGGCGCCGAACAATCGGGATTTGATCGATGCCTTGACCGCCGCCGAACCCGAGCTCGTCGCCACAATGGCGCACAGCGCCAGTGGCGGCACCACGGCCCAGATAAATGTGCCGCGTTTCGCCCACGCGGAAACGAACAGCAACCAGGCGTAAACCGGCGCATACCAGAGCGCAGTGGCGATGAGAAAATAGAACACGCCAACCGGCATTTCAGCGAACGGAAGTTTTGACCATAAGGTCGCAACACTGACGCCATGCGCAAGCACAACCAATGTGCTCACGAACACAGCGGCAAGTTGCGCGAGGGTGATGATGACAAACGCCATCATCGGCAACACCAGCATCGGAATGCTCAACTTCGCCAGTACCGTTGTCGCATCAGACACCGGCATCGATTTCCAGAACAGAATGCTGCGGTCGCGGCGCTCGCCGTGCATCGCGTCAAGGCAGTAAAAGCATCCCGCGATCACCGACGTAATCATCACCAGAAGCGCCATAGCGCTGTACGGCGCCGACAGCAGCGACGTTTGCTGCGCCGGATTCAACGGCACAACCTTCGCCAGACTGGCCACCACGCCCGAAACCAGGGAAATCACGACGCCGACCAGAGCAACGGCGGCAACAATCAGTGGCGCCAGATAGAGCGAGCGGTGCTCCCACAATTCGCGGCGTACCGACCAGTAAAACGGGCGAACCGGCTTGCGCGGAATTGAAGCGTTCATGCGGCTCCTTTCACAGCATTCGGCTGGTTCGTGACGAGCGCAACGAATACGTCGCTGAGGCTCGGCGTGCGCACGTCTCCGAGTGATGCAAGGCGCTCTGGGTCGGCGTCACGAAAGAGAAACACACTGCGCCCGAACGTGTGCCGTTCATGGATCGGGCCGAGTTCCCGCGCGGCTACGATGTCCTCCGAACGCACCGACAGCTCGAAGAAATGCGATTCGAAATCGTCGGTGCTGCAACTCAAAACGATGCGTCCACCGTCAACAAAAATCACATCCGTCAGCACATGCGCAATCTCGTCGATGTGATGCGTCGCGACGATGATCGTGCGCTCTTTGTCGTAGTAATCGTGGATCAGCGATTCGTAAAACTGCTTCTGAAACAGGATGTCGAGCCCGAGCGTCGGCTCGTCGAGCACCAGCAATTTCGCATCAATCGCCATCACGAGCGCGAGGTGCAACTGCGTGACCATGCCCTTCGATAGCTCGGCGACCTTGCTGCTGCGCTTGATCGTCGTCTTCGCCAGAAAGGCCTCCGCCTGCGTGCGGTTGAAGCGCGGATGCACGCCCTCCAAGTAGTCGAGCGCCTGCGACACCCGCATCCAGCGCGGCAGCACGGCCACGTCGGCAATGAAGCAAACGTCACGCATCAGCAAGTCGCGCTCGGTCCACGGGTCGCGCCCGAGAACCCTCAATTCGCCTTCGTAGCGCGTCAGGCCCAAAATCGAGTTCAGCACGGTCGTCTTGCCCGCGCCGTTCGG
>JAYWHV010000087.1:0-4707 GCA_043777615.1 Burkholderiales bacterium | reverse complement strand
TCTACGAGCCATCCATGATTGGCACTTCGAGGTTATCGAGCTCAATGATGGCGTTGTCGATGCCGCAACCGACGCAGGCTGCGAGCAAGTGCTCGACGGTGGCGACCTTGGCCTCACCCAGAACGAGCGTGGTAGCCAGCCGCGTTTCCTTGACCAGTTCGGCCTTGGCAGGAATATCTTGTGGGGGACTTAAATCGGTACGGCGGAAGATGATGCCGGTATCAGGCGGAGCGCTCTTGAGCGTGATCTGAACGCGGACGCCGGAGTGCAGCGCGACGCCAGTGGCCGATACCTCGCTCGCGAGGGTGTGTTGTTGTGGCATGGCGCGAAGTATAGATTTTGCTCGCGGCAGCACGTGGTAGCGCCCGGTTGTTCAACGCGGCTCGCGGCTGAACAGGCTAGCAAAGCATCGACGAACGGCGCAGGGAGCGGCTGCGTCGTTCGTCTGGCAGGACTTTGGGTCCGCCTCGCAGACTGCCTAGTCTGCTTGTTTCCGCAGGAACGTCGGGATTTCCAGCGAACGTCCAGCCGTGGCGCGAGGACGCGTCCAGGTCGGCGTGTCGATGTCAACTTCCGTCGTCGCCGTCACGGTTTCGACGGTACCAACATTCGTCACAACATGATTGTCAGTACCGGTGCGAAGCACGGGCATGACAAGTTCAGTGCGCAGGGCAGTACCCAGCCCCCCCTGAACCGAGGTCATTTTCTTCTTGGCACCGAGACCCGTCGCGACCATCGTGACGCGCATTTCGTCGCCCATTTCGTCGTCGATGACATGGCCCCAAAGCACCGTCGCATCAGCAGAGACGAACTCGGCAACCGTGTCGGTCACGTCGTACAGCTCGCCCAATTCCACATTGCTTGACGAGGTGATGTTGAGCAACACGCCGCGAGCGCCCTGCAAGTCCACATCTTCCAGAAGAGGACTCTTGATCGCGGCCATTGCTGCGACCTTGCCACGGTTTTCGCCGCTGGCGGTGGCTGTGCCCATCATCGCCATGCCGAGCTCCGACATGATGGTGCGAACGTCCGCGAAGTCACGGTTAACGAGGCCGCGCTTATTGATGATTTCCGAGATACCGGCAACTGCGCCGTGCAACACGTCGTTCGATGCGGCAAACGCAGCGGGCAGCGAAATGTTGCGGCCCAGTACCTGAATGAGTTTTTCATTCGGCACCACGATCAGAGAGTCAACATGACGTTGTAGCTCGTCAATGCCCGCTTGCGCTGCGCGCTCCCGTTTCTGCATTTCAAAACGGAACGGTTTGGTCACCACCGCCACGACCAGAATGCCCATTTCTTTTGCCAGCTGCGCGATGATCGGCGCGGCACCGGTGCCGGTTCCGCCGCCCATACCGGCGGTGATGAACAGCATGTCGGCACCACGAATCGCTTCCTGCACGGCAAGCTTCGATTCCATCGCGGCATCACGACCGACTTCGGGCTTGGCACCTGCGCCGAGGCCCTGCGTCAATTCGGCACCGAGCGGAATCCGCTTCGGTGCCGGATTTTTGTCGAGCACCTGCGCATCGGTGTTGGCGGCGATGAATTCAACGCCAGCAACGCCTTTGTGAATCATGTGCTCCACGGCGTTACCGCCGCACCCGCCAACGCCGATCACTTTGATGACCGCGCCGTCTCTTTTTTCATCAACGATCTCAAACATGTTTCCGCTCCTTCAAGGCAACACTAAAAAATAAAAACTGGAAATAACTACACACCAAACGCATCCCGTAACTTTGCAAACATCCCCGCCGCCGCCGAATCGCGACGACGCATCACTGCCTGTTTCGCCTGTTGATCCCGACCATGCATCAACAGACCAATCGCCGTCGAATATTTCGGCGCGGCGAGCACATCCTTGAGCGCGCCGCGATAGTCCGGTACCGCGATGCGTACCGGCATATGGAACACTTCTTCACCGAGCGCCGTCATGCCTGGGAGCATGCTGCTACCCCCGGTGAGCGCGATGCCCGAGCGCAACAGCGGCTCGAAGCCCGAACGCTTGATCTGCTCGTGAACCAGTTGAAACAGCTCCTCAACGCGTGGCTCAACGACTTCAGCCAGCATGTGCCGGGCCATTGATTTCGCGGGGCGATCCGCCACGCTGGGCACTTCAATCAACTCGTCCGGCTCAACCAGTTTTGTCAGAGCGCAGGCGTAGCGATGCTTGATGTCAGACGCCTCTTTGCTCGGCGTACGCAACGCCATGGCGATGTCGTTGGTGATCTGATCGCCGGCAACAGGAATGACGCCAGTGTGACGAATCGCACCGCCCGTGAACAACGCAAAGTCCGTGGTGCCACCGCCAATATCGACGAGACCCACGCCAATTTCCATCTCGTCTTTGGTCAGACAGGCGGCTGCGGAAGCGAGCGGCTGTAACACCAGTTCCAGCACATTCAACCCACAACGACGCACGCACTTTTCGATGTTCTCGGCAGCCGATACCGCGCCCGTTACGATGTGTACCTTGACCTCAAGGCGACGACCGCTCATGCCGAGCGGACGACGTACGCCTTCCTGCCCGTCGATGATGTACTCCTGCGGGAGCGTATGCAAAACGACCTGATCGTTTGGAATAGCGATGGCCTTCGCGGTCTCGACGACTCGCTCCATGTCCGCCTCGGTCACCTCAGAGTCTTTCATCGCGACCATGCCGCTGGAATTCAGACTGCGAATGTGGGCACCTGCGATGCCAACATAGACATTGGTGATCTTGCAGTTCGCCATCGCCGCAGCTTCGCGCACTGCTGCCGCGACGTTGTTGGTGGTCGCATCGATGTCGACGACCATACCCTTGCGTAAGCCGATGGACGGCTGCTCTCCGAAGCCGATGACGTTGATATTGTTGTCAGCATCAATCTCGGCGACCAGAGCGACGATCTTCGAGGTGCCGATATCGAGCGCGGCGATCAATTCACTCACGATTGACCTTTCTGTGTTTCGACGACCGGTGTGCCGTTCCGTGCCACCGCGATGGCCGCTTTGTAGCGAAGATCAACACGCGCCAGACCGCTGCGATACGTCTGTGGCCAGGTGTTGTAAAGCGCCACAAAACGGGCGAGCCGTTCTGGGAAGTGTTCGCGACCAAACTCCAGCTGCATGTCATTACCTGTGGTGACGGTGATCGCGCCGCGTGGCGACATGGCGAATGCTTTGATATCGAGACCGTGTGAGGCCAAAGCAACGCGCGTTTCGTGATAGCGCTTGAGAATGTCCGGCGACGAGGCGATTGGCCCATCAAATCGCGGCATCGGGGCTTTGGAAGTGGCCCGAAACACTTCGCCCTGGTCCGACAGCAATTCGTTATCCCCCCAGTAACCTACAGCGCGATGCTCGGTAACGTCGACGTCAAGTGCAAACGGCCAGCGACGCTTGACTGAGACGTCCCGTACCCAAGGCAATTTTTTAAGCGTGGTTCGCGTGCGAGCGGGGGACACGGAAAAGAACGTCCCGCGTAGATCGGTGCGGATCGCAGATTCGAGCAACCCCGAATCAACCTCGACCAATTGCGAGACGACTTTCACCTGGCGGATCGCAAAATAGCTTTTGCTACTGGCCCACGACATCAGACACCACGTCAATGCGAGCGTCGCCAATGCGCCGATGAAGGCAGCGAACCGGTTGATCGATTGAGTGTCAGACCACATGCGCGCCTCCGCTGCTTGCCTGAACGATTTTTTGTGCCGTGGTTCCGATGGAACCCGCGCCCATCGTCATTACGACATCGCCGTTACGAACGATGCGTAGAACGTTTTCCGGAATCTCCGCGACATCTTCCACGAACAGCGGCTCAACGCGCCCGCGAAGGCGGATTGCCCGCGCAAGCGCACGACCATCCGCTGCTGGAATGGGCGATTCGCCAGCCGCGTAGACCTCGGCGAGCAAAAGCATATCGACCTCCGACAACACCGAAGTAAAATCCTCAAAGAGATCACGGGTCCGCGTGTAACGATGTGGCTGAAACGCCAGAACAAGCCGACGGTCCGGGAACGCTGCACGAGCTGCAGCTAGCGTGGTTTTAAGTTCGACTGGATGGTGACCGTAATCATCAATCAGTTCGAACTTCGCCGCGTGGTGCGTGACTTCGCCGAAACGCTGAAAGCGACGGCCGACACCTCCAAAATTTTTCAATGCGCTCGCAATCGCCTCATGGGCCACACCCAAGTCTTGAGCAATGGCGATGGCTGCGAGGGTGTTTCTGACGTTGTGTAATCCAGCGACTTGCACGGCGACCGGGAGGTCAGCGTGTCCGGCGCGAATCGCGGTGAAGCGCATGGTCGCACCGCGGGCTTCAATATCAATTGCGCGAATATCGGCGTCAGCCAAAAGCCCGTAAGTAACCACTGGCTTGACCACGCGCGGCAGGATGCTGGCGACGCCTGCGTCGTCAATACACGCGTATAGCGAACCGTAAAACGGAAGTCGGTGCGCAAAATCTACAAACGCCTGATGCAGACGATCAAGACTGTGCTCGTACGTCTCCATGTGATCGGCATCGATATTGGTGATCACCGCAAGCGTCGGCGATAAATGCAGAAATGAAGCGTCCGATTCATCAGCTTCAGCGACGAGAAACTCCCCCGTCCCGAGTCGCGCGTTCGAGCCCGCAGCGAGCAGTCGCCCGCCAATTACGAACGTCGGGTCGAGCCCGCCTTCCGCCAGCACACTCGCCACGAGCGACGTCGTAGTTGTTTTGCCATG
>JAYWHV010000086.1:0-4747 GCA_043777615.1 Burkholderiales bacterium | reverse complement strand
TCGCTTGAACCGGGCGGTATTTCAGCCTACAGCTGCCCGACTGGGCCAGGCGATTGCTGGCGAAATGTCGGTCGAAGATGCACTGAAGCGTTTGGCCTCGGACGTTGATGAGCAGGTGAAAGCTGCGGCGAAGTAGCGCGACCGGGTGGACGCAGCGCGCCCACCCAACGACCGCTATTCGACAACGGCGCGGGAATCGGTCTCCTGCTCAGCTTTCGCGCACTAGCCCGTCTACACAAGGGCTGGTTCGCAGTTTGCTCTAAAGTCGACTTCAGCAATAAACCTGTTCCAGCCCCAATGAAACGGGGCGCCCAACAAAAAGCTGCAAGGGATTCGATTGATGAAAACCAGCGCCAGCACGCCATGGTTCTTTCTGGCTCCGAACATGATCGTGATTGTCTTGTTCACGTTCGTGCCGATTGCGATCAACTTCTACTACGCGTTCACAGGCGGCGTGAACCTCTACCCGAGCCAGCGCCCCGGCGTTGGCGTTGAGAACTTTTCGACCCTGATGGACTGTGGTTCGTATTTCGATCCGTCCTCGTGCCGCAAGGACGTGTTCTGGCAATCGATCTGGAACACCGCAAAGTACGCGATCTTTCAGGTTTCGTTGATGGTGCTGTTTGCCCTCATCACGGCCATTGTTCTCAATCGCAAGATCATCGGACGCGGCTTTTGGCGCGGCGTATTTTTCTACCCGGTTCTGCTGTCGCCTGTAGTCGTTGCGCTCATCTGGAAATGGATATTGCAGCGCGACGGTTTGCTCAACGCGGCGATGGTCGCGGTCGACGCGCATCCCGTGCTCTGGCTCGCTGAGCCCGGCTGGGCGTTCTTTTGGGTGACGTTTGTTTCGATCTGGGCGCATATGGGTTTCTACACGCTCATCCTGCTCGCCGGATTGCAGGCGATCCCGGCTGACCTGTACGAAGCGGCGCAGCTCGACAAAGCCTCACCGTGGCGTTCGCTGACCAAAATCACGCTACCGCTACTGATGCCGAATCTGCTTGTGGTCGTTGTACTCGCAATGATCAAAGCCGTGCAAATATTCGACGAAGTCTTCGTGCTGACCGGCGGCGGACCCGGATCGGCCACCACATTCGTTGTGCAGTTCATTTATCAAACGGGCTTCGTGGAACCGGTGCGGCTGTACGGCATTGCTGCGGCCGGATCGCTGCTGCTGGCGCTTGCGTTAGTCGCGCTGACGCTATTGCAATTAAAGTTATCGAACGCAGAAAAAGCCGGAGAACGTGCCAAATGAACGCGTCCGACTCCCTCGCCCGCAAAGGCGGCATGTTCCTGACCCGCACCCGCAACGGCCGCAGCATGGACTGGACTGACTGGCTGTCCTATGCCTATCTCGCGATGGGACTATTCTTGATGTTCGGGCCCGTGCTGTGGCTCGTGATGTCATCGTTCAAAACGGAGTCTGCGCTCAACGAATTCCCGCCCTCATTTCTGCCATACGGACAGAAATCCGTCGCGGTGCCAGGCGAAGAAAAAATGAAACCCGTGTATCGGGTGAAAATGCCAGATGGCAGCACGAAAGAACTCGCCGAGCTGCGCCGCATTGGCCTTACCTCCACGTTGATTGACCCCGCGCGGCCTGATGACTTGATTCGCGTGAACGTGAAGGATCGAGAACCGGTACGCGAGTTCAAGCTTGCCACCGAAAACTACACCGATCTTGGCGGTCAGATCAAGTTTGGCACGTACCTTTGGAACTCAGTTTTCATCACGGTGATCGCGACGATACTCACGCTGCTGTTCAACTCGATGGCTGCGTTTGCACTGTCGAAGTACAAATTCAGCGGACGCTCAGCCGTGTTTCTGCTGATTCTTGGCACGCTCATGGTGCCGCCTGCGATTGTGCTGGTGCCGAACTTTTTGGTGATCTCGGAGCTGGGGTTACTCAATAGTTTGTGGGGCGTCATCTGGCCAGCGATTGCCACGCCAACGGGCGTGTTCTTGCTGCGGCAATACATGCTCACGATCCCGGATGAATTGCTGGAAGCCGCACGGATGGACAACGCCAGCGAATGGCAAATTTACTGGCGCATTGTGCTGCCCCTCGCCGCACCGGCACTCGCAGTGCTGGCGATTTTCTCGGTCATGTGGCGATGGAATGATTTCCTGTGGCCTCTGATTGTGCTGTCGAAAAATGAGAAATTCACACTGCAACTCGCGCTCAATGCGTTTCAGGGTGACCTTGTCACGCAGTGGAACTATCTGCTCGCGATGACCGTAATAACACTCTTGCCGATCACCATCGTGTTTGCGTTCCTACAAAAATATATTACTCAGGGCATCGCCTCTGCGGGAGTTAAGTAATGGCATCGCTTCAACTCAAAAACATCATCAAGGACTTTGGCTCAACGCGTGTGATTCGCGGGGTGGACCTCGATGTGCATGATGGTGAATTTGTCGTTTTCGTAGGGCCGTCAGGGTGCGGAAAATCGACGCTCTTGCGCATGATTTGCGGGCTGGAAGATATCTCCTCCGGCGATCTGACGATTGACGGTGTGCGCGCGAACGACACACGAGCGGCGGATCGCGGCTTGTCCATGGTGTTTCAGTCGTACGCGCTGTACCCCCACATGACTGTTTATCAGAACATGGCGTTCGGTCTTGAAAACACGGGGATTGCTAAAGACATTGTCAGAACGAAGGTCGACGCTGCCGCAAAACTTTTGCGGCTCGATCCGCTCCTGGAACGCAAGCCGACGCAGTTATCCGGTGGTCAGCGTCAGCGCGTTGCCATCGGTCGATCGATCGTGCGGGAGCCTAAAATATTTCTGTTCGACGAGCCTTTGTCGAATCTCGATGCCGAGCTTCGCGTGTCGATGCGTGGAGAGATCACGGCGCTGCATCGCCGCCTCGGTGCCACCATGGTTTACGTCACGCACGATCAGGTTGAAGCGATGACGATGGCCGACAAGATTGTCGTACTGCGCGCGGGAGCGATCGAGCAAGTCGGCTCGCCATTGGAACTCTACAACAGCCCGAACAATAAATTTGTGGCCGGATTTATCGGCTCACCGCAGATGAATTTTGCGCCCGTGACCGCAGGTCATGGTGACAACATCGTCACCGTGTACGGCGAAACGTTCGTATTGAAAACGCAAAGCAGGCCTGCATCCGGCACGGCGCTTACGCTGGGCGTGCGGCCCGAACATCTAATGCTCGAAAAGCGCGACGGCTCGCTGGCAATGCCGATCACCATCACCGGAGTGGAACAACTGGGCGGTCATTCCCTGCTCTACGGAACACTTCCCGGCGCAAATCCGACTGCCGAAGGCCCGCGCATCACAGCCCAAGTCGCTGGACAAGTCGCGACGAAAATCGGTGAGACCGCAACGCTGTACGCACCGCCCGAAGCGTGCCGCCTGTTTGAAGCGAGCGGGAACGAAAGCGCGGTGCGCTGATGACGCCGCTGCGTCGCGCCGCAGTTTGCGTCGGCGGGGAAGGTATTGAAGTCGAAATCGAGGGTGGCTGGCGCTGCAAGATCGGCATCGTCGCTGCTGGCGTGGGTCGCGTATTCTTTATACCGCCGGAAGGATTGCGTGAAGAACGCAGCTGGGCCGTGTGTTCTTCAGGCCCGATGTCCCCGTCTGACACCGAAGGCACCGATCGCGCGTCGCTATTTGTCACTTCGTTCGGCGTCGTTTCGCACAGCGCAAAGAGCTCTACGCTGACGGATAACTGTCTTCGCGCGACAGTTACGCTGGAACCGTTTGGCATCGTTTGGGAACAACGCTCAAATAGCGGTGACTGGCTCGTCTGTTGCAAAGATCGACCCACGTACGCCTACTCCGCCGAAAAGCGCAGCGGCCAGATCAATCACTGGCAGGCACGCGACGAACATGACCAGTACTTCGGACTCGGCGACAAAACCGGTCCGCTGAACAAAGCTGGCCGCCGTTTCCGAACGCGCCAGCTCGATGCTCTGGGCTATAACGGGGAGACCAGCGATCCACTCTACAAACACTGGCCGTTCTTTCTGGGTCGTCGTGCCGACACGGGGAGCACGTATGGCGTGTACTACGACACCCTTGCCGAATGCGCATTCGACTTCGGGCAGGAATTCGACAATTACCACGACTTCTATCGCGCTACCGAAATCGCGGATGGTGATCTGGATTACTACGTTTTTTCGGGTCCGGACGTGCCTTCAGCCCTCTCGCGATTTATGCAGTTGATCGGCGGCACCCGCTTGCCTCCGCGATGGAGTCTGGGCTACGCCAACACGGCTATGGCGCTCGCGGATTTCCCCGATGCGCAAGCGCAGATTCGCAAGTTTCTGGGGTTTGCTGAAGCCGAGAAGTTTCCGCTTTCAAGCTTTCACTTCGGCTCGGGCTATACAAGCCGCGGCAAGCAACGCTACGTTTTCACCTGGAACACCGACAAATTCCCTGACGCGCGCGGGCTGCTCAATGCGTTCAAAGCGGCAGACGTGCGCACCATGGCCAATCTCAAGCCGTGTTTGCTCAACGATCATCCGGCCTATGCTGGCATCGCAGCGACTGGCGGTTTTGTGCGCGACGCCGCGACCGGCAAGCCCTGCCTTGACCAGTTCTGGGACGGCTGGGGCGCACATCTCGATTTCACCCGCGATGCCGACCGCGAATGGTGGCAGGAAAGCTTCAAAAAACAGGTGCTCGACGTCGGCATCGACACCGGTTGGAACGACAACAACGAGTACGAAATCTGGAGCGAGACGGGGCAGTCCGATGGCCACGGTACGCCGCTT
>JAYWHV010000085.1:0-17501 GCA_043777615.1 Burkholderiales bacterium | reverse complement strand
GCCGATCGCAGCAGTCCGGGTTTAAACTCGGTCGCGCCGGTCATCGTCGGCATGATCCTCGGCCCGATGAGCGAAAAGCAATTGCGCAACGCCCTGTCCATCGCGCAGGGCGACTGGTTGATCTTTTTCAAGCAGCCCATCGCCTGCACGTTCATGCTGGCAACCATTGCCGTGATGTTTGTGCCGATCATTTTGCGCAAGCGCGGCGTTAGACTCTCTGAAGACGATTAGCTTTTGTCTTGAATGACGCTGGATCAAGGGCCGAAGGCGAAATTAGCGGCAAGTCGACTCGTAACCATATCAACGCCCAACTCCAGTGTAATGAAGCTTTCAGCAAAAAGCTGAAGGTTTCGCCGGAGCCGTTTTTTTGCGCACAAATTCGCCCTCCAAAACACGCCGTTCACCTTGGTTAATTTAGTCACTGTAAGGCATACTTTACACACCTGACAACCTTCACGTGTCGGTAAAAAAACCTGCCTTCTGGAGTGTGAAATGTTTAAACCAAGCGCCTCGCGTTCGCGACATGCCGTGTTGGGAGCGCTAGTTAGCGGGACCAACGGCTCACCGGCCCGGACTCCGCGACCACCGAGCGCCGGGGGTTTTCATGTCCACGCCTAGAACCGCAAACCCCCGCTGGAAACTCGCGCTCGACGTTGAGCGCTGCATTGGCTGCCACGCCTGCTCGGTGGCCTGCAAAGTCGAAAACAACGTCCCTCTCGGCCGCTACCGTACCAAGGTTTATTACTGGGAGCACGGCACGTATCCCAAAGTCACCCGCAATTTCCTGCCCACGCTGTGCATGCAGTGCGACGACGCGCCCTGCCTCAAAGCCTGCCCGAACGACGCCATTGATCACGACGCGCGCGGCGTTGTGCGCATCGATGCGGATCGCTGTGAAAACGCCGGAAAGTGCGAATCCGCCTGCCCTTACGCTGCGATCGGTTGCGATGACAACGATATCGCCGACAAATGTGATTTCTGCGCGCACCGGACCGAAGTCGGCATGGAACCGGCATGCGTCGAGACCTGTCCGGCCGAGGTGTTTCACTTCGGCGACGCCAACCATCCCGAGTCCCCCTACTCCCTCTTCATGAAGAAATACGGTAAAGAAACGGCCGTGTTGAAGCCCGAAGAAAAGACCAAGCCGTCAGTCGCCTATCGCGGTCACGCGAAGGAAATGGAGAAAAAGATTCCCAAGGGAAAACTGCACGATCCGTACTCGTATGAGATTGAGACGTGGACATCGCTTGAGTCACAATTTCCACCGCCCAAGCGAGTGATGTGGGCAAAAGTCGTACGCACGGCAGACGGCACTTACGCCGACGAAAAACCGGAGGCACAAGCATGAGCCTCGACAAGTTCAAGCGCCCGAAGATCGTAGTGACGCCGCCCACGCCGCCGCAGTCTGCGTCGCGCCGTCAGGTCATGAAACAGGGCCTCGCGGCGCTGGCAACGCTCGCGGTCGGCGAAACGATTTTGCTGACGTCCGGCGCAGCCGAGGCGGCAACACAGCAGTGCCGCATCACCAAAAAACCGCTCATCGGACAGCGCGCTGCAGCCCGCCGAATCAGCGGCGACGGCCGTCGTAAAAATGATTACACCAAAGCCAAAATCATCAAGAGCGTTTGCCTCAACTGCTCAACCGTGTGCGGTATTCAGGCGTATGTAATCGACGGAAAACTGGTCAAAGTCGGCGGCAATCCAGAAGACCCGAACAACGGAAAGAGCCTCTGCGCCAAGGGCCAATCCGGCCCCACGATCAACACCTACGCCGAGCGCATGTTGTTCCCGCTCAAACGTGTCGGCGCACGCGGCGAGGGCAAATGGAAGCGCATCACATGGGACGAAGCTTATGACGAAATGGCCCGGCGCATGCGCAAAGCCATCGACGAAGGCAAGCCCGAAGAAATAGCCATTCAGATCGGTCGCTCGCGCATCGCCGAGGAGATGACGCGGTTTCTGAATGCCATCGGTTCGCCATCCCTCTTCAACCACCGAGCTCTCTGCTCCTCGAACAAACGCGCGGCCAATTACGTGAGTCTTGGCGAAACGGATTGGGAGACCGGCGATTTCGCCAACAGCAAATACATTCTCAATTTCGGCTCGAATTTTTACGAAGCGCATCAAGGCGCGATTCACGTAGCCAAGCGCATCATTCGTGGCCGCTTCGACAACGGCGCAAAACTCGTTACCGTCGACGTCCGTTGCAGCAACACCGCAGGCCGCTCTGACGAATGGTTGTGCGCGACCCCGGGTTCGGAAGGCGCACTCGCGCTCGGCATGTGTAACGCCATCATCATGGCGGGCAAACATGACGTGAAGTGGCTCGACACGTGGAGCAACATCAACGCCGCTGATCTCAAAACGTGGATCGCAAGATACACGCCGGAGTGGGCCGAAGGCGTCACCGGAATCGCGGCCAAAGACATTCGCCGCATCGGACTCGAATTCGCCGCCGCCGCCCCGAGAGCCGTGGCTTTCACCAATCGCGGATCGCTCGCGCATTACAACGGCTTCAACAACGACCGAGCCGTGATTTTGCTGAACGCCATCGTCGGTTCACTCGGCGCGGTCGGCGGCTATTGCTACGGCGAAGAGCCGACGCGCGTACCCCCGCGCGTGTTCCCGAATCCGCAGCCGATCCCGCCCGCGCCGAAAGCCAAAAGCGCGATTGAGAACCCCGAAGAATGGCCACTCGCGAACAAGTGGCAGCGCATGAAAGTCGGGCAGATTGTCTATAGCGGCCTGAAGGAAGGGCGCGGCAAAGTGCAGGTGTATTTGAGCTACACCGTCGCCGCGCCGCAAACCTGGCCCGAGGGGCGCAGCCTCACCGTCGACGTGCTAAAGGACGAGAAACTTGTGCCGTTTCACGCATGCAGTGACGTCGTGTATTCCGAGCAGGCGCATTACGCCGACATGATTCTGCCGGACGCCACCTACATGGAGCGCTGGGGCTTTGACACGAGGAATAACATGGAGTTGCGCGACTACGTCACGCTGCGCCAGCCGATCATTCCGCCGCCCGGCGAATGCGTGAGTTTCGTTGATGTGATGATTCAACTCGGCAAGCGTATCAGCCCGGAGACGGCAAAATATTTCGCCTTCAAAGACCACGAAGAATGGATGAAACTGCGCTGTGCCGGACTCACAGCCCGCGTCGGTGAAGACGGTTTCGAATACATGAAAAAGCACGGCGTGTGGCAAGACGTGTCGAAGCCAAAATACTACGCACTGTACTCGTGGGAGCTGACTGCTGCGCAGATGAAGGACGCGCGCGTTGACGAAAAGACGGGCGATATTTTCAAGGCGAACGCTCAGGGCAAGGAAGCCAAAATCGGCCTGATGGTTGATGGCAAACCACGTCGCGGATTCGCCACGCCGTCACGCAAATTCTCGGTCTATCACGAGGACATCGAAGCCGCGGCCAAGGATCGTAAATTTGACGAAGACGGCGGCAAAGGCATGCCCGAATACTTCCCCGTTCCAAGCATTGCGAAGATGAAACCGGAGCACCTGCACCTGACCACCTTCAAGTGGAACGTCCACACGCAGGGCCGAACGCAATCGCAAAAATTCCTGAGTGAAATCGTGCACCACAATCCGATGTGGATCAACACGAAAACTGCAACGGAGCGCGGCCTTAAAACCGGCGACTGGGTCGAGATCACCACCTACCGCCCGTACGGTCACGCGATGGGTCCCGGTGCAGGTGAAGTGGTCGGTCGTGCAGTCATCCCCGTGTGGGTCACCGAGGGCATTCACCCGCGCGTGCTTGCCGTCTCCAACACCCTGGGCAACCTCTTCCACGGTCGCGCCGCCACTGCCACGAACGGCGCGAGACAAGACCTGCCCACATGGAACGACAGCCTCGTTGCCGAAGATCAGGATCTGTCGGAGGACATCTGGTGGGATCCACGACGCGGCGGCACAGGCTCAGGCTACAACATCAACGCCATTCTGCCCATCCAGCCTGCTCCGCTTGTGGGCATGCAGGGGTGGTATGACACGGTTTGCTCGATTCGGAAGGTTTAGTTGCGCCGGAGCAGCCAATAGATCTTTGGCAAACTAGAGTCGACGCTACTATGATGCTGTTCTTGGTGATGCGTGAGGCAACTCTGAGTTTCGAACGTACAGGATCACCGAAATTTCGCGCCATCTGTGAAAGTGCGGACAGACTAAAGATGGACGTCCCAGATGCATTTGTATTGAAAAAGAATGAGCTCCGCCCCAATGGGAATCCGCAAGCCACCCGTGAGCGCAGAATCCGCGCAGGGCTCAGTCCGCTACCGTCGTTGGATAGCACCCGCGCGCTCTTGTGCGACAACGTCGGGGCGAGCGGCGACAGCGACGAACTAAGCCGGATAAGTCACTTCAGGAAACGCCTGGAATTGTGGCCGGGCAAACAGATAGCCCTGAAACATCACCACATTTTCATCGAGCAGCCATCGGTATTGTTCCACCGATTCGACCCCTTCGGCCACCACATCAATGCCCAAATCTTCGCAGGTTCGAATGACGCCGCGGATAATCGCCTGCCGTGGACCACGCTCCCACACTCGTTCAAGCAGCCCCATGTCAAGTTTGATCAATTCGGGCTGAAACTCGGCGAGCATATTCAGACCGGCGTAGCCCGCGCCAAAGTCATCAACCGAGAAGCGAAGCCCTTGCGCCTTGTACACGTCCGTGATTGCGTAAAACTGTGCGAAATCAGAAATCCTCTGACTCTCGCTCACTTCGACCATAACTTGGCGTGGGCTAATGCCTGCCTTTTTAATTGCATTCATCGTCGCTTGAAGCGGCTCATCCCCCTTCGCGGCAAGACTTTCGGGCAGGAGATTAAGACTCAAAAAAACGTCGGGCGGCAAGCCAATATCGACTGCAAGCGCGATCGCTCGACTGCGGGCGGCAGTGTCAAAGTCAAGCAAACCTTCTGGTGTCTTGCCGACAGAAGCAAGCACATGGCCGGCTGATTCGCCGGCAGGGCCGCGCACCAACGCCTCAAAGCCCACACAGCGTCGGCGTGAAACATCAACAAGGGGCTGAAACGCAAAGCTGTAATTGTCCATTTTCCGGCATGTGTCCTACAGAATTTCTGACGGCAACATGGGCTTTGGAAGTGACTCCACAACCGGCGCAGCCAGGAGATAGCCTTGAAATAACTCGATGCCACTCTCACGCAGCCACGTGTACTCTTCGGTCTGTTCGACCCCCTTCGAAATCACGTCGATACCGAGGTCGCTGCAGGTTTGAATTAACCCCCGCAGAATCGCCTGTCGCGGACCATTGCTGTAAATAGCTCTCGACATCCACATGCTCAATGAAATGAGTTCCGGCTGGTAATGATCCAAAAGCGCAAGGCCCGCGTGCCCTGAACCGAAGTCATCAATACAGATTCTCAGTCCAGCCTTTCGGCAGTCGCGCAGCCAGCCCGACAGCGCTACGGGATCGGCCGTTGACGCCTCATGTTTGATCTCAAGGACGATGCGCGACGGCTCAATGCCACAGCGGCCGGCGGTCGCAATAATCGACTCCACCTGCGACAACCCCGCTTCCGTTGCGATTCTTGCTACGTTAAGGTGAAGGTTGGAACGCAAGCCCAGTCGGCTCGCCAGGCCAATGGCCATGCGGTGAGCATCCTCGTCGAAAGCTCCGATTTCGTCGAGAGGAAGTTGATGCAAAACCGTTGCGGCGGGTTCACCGTTTGGACCACGAACCAACGCTTCGTATCCGATGATTTGGCGACGCACGGCGTTCACGATGGGTTGAAACGCAAAGGTAAACGGCGGGCGCGGTGAGCCCGGCTCACTGGCAGCAGACTGACGCACGGCTACGCCCTCTACCGGAGGCGTGGCGACAATCGGCGCAGCTGCACGCGCGGCAAGTTTTGCGCGCCAGCGCCCCTGTCTGAACGCGGTGAGCAGCTTTTTGGCGCGGCCCGCATCAAGGTGGGTGACAACCTGGCCAGTGCCAAAGAAGTCGTTCAGACCATCAATCTCCGCAATTTCGCTGCCAGTCAGCTGTGAAAATCCCATGGTCCATTCGTTGAAGGAGCGTTCGGGGATCGATTCACGAATGATGGTGGTGACGCGCGCGTGCCTCGGGTCCGAATGAATGGCCGTAAAGAGCTTGTCAACTGCTGACTCCGGGCCTTCCAGTATCTGGAAGAAGCCACCGTCCACGTAGAGCAGGATGCCGGTGACATTGACTGCGGCGTTTTTGTTTCTGGCTGCAGTTAGCAGTTCAGTGAGTTCCGAATCGCTGAAAACGTGCGTTGCGGAGCTGTTGTAGATCACGTGGATCAGATTCTGCATGATGCGCCAACGCCATCGTTGCCCTGAAATCAAGCCCCGGAGCGCCTCCCGTCGGTTTTTTCTTAACTATCATTCTGCCAGCTTTGCGGCGCCCCCCCCCAAGTCGCGCTCAACGTTCGTGTGGCCAATGCGGCATCCGCGCAACAATCCATGCCGCTTCTCGCGCTCCGACTCGAAGCGCCAACCGCATGTCCGGTGATCTTTCACCACGCAGCACGGCAGCAGATTGGCGAAGACTATGGTCGCGCCGATCACCTTAAAACCACCTGCGCCGCCCACTTCAATTGATCATAGGCACTCGAAATTATTCCAACAGCTTTCGGCTCAAATGACGGCCAAACGAAGCATAGGAGGAAGAAACTATAAGAGTCGACAAATAGCACATTTACGTGCTACCTCCCATTAAACGGGCGTTAACTCCAGAAGCTGTTTCCCAAAAATCGAATATAGAACGACCGCCCCAGCCGTTGCAACGTTGAGCGATTCGACTCCCGCCGCCATCGGAATCCGCAGGCCGCCTGTGAGTGCGGGCAAGATGATGGGATTCAGGCCGTGGCCTTCGTTCGAGAGCACCAACGCGCTGTTCGCCGAGAACTTCGCGTTGAACAGGGAGATGGTTTTCACGCTACCGATGTCGCGCGGCAACGTGGCCCAGCGTTCACCGTTGAACGCTCCGAGCGCGGCGCGCAAATCAACGTCTTCGAGCACTTGGGTATGAAAGTGCGCGCCTTGGGCCGCCCGCAACGTTTTGACGCTCCACGCGAAAGCGCAGCCATGCGAAAGCCACACCTGCGCGACGCCTGCCGCTGCAGCGGTGCGGATGAGCGTACCAACGTTGCCGGGGTCTTGCACCTCGTCGAGCGCGAGTACGAAGCCGGACGTGGCCGGCGCGGCGGTTGGCGGCACTGCGGCGATGGCGAGCACGCCGGTGGGGCTGACTAGTGTCGAGAGTGAGTCAAACAGCGATGGCGCTACCAGCACGGCCTCGCGTGAGCGCTGTGCTAGCGCGGCCTGTGCGGATGTCAGTGCGCCTGTGCCGTCGCCGTCACGGATGGCGATGATTTCCAACGAGCCAACGCGCTCCACGTAGCTCTCGGCAAGGTGTTCGCCTTCGAGCAGGCACATTCCATCGCGCTTCCTTGCGGGGGCAGAGCGGGAGAGCGCTGCGAAGCGCTTGACAAGCGGGTTGTCGCGAGAGGTGATGGTTTTGAGCGTCACAATCTGCGCGTCGAGATTGTGCAGGAGCGGCTCTGCCGCGACCGAACGTTCATCGTCTCGTCAATGCGGAATCTGCTCATTACGCGTCCATCGCGGCGCAGCCGCCCCGAAAGGTCGATTGCGTCAAGGCTTCTTCGCGACGGGTGGCGCGGCCGACGTATTCGGAATCGTCGCCGCCTGCGGCTGCAATTCCTTGACTTGAATCAGTGTCTCGCCCTTCTTGACCATACCGAGCTCGCTGCGCGCACGCTCTTCGATGGCTTCACCCGCCTTTTCCAGATCGCGCACATCGGCCTCTAACACCGCATTTTTTTGCTTGGCGTCTTCGTTTTTGGCTTTGAGCTCGGCGAGATCTTGCTCCAGGGCATGCGCGCGCGGCACTGAGCCCTTGTCGAACCACAGCTTGTACTGCAGACCCAAAAACATGAGCAGCAGCAGCCCAAAAATTATTCGGCCTTTCATGCTGGACTCAAATACTTGAGGGCGGGAAGATTGCGTTGCACTCACGCTCTAGTGGTTGAAACGGGCGAACACATTTCGGCCAGCATAGTGTGCGATGTCGCCCAAGTCTTCTTCTATGCGAATTAACTGGTTGTACTTCGCCATGCGATCCGAGCGCGACAGCGAGCCGGTTTTGATCTGGCCCGCGTTGGTGCCAACGGCCAGATCGGCAATCAACGAATCCTCGGTTTCGCCGGAGCGATGCGATATTACGTTGGTGTAGCCCGCACACTTCGCCATCTCAATCGCGGAGAAGGTTTCGGAAAGCGTACCAATCTGGTTGATCTTGATGAGGATCGAATTGGCGACACCTTTTTTGATGCCTTCCTGAAGGATTTTGGTGTTGGTGACGAAGAGATCGTCGCCGACGATTTGCACCTTTTTGCCGAGTTTGTCGGTCAAGTGCTTCCAGCCGTCCCAATCGCCTTCCGCCATGCCGTCTTCAATCGAAATGATTGGGTATCGCGCCACCCAGTCGGACCATAGATCGGTCAATTCGCCGCTGGTCAAAGAGCGGCCTTCGCCCTCGAGGTGGTACTTGCCGTCTTTGTAGAACTCGCTCGCAGCGCAGTCGAGCGCCAACGCTATCTGCTCGCCCGGTTTGTAGCCAGCCGTTTCGATGGCTTGCATCAAAAGCGTCAGCGCCTCTTCATTGGACTTCAAATCCGGCGCAAAGCCGCCCTCGTCGCCCACCTGCGTTGGCCAGCCTTTGCTGTCGATGAGTTTTTTCAGTACCTGAAACACTTCGGCGCCCCAGCGTAGCGCTTCCTTGAAGCTAGGCGCGCCGACCGGCACGATCATGAATTCCTGCAAGTCGACCGAATTGTTGGCGTGCGCGCCGCCGTTGATGACGTTCATCAATGGAACGGGCAAACTCATCGGGCCAGCCCCACCGAAATAGCGATACAGCGGCAGGCCGACGTCTTCGGCCGACGCCTTGGCCACCGCGCATGAAACCGCGAGCATGGCGTTCGCCCCCAGGCGAGACTTATTCTCGGTGCCGTCGAGTTCGATCAGGATTCGATCAATGCGCGTTTGCTCCTCCCCGTCGAGTCCGAGCAGCGCTTCACAAATTTCGGTGTTGACGTAGTCAACCGCTTTCAACACGCCTTTGCCACCGTAGCGGGACTTGTCGCCATCGCGCAGCTCAATAGCCTCGCGGCTGCCGGTGGAGGCGCCGCTTGGCACGGCAGCGCGGCCCGTAGCGCCGCTCTCCAGTACGACGTCTGCTTCAACGGTAGGGTTGCCGCGTGAGTCGAGAATTTCGCGGGCGATTACGTCAACAATGGCGGACATGATTTAGTTTCCTTCTCTATTTGTCATCCTGAGCGAAGCGAAGGATCAGGTTGCATTCACGTCCGCTCAAACAGCGGAAAAAATGGTGCATCTGATCTTTCGCTTCGCTCAAGATGACAGCCTCCTGGAAGGCCCTGCATGCGCTACACGCCATCCACGACGATCATCGAAAACTCCGCCGCTCCTTCGCGCTCGGCGCGCGCGGCAACGTAGAGCGTCGAGTTATAAAACGCTTCAGCGGCTTCACGCGTCGGATATTCAACAATCACCACGCGCGGACGAGGCCACTCGCCTTCCATGACTTTCGGGTTGCCACCACGCACGATGAATTTGCCACCGGCGGCTTCAATCGCGGCGGGCGAAAGCGCCATGTAGTTTTTGTATTTCTCGGGATCGGTCACGTTGACCGAGGCAATCACGTAAGCGGTCATAGCTTGTGTTCTCCGACCAGCAAATTTTCGGCAAAAGGCTGCGATTTGACGATGCGATCGAGCGCAACGAGCTGCTCCAGCAACGCTTTCATGCGCGGTAGTGGCCAGGCGTTGGGACCGTCAGAGAGCGCCGTGTTTGGAGTCGGATGCGTCTCCATAAACAACCCCGCAACACCGACCGCAACCGCAGCCCGCGCGAGCACCGAAACAAACTCGCGCTGTCCGCCGCTCGACGTGCCCTGCCCGCCGGGCAACTGCACCGAATGCGTAGCATCGAACACGACCGGACAATTGGTTTCCCGCATGATCGCGAGTGAGCGCATGTCGCTGACAAGATTGTTGTAGCCAAAGCTCACGCCACGCTCGCAGACCATGATGGTGTCGGCGCCGCCGTTGGCTTCTTTCGCTTTATTGACGACATTTTTCATGTCGCCCGGCGCAAGGAACTGGCCCTTCTTTATATTGACCGGCTTGCCGCTCGCGGCAACAGCGTGAATGAAATCGGTCTGACGGCACAAAAACGCTGGGGTTTGCAGCACGTCCACGACGCTTGCGACGTGCGGAATTTCTTCAATCGAATGCACATCCGTCAAGACCGGAACTCCGATCTGGCGCTTCACTTCACCCAGTATGCGCAGACCGTTCTCCATGCCGGGGCCGCGAAAAGTTTTTCCGCTCGAGCGATTTGCTTTGTCGTAGCTGGACTTAAAGATAAAGGGAATGCCAAGCGCTTGCGCCATTTCCTTGAGCGTTCCAGCGGTATCGAGCTGTAGTTGCTCGCTCTCAACTACGCAGGGCCCTGCGATCAGGAAAAACGGCTGGTCGAGACCGACCTTGAATCCACACAGGTTCATGCCTGCTCCAACTCGTTGGCATGACCCGCCTTCACCCGATTTGACAATTCGCGCTGCGCCATTGCTGCTGCAACAAACGCTTTGAACAGGGGGTGTCCGCCGCGCGGCGTTGAATTGAATTCCGGGTGATACTGCACACCAAGAAACCACGGATGCATCGACTGCGGATATTCAATCACTTCAACCAGATCCTGCACTGCGGATCGGCCAGAAACCACCATGCCGTGGCGCTCAAACTGCTCAACGTAATTGCTATTGACCTCGTAGCGATGGCGGTGACGTTCGTTGATCTCGGTGCTGCCGTACACCACAGCCGCAAGCGAACCTGCCTTAAGCGTTGCCATTTGCGCGCCGAGCCTCATGGTGCCGCCCTTATCTGACGAAACATCACGCTTTTGCACCGCGCCGGAGGCGTCCTGCCATTCGGTAACCAGCCCCACCACGGGATGCTGCGTCGTGTGGCTGAACTCGGTGGAATGCGCATCCTTCATGCCGCAAACATCACGTGCAAACTCGATCATCGCGACCTGCATGCCGAGGCAAATTCCGAGGTACGGCACCTTGTTTTCACGGGCGTATCGGGCCGCGAGGATTTTTCCTTCAATCCCGCGTTCACCAAAACCCGGACCAACCAGAATAGCGTCCATGTTGGCGAACAGGCGCTCGCCTTCGGTCTCGATTTTTTCCGACTCAAGATAGTGAATGTTGACTTTGCAATCGTTGTGAATGCCACCGGCTTTGAGCGCTTCGCTGATCGATTTGTAGGCGTCGATCAGCTCGACATACTTGCCGACAAACCCAATGTCCACCTCAAACTTCGGCCGCAACGTACGCTGCACAATAAGCGCCCAGGGTGCGAGATTCGCAGGCTTGGCGAGGATGTCGAGCGTATGGCACACGATTTCGTCCAGCATCTGGTCATGCAGCATTTGCGGCACTTTGAAAATCGTATCAACGTCCGGCACCGAGATCACCGCACGTTCTTCCACATTGGTGAACAGCGAAATTTTCTTCTTCTCTTCGTTTGGTACCGGGCGGTCGGAGCGACACAGGAGCACATCGGGAAAGATCCCGATTTCGCGCAGTTTTTGTACGCTGTGCTGCGTCGGTTTGGTCTTTAATTCACCGGCGCTGGCAATGTACGGTACCAGCGTCAGATGGATGTAGCAGCGATTACGCCGCCCGACCTCAACGCCCATCTGGCGAATCGCCTCCATAAAAGGCAACGATTCGATGTCACCAACGGTTCCGCCGATTTCGACCAGCAACACGTCGAGTCCTTCACCCGCCATTTTGATCATGGCGATGATTTCGTCGGTGATGTGCGGGATGACCTGCACCGTGCCACCAAGGTAGTCGCCACGGCGCTCCTTGTTGATCACGCTCTGGTAAATCTTGCCCGACGTAAAACTGTTGCGTGCAGTCATTTTGAGCGAAATGAAGCGCTCGTAATGGCCAAGGTCAAGATCTGTCTCGGCCCCGTCGTTGGTCACGTAGACCTCACCATGCTGATACGGACTCATAGTGCCCGGATCAACGTTGATGTACGGATCGAGCTTTAGGAGGGAGACTTTTAGACCGCGCGATTCGAGGATCGCTGCGAGAGAGGCGGCGGCGATGCCCTTACCTAAGGAGGACACCACCCCGCCTGTAACAAACACGTATTTAGTCATGGAAACTCACGCGGGAAAGCCAAATTCTACCGGAGCGGCATTCCCTTGGTGGTTCAACGCGAACGATCATGATAAGCAGAGTTGGCTCACAACTTATTGCTGAAACGACCATTCCATTGGGGCTATCATCCAATTTTAGGTAAAGTCGCTAAATAGAAAAAATAGCTTCTATCCCATATTAAATGGCGGTTTACAAACAAAGCTGTCAACTTTCTGGTGCCTGCGTTTCGCCCAGCCGTAACAAGTTTCAACACTCGTTGACTCAGCGCAAACCATCAGTTCGCCACCGCACCGACTGGGCATGATTCTGCGACTATCGTGGCATCAATCCTCTCCTCAGAAACGCAGTTATAGTGATTCAGTCCACACCAACGCAGGCGCGAGCGGGCCTTTCCTCGGCAGAAGCCACACTGCGGCTACATCGGGACGGAGCCAATGCACTCCCGAGCGGCCACCGCCGCACACTGTTGAACATCATCTGGGAAACCGCACGTGAACCGATGTTTCTGCTGCTGCTGGCCGCTGGCACGCTTTATCTGGTGTTTGGCGAGCCCCTCGAGGGAATGACGTTGTTCGGTGCGGTACTAGTCATGCTCGGACTGACGCTGTACCAGGAAGGCAAGACCGAGCGGGCGATGGAAGCGCTGCGCGATTTGACCAGCCCCCGAGCGCGCGTAATTCGTGACGGTCAGGCGATCCGTATTGCCGGCAAAGATGTAGTGGAGGGCGACCTCGTGTTGCTGGCCGAAGGCGACCGCGTTCCCGCCGACGGCGTATTGCTCGAAGTCACGGGACTGCAGGCGGACGAGTCCCTGCTCACGGGAGAG
This sequence comes from Burkholderiales bacterium, assembly GCA_043777615.1. Classification (GTDB taxonomy): domain Bacteria; phylum Pseudomonadota; class Gammaproteobacteria; order Burkholderiales; family Casimicrobiaceae; genus Casimicrobium. The sequence continues at coordinate 4,390 of JAYWHV010000085.1, read as the reverse complement.
CCAGTTCCCGTGCGCAAAGTCGCGGCAACCGATGACTCGGTCGCGCCCACGCACCCCGGCGGCGACGACATTCCATTTGTGTACTCGGGAACGCTCATCGTGCAGGGCCAGGCGACGGCACGGGTGACCGCTACCGGCACGCGCAGCGCGATCGGCCGAATTGGCGCATCGCTCGGCACGCTCGAGACAGAACGCTCACCACTACAAAAGCAAACCGCCGTTCTCGTTCGCAACCTGGCCGTGCTCGCGGTCTGCCTGTCCCTCGTCCTCGTGGCCATTTACGGGCTCATGCGCGGCGAATGGTTGCAGGCAGTGCTCGCCGGAATTGCGCTGGCGATGGCGTTGTTGCCAGAAGAGTATCCCGTCGTGATGACGATCTTTCCGGCGCTGGGTGCTTGGCGCTTGTCAAAAGAGAAAGTACTCACGCGTCGAATCAACGCCATCGAAACGCTCGGCGCAACCTCGGTGCTGTGCGCTGACAAGACCGGCACGTTGACTGAGAACCGCATGACGGTGGCGCGACTGCAAACGGAAGGCGAATTACTCAATGTGGACTACGGAGCGACGGGCGAGCTGCCCGAGCCGTTTCATGCGCTCGTCGAATACACGATTCTTGCGAGCGCAGTGGATCCGTTTGACCCGATGGAAAAAGCATTTCACCGTCTGGGCGAACACTTCCTCGCCGACACCGAGCACATTCACAAGAACTGGAGCATCGCACACGGTTATGGACTCACGCCCGAGCTGAAGGCGATGGCACAGGTATGGACCGCCATCGACGGCGAGGGTCATGTCGTTGCGGCCAAGGGTGCTCCCGAAGCGATTATTGATTTGTGCCACATGGATGCCGCGACGCAGTTGCGGGTGCGCGCCCAGGTCGATGCGATGGCCCGCGACGGACTGCGCGTGCTGGGGGTCGCACAGGCCCGCCATGTCGGAGAAGACTGGCCAGCTGGTGAGCACGATTTCGACTTCGATTTTCTGGGGTTGGTCGGACTCTCTGACCCGATTCGCGCTGAAATACCTGCGGCGATCAAGGAGTGCCATGAAGCCGGCATTCGAGTGATCATGATCACCGGAGACTACCCCGCCACCGCACACGCCATCGCCGCACAGGCCGGGCTAAAAGTGGATGACGCCGATGTGCTCTCGGGCGAGGAATTGAGCACGCTGAGCGACATCGAATTGCAGGCTCGCCTGAAAACTGTCAGCGTCTGTGCCCGCATCGCACCCGAACAAAAGCTGCGCATCGTGCAGGCGCTGAAGGCAGATGGCGAAATCGTGGCGATGACTGGCGACGGGGTCAACGACGCGCCCGCGCTCAAGGCCTCACACGTGGGCATCGCGATGGGCGGACGGGGCACCGATGTCGCCCGCGAATCAGCCTCGCTCGTGCTGCTCGACGACAACTTCGCGTCGATCGTGCGGGCGATTCGGCTCGGTCGCCGCATTTTCGACAACTTGCAAAAGTCGATGTCCTATCTGCTCGCGGTGCATATTCCGATCGCGGGTATTGCGTTGCTGCCGGTTCTTTTTGGCTGGCCGTCGGTGCTCTTTCCGCTGCACATCGCGTTTCTTGAGCTGGTGGTCGACCCCGCCTGCTCGCTGGCGTTTGAGAATGAGCCAGCCGAGGAAGATGTCATGCAGCGCCCTCCGCGCAGCACCACCGCACAACTCTTTGGCGGCGAGACACTCATGTTTGCGCTGCTGCAAGGGCTGGGCGCGTTGGCCGCTGTCACGGGGGCGTACTGGTGGGGTATCGGCCACCTGCCCGAGGCGCAAGCCCGCGCCTTCGCGTTCTGCACACTGGTGATCGCCAATCTCGCGCTCATCCTTTCCAATCGCTCGAAGCATGGATCGCTGCTCGCCTCGCTGCGACGTCCGAACAAAGCACTTTGGTTCGTTGCGGCGGGCACCATTGCCCTGCTAGCTCTCGTAATCGAAGTGCCGGTACTGTCAAAGCTGTTTCGCTTTGACACCCCGCCGCCATTTGCGTTACTAGCTGTCGCTGGCCTTGGGGTGATCAGCGCACTTTGGTTCGAGATCGTGCGTTGGTCACGTACTCGCCTGACCATGAAAACACCCGTGGCTATTCCACCCGTGTCGATTCAATAGCACCGCCTGTCACACAGGCATGGCCGAGGGGCGAGCCTAGCGGTGATTTGGTGAAGGTAGTTCCGGGCAGGAGCGACCGTATCCGCAGACAAACAACGGATACATGCGCCGCAACGTAGCCGCTAAGAATGCCCTAAGTTGCGCGTCCTACGATTCACAGCGTTGACACCCATCCGGATACTCCGATGAAACCATTGAATCGTCGCCATCTCATCGCCCATTGCACTGCCCTCTTCGCCATCGTTTCTACGGCTACCTTCGCTGCGACACCACTAGAACTACTCACAGCTTACGAGCAGGCGTCAGGGCAGCGTGCCGACGCGACCGCCGGCAAGACGTTTTTCAATTCCAAACACGGACGGGAGTGGAGCTGCGCAACCTGTCATACGGCCACCCCTACAACCGCCGGAAAACATGTGACCACTGCAAAGCCGATCACACCACTCGCGCCGTCAGCCGATGCAACGCGCTTGACGGACGGGCCGAAGGTCGAAAAGTGGTTCCGTCGCAACTGCAACGATGTCGTCGGCCGTGAATGCGCCGCTTCCGAAAAAGCAAATGTGCTTGCGTGGTTGATCTCCATCAAATGAACCTGGAGCTGACGAAATGAACCCTCAACGAAGCAACCGCACCTCCACCGGAGTGACCCGGAGAAACATCATGCTGCTCCTCACTACGAGCATGCTTGGCGCATTGACCCCAGCCGATGCCGACAGCGGAAATCGCCAGCCGCCGCCGCAGAAGTACATCGAAGAATGCGCAGCGTGTCACGCGCCGTTTCCGGCGCGAATGCTCCCTGCTGCATCCTGGAAATCGCTGATGTCATCCCTCAACAAACATTTCGGCACTGATGCGTCGGTCGACTCGCCCACCGCACTGGCGCTCTCCACATGGCTGATTGAAAACGCCAGTCAGCGCACGACGACGCGACCAAAAGAAGATCGATTGACGTTGGGCGCCGACTTTTTACGCAAACATCGGGAAGTCTCGTCAGCCGTGTGGACACGCCCTCTGATTCGAAGTGCCAGCAATTGCGCTGCGTGCCACACCAAGTCCGCGCAGGGGAGCTTTAATGAAAACGATGTGCGCATTCCTAAATGAGTGGAAAGATCATGACAAATTCGACAACCAAACAAGAGCTGGTGTGGGATGTTCCGGTTCGCGTGTTCCATTGGCTGCTTGCGCTGAGCTTTGCAGGGGCATGGATAACCGCCGAGAGCGAACGCTGGCGGCCAGTCCACATCACGTTCGGCTACACCATGGCCGGCCTCGTTTCGCTCCGAATTATCTGGGGGTTTATCGGAACCCGCTATGCGCGGTTTGCCAGCTTCGTGCGCGGTCCGGCAGCGACACTGAGCTACCTGAAAAGCCTTGCGAGCGCGCGCCCCGAGCACCACGCCGGACACAACCCCGCGGGCGCCGTCGCCATTGTTGGAATGCTCGCGCTGATTGCGCTCACCACCGCGTCAGGCTGGGCAAACTATGAGGGCATCGGTTGGGGCTGGTTTGAAGAAGCGCACGAAATTGCGGCTGAACTATTAATGGCACTGGTCGTTGTTCATCTGGCAGGCGTGGCGTTGAGCAGCTTCCTGCATCGTGAGAATCTCGTTCGTAGCATGGTGACTGGATTCAAAAAGACACCAACGAGCGTCAATGACCCGCGCAATGACGTTCGCAGCTGGTCTATCCTTGGCGCTGCATTGTTGGGAATAGTCCTGACGTTCTGGTGGTGGCAATGGCAGGATGGTACTTTCGCAGGATCAAGCGCGGGATCGAAGGATGCATCGGCGCCTGCCTCCGCCGAGGTCCGGAACCGTCACCACGAACGAAGAGAGGATGACTAGGCACGATGCGAATCCTGCTCGCTGAAGACGATGCATTGCTTGGGGATGGCCTGCGCGCCGGTTTGCGTCAGCAGGGATTCCTCGTAGACTGGGTTCGCGAGGGCCCAGGCGCCGAGCGCGAGATTGCCTCTAACGTCTACGACGCGGTTGTGCTCGATCTTGGATTACCCGGAAAGGACGGCAAGGACGTACTGGCGAGTGTTCGCAAGTCAGGACACACGTTGCCGATACTGATTCTGACTGCGCGCGACGCAGTACCCGACCGTATTTCGAACCTTGACCTGGGTGCCGATGACTACGTGGTCAAGCCGGTCGATCTGTTTGAGCTCGGTGCGCGCCTGCGCGCGCTTGTCCGTCGAGTTCACGGACAACCGGAAGATGTCATCTGCATGCACGGTGTCGTACTCAAACCGGCAACACGCGAAGTCAGC
>JAYWHV010000084.1:0-4791 GCA_043777615.1 Burkholderiales bacterium | reverse complement strand
AAAAACATCACCGATTACGGCGCCTTCGTCGATTTGGGCGGTATCGATGGTCTGTTGCACATCACCGATCTGGCATGGCGTCGCGTCAAGCACCCATCGGAGGTGCTCACCGTCGGTCAAGAAGTTACGGCCAAAGTGCTCAAGTTCGATCAAGAGAAAAACCGTGTTTCGCTCGGCCTCAAGCAATTGGGCGACGATCCGTGGGTCGGTCTTGCGCGTCGCTACCCACAGGGTACGCGTCTGTTCGGCAAAGTCACCAACATCACTGACTATGGCGCCTTCGTTGAAATTGACGCGGGTATCGAAGGTCTGGTGCACGTCTCCGAGATGGACTGGACTAACAAGAACGTCAGCCCGGCCAAAGTCGTGTCTTTGGGTGACGAAGTTGAAGTCATGATCTTGGAGATTGACGAAGACCGTCGTCGTATTTCGCTCGGCATCAAACAGTGCCAGGCTAATCCGTGGGACGAGTTCGCTGCCAACTACAAGAAGGGCGACAAAGTCTCCGGCGCGATCAAATCGATTACTGACTTCGGCGTGTTCATTGGCTTGCCAGGTGGCATTGACGGCCTCATCCACCTGTCCGATCTGTCCTGGAATGTACCCGGCGAAACCGCTGTGCGCGACTTCAAGAAGGGTCAGGAGCTCGAAGCTGCTGTGCTCGGTATCGATGTTGAGCGTGAGCGTATTTCGCTAGGCATCAAGCAGCTCGATGGCGATCCGTTCAACAACTACATCGCTATCAACGACAAGGGCGCAATCGTCAATGGCACAGTGAAATCCGCTGAAGCCAAAGGCGCTGTGATCCAGTTGGCCGATGATGTTGAAGGCTACTTGCGCGCGTCTGAAGTGTCACGTGATCGTGTGGAAGACATCCGCAGCCACGTGAAAGAGGGCGAAACCGTCGAGGTGATGATCATCAATGTGGATCGCAAGACCCGCAACATCAGCCTGTCGATCAAGGCCAAGGACTCTGCTGAAGAGACCGAAGCGATCCGTGCGCATGCCAAAGAGTCGAAAGACGAGAGCAATACGAGCTCGGGTCTGGCTGGCTTGGGTGCATTGCTCAAAGCTAAAACGGACGGCAAGGCAGAATAGGGCACTTAGCGAGTTAAACGGTTTCACGCACCTGAGAAGAGGAGAACGTCATGACACGATCGAGCCTGGTTGCCCGGCTGTCGGAGCGCTTTCCTCATCTGATGGCGCGTGATACCGAACTCGCGGTTCGCCTGATTCTGGATGCCATCGGCGACGCACTCGCCGAGAGCTCCCGAGTAGAAGTACGCGGTTTCGGCAGTTTTGCTCTGTCGTACCGCCCGCCCCGTGTGGGGCGAAATCCCAAGTCCGGTGACCAGGTGGTCGTTCCGGCAAAGCATGTGCCGCACTTCAAAGCGGGCAAAGAGCTGCGCGAACGCGTGGATCAGTTGCCGCCGCTGATCGCAGCTGCACCTTCATCGAAATCCCCGGTTTCTTCTGCCTCCGCCGGCAAGGCGTGATGGCATTTCGTCCGCTTCGCGGCATACATAAAACGTACCAATATGGAATTTGAAGCTTGGTGGCTGCTTGTTCCGCTTGGCTGCTTTGCGCTTGGCTGGTTTGCTGCGCGCGTCGACATCGCCTACGTTTTGCGCGATGCCCGAGCGCTCCCCGCTGCCTATTTCCGCGGACTCAATTTTTTACTGCGCGAGCAACACGACAAGGCCGTTGAGAGCTTTGTTGACGTGTCTCGCCGCGATCCGCATGCGCTAGATCTGCAACTTGCGCTGGGCAGCCTTTTTCGTCGGCAAGGCAGGTTAGGCGAGGCGACGGGCATTCACCAATCCCTCGTTGATCGCCACGATTTGCCGAAAGACAAACGCGAATTGGCCCTTTTCGAACTGGCGCAGGACTTTCACGCAGCGGGAATATTTGACCGCGCCGAAGCTGTTTACGAATCACTCAAAGGTACTTCTTACGAATCTGAAGCCGTGACGCGGCTAGCGTCTGTACTTGAACAAGAAAAAGCTTGGGAAAAGGCGATCGACGCCCGGCAACGAATAGAGCAGCTGAGCGGTGAGCCGCAGGCGCGGTACATCTCCCAATATCACTGCGAATTAGCCGAAACGGCGTTGACGGGCGGAAATACCGCGGTGGTCCGGACCCAGCTCGCTGCTGCGACCGACGCCAATCGCAACAGCGCGCGCGTGCAACTGATCGCATTTCGCGCCGCGATGAAACAGGGCGACACGGTTGCCGCCGAGGCGGCACTCGAAGCTCTGATGCGCGTCAAGCCCGAATTGGTTGTATTAATCGCCGAGGATGTCGTTGCGCTCTACGAAAAAATGGGACACCCCGAGCTCGGCGTTGAACGACTCGCGGCTGCGCAAAGTGAATCTACCACCACGCTTGGATTGTCTCGGCTGATGGACGCGTCGCTCAAAATCGAGGGCCACGATGCCGCACTTGCCCGACTCAAGCAAGCGTTGTCCCGTCAGCCCTCAGCACGCGAAGCAGGGCGTTTATTGGAACTTGAAAGCGGTAAGGCCGAAACGGACGCTGGAAAGACGATGCTCGACACAGCGAAGCTGCTCTACCGAGCCACCGATAAAGTGCCCGGGTTCAACTGCGGTCAATGCGGATTCCGAGCGCCCAGGTACTACTGGAAGTGCCCTGGCTGCAATGCCTGGGAGACTTTTCGCGCCACACCTTTGGGCGATTGACCTTTATCGCACCTGGCATTCCCACGAAGGCTGGAATGCGCATGTTTTCGCCAAATGGTGATCGGAACCAGCTACAGTTTGATTAAAGCGATAAATTAATTAAACTTCATAAACTATTGATTTATTGGATTAACTTATCTCAAAGTTAAAGTCACTCTTCGTCTGTCGCGAATGCGGAGCCAGCGCGAGCAAATGGCAAGGCCAATGTTCGGGCTGCAACGCCTGGAACACGCTCGAAGAGACGCGTGCAGACTCGAGCACGCGAGCCCGCGCGGTGCCGTCCGGCCCGCGCCGCGCGATCAAGCTCTCCGAAGTCAGCCGCGAATCGATTCAGCGTTGGCCGACCGGCTTGCCAGAATTTGATCGCGCTTTGGGCGGTGGATTGGTGCCCGGCGGTGTGATTCTGTTGGGCGGAGATCCTGGCATCGGTAAATCCACTTTGACGTTGCAGGCTGTTGCCGCGTTGGCTAGTTCGCGTCGCGCACTGTATGTCTCGGGTGAAGAATCGGCCGCTCAGGTGGCAGCGCGTGGTGAGCGCCTGGGACTTGACTTGGCTCTGATCGAAATGCTTGCCGAAACTTCGTTGTCAGCTATTCTCGGTGAGATTGAGGCGTCACAGCCGCAGGTCGTGATCATCGACTCGATTCAGACGCTCTTTAACGAGGAATTGTCATCAGCCCCCGGATCGGTCGTTCAGGTGCGCGAGTGTGCCGCCGCCTTGACCAGACTCGCCAAACAGACAGGTACGGCGATGATTTTGGTCGGGCACGTTACGAAAGAAGGCGCCATCGCGGGACCGCGCGTCCTGGAGCATCTGGTCGATACGGTCATCTATTTTGAAGGAGAAGCGGGCTCCAATCTGCGCATCATCCGGGCGCTAAAAAATCGGTTCGGCGCGGCTAATGAAATCGGCGTATTCGCGATGCTGGAAGACGGGTTGCGCGGGGTAAGCAATCCGTCCGCCATGTTCCTGCAACGCGGTGAAGCGCTGGCACCGGGAAACGCAGTATTCGCAGCGATCGAAGGTTCACGGCCCATGCTCGTGCAAGTTCAGGCGCTCGTAGACCGCGCCGCCGGCAATCCGCGCCGGGTCTGTACAGGCTTTGACGCTCAACGCCTGGCCATGTTGTTAGCCGTCATGAATCGGCACTTGGGCAGCGAGCTCGGCGGTTTCGATGTGTTCGTAAACGTAGTCGGCGGTTTGCGTGTCACCGAGCCTGCAGCCGACCTGGCGATCGTCGCTGCGATCTGGTCGTCGTTGTCGGGTATTGCAATATCAGCTGACATTGCTATCTTTGGCGAGATTGGTCTGGGCGGTGAAGTTCGCCCGGTGGTAGGAAGCGCATTACGCGTGGCAGAAGCCGATAAACTTGGATTCGCTTCTGTCATTAGTCCGCCCGTCAACCGTCAGGCGCGTGGACGCGTGGCTGAGGACTTGCTTCATCATGTGCTTCGCGTAGATACTGCCATCGAACGCCTTAGGAATGGCGCGTAGGTGAAGTCGACGTAGCGTCAATTGTTCGGGAATTTATATTATGTTAAATGAGTTACTTTGTATCCAACCCAGTGTCCCTCCGTTGTTCTAACTTAAAAAAAACAAACTCACAACCGCCCGCTACCATCTCGCCGAGCAAAAAAATCAGATGACAGTCGCGCCCACAAACCTTCCCGACGATGCCGCACAGCAATTGCGTGCGCTGGTGTCTGCGCTGCGCTCCGGCGATTTTGACGGAACGGCAAGAGTACTGGCCGACCCTCTATGGGACGTACTGGAAGCCTCGTTCTGGAATGCCGAGCATCCGCTGCCAGCCGATGCGCTTCGTTCGCTTGACGCTTACGTGAATATTGGCAAAGCACTGTGGCACAAGTCTGGCTTGGGTCAAGGCCATCCAATTGCGCTGTACCGCACAACTTTGTTGTCAAGTAAGGCGATCGACATCGCCATGCGTGTGCTGGCACGAATTTATGCGGGAAGCAATCTCGGCTTTCGCAGTCCTCCACCAGGATTCTGGCGGACGGTCTATGCACTGACCGGCTACGTGATTTCAGAGAAGTTCACGGACCGAACTTATCGGCCACAACTCATCAATCA
>JAYWHV010000083.1:0-4797 GCA_043777615.1 Burkholderiales bacterium | reverse complement strand
TCGTTCAGCAGCACAATGTGCCGCGAGCGGGACGTTTCATACTCGCGCACGAAGCGGCGCACAAGTTCAGCCAGACCGTCTTGCGCGGGCAATGCCAGTTGCGCAACTTCATTGACCAGGCGTTGCAGCCGCGTCATGTATTCATGCATCAGGTCAAACAGGATCGCGTCTTTCGCGGGGTAATAGTGATAGAGCAGGCTCTTCGAGACGCCACAGCGCGCTGCAAGAACGGCCATCGTCGCCGATGGATAGCCCGCCTCGGCGAAGGTGTCAGCCGAAATGTTGAGAATGGTTTCTCGTTGAAGCGAGTGAGCAGAAGATGGACCGCGAGGCATGATTGCATTCTAGGAGGTCGAGTGCTCCAACCCCTTCGCCTCAAGCCTCTAGCCTCTAGCGCGCGTCGTAACTGAGCTTGACGGTCGGGGTGACTGGATGTGACTGGCACGTGAGCACAAATCCGCGATCCACCTCATGCTGCTCGAGGGTGTAGTTTGCGTCCATGCGGACTTCGCCTTCAAGCACCTGAGCGCGACAGGTGCAGCACACGCCCGCCTTGCAGGCATAGGGCACGTCAATGCCCGCGCGCAAAACAATGTCAAGCACTGAATCGCCCCGATACGGCACAACCAGTTCACGGCCGATGCCATCGGCAATGACCATCACTTTCGCGCCATCTCCGCTGCTTGCCTGTTGCTGACGAGACTGCGCACCCACGGGAGCACCAAACAGTTCCTTGTGAACGCGTTCCGCCGCGATGCCTGCGAGTTCACAGGCTTCGACGCAGGACGTGATCATCTCGTTCGGGCCGCAGATGTAAACGTGATCAATTTTCCCGGGATTGATCAACGTCGCAAAGAGCAGACCGAGCTTTGCGCCATCGAGCCGACCGTTGGCCATCGGCGCGTCCTGCACCTCGCCAGAGAGCGTGTGAATCAGCTGAAAGCGCGTCAAATATCGGTCACGCAAGTCTTCGATCTGCTCCTTGAAGATGATGTCCTTGACACGACGATTAGCGTAAACGAGCGTGACACTGGTCGTGCTCTCCGTTTCCAGCAAGGTAGTCAGGATCGAGAGGATCGGAGTGATACCGCTTCCCGCGGCCAGCAGCAGCACATTGCGCGGCTCACCTCCAATGGGCGGATACTTGAAATGACCATCTGGCGGCAACACATCGATAGTGTCGCCTGCGCGCAACAGTGCATGCGCCCACTGCGAGAACATGCCATCCTGAACGCGCTTGATCGCAATGCGCCACTCATTATGGTGCGGCGCCGAGCACAGCGAATACGAACGGCGCAACGCCTGATCGCCCACTTCGGCGCGCAGTGTTACGTACTGACCTGACCGATACGCGAACGTAGTTTTGAGTTCCTCAGGAATGGCAAACGCGACTGAAATACAGTCCGCAGTTTCGCGCCGCACATCCTTGATTTCGAGCGAGTGAAAGTGTTGAGCCATGTCTACATCACCAGACCGCGTTGGGATGTTGACGCGCTAGCGACTGCATTTCGCCGAGAAGCGCAACCCGATCTGGGTGCGACGGCTCCTGCGCGGGTATTGGCTGAACACCAGGTATTGTCAGCGTCGCTTCATCAAATGCCGCCGTAACGACATTCACCCACGCCACACGTCTCTCATCACGCGACGTCCCGTCGATTTCAGCATCGAGCAGTTCATCGCAATAGGGCCAAAGCGCAGCGATCGCCGCCTCAATCCGCTGGCGTGACTCTGCTGTGCCATCGCCAAATCGAACAAGCCAATCGTGTGCGTGTCGAAGCTGCACGCGGGCCTCCTTCGCCGCGTTCATGGCAATCCCTGCGACCTGACGATCCGCGTGCGCCGTCAGCGCCTCCCAGACTGCAACAAACCACGCCGCGAGCAAGAACGAGCGCAACGTGGTTTGAGCGTAGTCGCCGTTCGGCAATTCCGCCAACGTCAGGTTGTGAAAATCATGCGGGTCGCGGAAGTAAGCCAGTGCGTCTTCAGTTGTCGTCGGAGTTCGTCGCTCTGCCGCCAGCTGCAGCAGCGCACGCGCCTGACCGATCACATCAAGTGCGGTGTTGGTCAGTGCAATGTCCTCTTCGAGTGCCGGGCCATGACCGCACCATTCGGAGATTCGGTGCCCCCACAACAGGCAAGTGTCGGCGAGCATCAGGAGACTCGTTTCGGATAGCGCTTTTGACATTCAGTGGATCAGTTGAGGTGAAATAGAGGCACAGCATCGTGCGTGGTGCGCACGAGATTGCGCACCATCCTTCCCAGTTGCTACATGTGCCCGATTTCTTCAGGAATATCGTAGAACGTCGGATGCCGATAAATCTTCGACGCCATCGGATCGAAGTTGTCAGCCTTCTGATCGGGATCGCTTGCTGTGATGGCGTTGGATGGCACCACCCAGATGCTGACGCCCTCTTGCCGACGCGTATAAACGTCTCGCGCCAGCGTCACTGCATGAGCGGGGTCGCTGGCATGAAGGCTGCCGACATGCTTGTGATCAAGCCCCTGCTTGTTGCGGATGAACACTTCGAACAACGGCCAGCCCGAATCAGATTTCATGCTCATGCGGCCATCCTTTCCACCGCTGCCGAAACCGCCCGCGTCGCACGTTTTTCAGCATGTGCGGCAGCAGCTTCGCGTACCCAGCGCCCGTCCTCAAAGGCCTGAACACGATCATTCAAACGCTCGGCATTGCATGGGCCGTCGCCCTTTACCACGCGCCAAAACTCGTTCCAGTCGATCGGACCAAAGTCGTAATGCCCACGCCCGGCGTTCCACTTTAGCAACGGATCAGGCAAAGTCAGGCCAAGAAACGCGGCTTGCGGCACGGTCACATCCACAAACCGTTGCCGCAAGTCATCGTTGCTGATGCGCTTGATGCCCCAGGCGCTTGCCTGCCCGCTGTGCTCGGAATCCGTGTCATGCGGGCCAAACATCATTAGCGTCGGCCACCACCAGCGATTCACCGATTCCTGCGCCATCTGCTTCTGTGCTGGGGTGCCTTCGCACAGTGCTCGTACGATGTCGAAGCCCTGACGCTGGTGGAAGGACTCTTCCTTGCAAACACGAACCATTGCGCGCGAGTAAGGCCCGTAGCTGCATCGACACAACGGCACCTGATTCATGATCGCCGCGCCATCAACCAGCCAGCCGATCGTGCCAATGTCCGCCCAGCTATCGGTCGGGTAGTTAAAGATGCTCGAATACTTTGCCTTGCCGGAATGCAGAGCATCAATGAGCTCTTCGCGGTTGACGCCCAGGGTCTCCGCCGCAGAATAGAGATACAGGCCATGACCGCCCTCGTCCTGCACTTTCGCCAGCAATATTTCTTTGCGCTTCAGCGACGGCGCACGTGTAATCCAGTTGCCCTCGGGCAGCATACCGACGACTTCTGAATGCGCGTGTTGAGAGATTTGACGAATCAAACTCTTCCGGTACGCTTCAGGCATGAAATCCTGCGGCTCGATTCGTTCGTCACGCGCGATTCGCGCCAGGAAATCCTGTTCGTCGGGCGATACGTCGACCGCGTGAACAACTGCCGCGATTGCGTCTTGAGGGGATACGTCTAGTGCTTGTGTGTACATGGAAATCTCTAATTGAACAAAGCTAAAAGGCGAAACGGGCTTAGATTTGACCCAAATAGTATTCCCGACCGACCGGTCAGTCAAATCTGTTGAAACGGCAACATGGCAACGTGTCCAGCCTTGCGGTGTCCCGCGCACCTTCGGCGATCATGCGCGACGCTTGGTCCTACTTGTCTATGTAGGATTGGCCTCACCGCGCGTGCTGTTCATACGGCACAAATAAAGTTAGCATCCCAACTTGATGGCGACGTTTACAAAGAATCGCCAGCTGGTCTTGATGCGCTGATAGCGGCGTATTCGTCAGGAATTTGAACCTGCAAATTGAGCGCCGCTCAGGATGGAATGCAGGCAGGAAAGTCGGACTGCGAGCAAAGGGGTTTCGCAGGCTTGGAGAATTAGTGGCAGAGTCCCGCATCGCACGCCTGACTAAGGTTCCGTTTGGTGAAAACGAACCTCTGTTGCATCGCGCGCTGGAGGCGGGCGGTGTTGGCCTCTGGGATTACTTTCCGGCCACCGGGATGATCGATCTGTATCACAACGTTTTGTCGTTTCAGACGTTGAAACCGGGGCGCTACTACGGTCTCGTTGATGAATTCGTTGTTCAAGTGCTCCCCGACGACCGGCCAGCGATTGCGCAATTGCTTAGCGATTGCGCGGCGGCCGCGCCGAGCGTAGAGGCTGAATTTCGCGTCCGTACGCAAGCTGGTAATCTGGTCTGGCTGTCCTGCCGCGGCCAGCGTACGGTGCGCGATGATGGAAGCCATCGCTACGTGGGCACGCTCGCCGATGTAAGCGTCGCCGCGGTACGCGAGTTGCAATTGCTGGCGTACCACGAATCGCTATTTTCTCTGGCGCGCGACCCGCTTGTGGTGGATCGTGCAGATTTCCTGACCGCCGCCCGCCGCATCATCTCGCAAAGCATGACGGCGTTGAAGGTCGCACGCGGCGGCCTCTGGCAATTCGCCGACGACCACAGCCGCATGGATTGCCTGTATCAACACGACTCCCGGCAGACGGCCCAGACGTCCGGGCCAGATACCAGCCTGATGAACCAGCCGTTTGCCACGCTTCTCGCATCGGACTTCCCTGCCTACTTCACCGCGGTCGTTCAACGGCGGAGTCTCGCCGTTGAAAACGCGCGGACACACGAAGTGTTGCGCGAATTTCGCGCCTCCTACCTTCCGCAAACTGGCGTCCGCGCATTGCTCGACGTTCC
>JAYWHV010000082.1:0-4806 GCA_043777615.1 Burkholderiales bacterium | reverse complement strand
AGCGGTCTTCACCGTGCGAAACGCCAGTTCTTTCCACGGAATCTCATCTTCGCGAAACAAGCGAATTTCGGTGCTTTCTGGCGTGACCGCGTACTTCGGCTCACTCATCGTTCCGAGATACATCATGTGAACCTGCGAGATGTACGGCACCGAGAGAACTGTCATCAACGGCCCAAGCGTCACCGTGGCAACGGCTTCTTCAAAAAGCTCGCGCTGCGCGCCCTCTTCCACCGTTTCGTTGTTTTCCATGAACCCCGCGGGCAACGTCCATTTGCCGAGTCGCGGTTCGATGCCACGCAGGCAGAGCATTACTTTGTCCTCAAACACCGGAATGACGCCGCAAACGATCTTCGGGTTTGAATAGTGAATCGTGCCGCATGCGGGACAGACGTAGCGCGCCCGCTGATCGCCGTCGGGGACCTTCAGCGCAATGTCAGCGCTGCCGCACGTCGAGCAAAACTTCAAGCCTTGGCCTCCACCGCTACAGGGAGTTTGATGAAGTGATCGCGGTAATGCTTAAGCTCGTCAATGCTTTCGTACACGTCAGCAAGTGCGGTGTGCCGGGTCTTTTTCTGAAAGCTTTTCTTGACGTCTGGAGCCCAGCGCGACGCCAGCTCTTTCAACGTGCTGACATCCAGATTCCGGTAATGAAAATAGGCCTCGAACTTCGGCATGTAGCGCACCATGAACCGCCGGTCCTGATGCACGCTATTGCCGCAGAGCGGGCTCACACCTTTCGGCACGTAATTCGCGAGAAAATCGATCAGTTGCGTCGATGCTTCGTCTTCCGTCATCGTCGAAGCCTTCACCTTCTCGATCAATCCGGATCGACCGTGTGTGTTCTTATTCCATTCGTCCATCGCATCGAGCACGCTGTCGGCCTGATGGATGACTAGTACTGGCCCTTCGGCTATGGTGTTCAGATCTTTGTCGGTAATCACAACCGCCACCTCCAGTACGCGGCAAACTTCCGGGTCGAGGCCGGACATTTCCATGTCAAGCCAGATGAGATGATTTTGGTTTTGTGCCATAGGATGCCGGTAGCGGTGAGACGGGAAAGCGGAAAAGCGCGAAAAGGGCCGTTGTAGCCCGGCGTCGCGACCCAATATAGTCAACAATTAGGCTAACTCGATTTTCCCACAGCGCATGCCGTCCGACACCCTCACAGCCGTTTCCGCTCTTCCCGCCGTTTCGGCCACCTCGTTCGCTTCGGTGATGATGGTGGCGCTGCTTGCTAACTATTTCATCGAGCGCTGGTTGCTCAATCGCCAGTTGCGCCACGTTGCGGCATGGCGGGACGAAGTGCCGGAGCCGTTCGCTGAACGAATCACGCTTGCAGAGCATCAGCGCGCGGCTGACTATACGTTGGCCAAGGGCACGTTCACCAAAGTCGAATCCGCTATTGGGCTCCTCGTGTCGGCGCTGATTTTGTTTGGTGGCTTGAGCCGGTTATGGGGCGTCACGCTGCCACTCGCGGACACGCCGATCCTGCGTGAGGTCGCATTGGTGGCCCTGTTGTCGGTGGTGACGGGCGCCGTTTCGGTTCCACTGTCGTACTACAGCACGTTCAGCATCGAAGAGAAGTTCGGTTTCAACAAAACGACGAAGGCGACGTTCTGGGTCGATCTGGTGAAGGGCAGTTTGCTGTCGGCCGCGTTGATATTGCCGCTGGCGGCGCTGGTGTTCTGGCTAATGCGTTCTGCGGGGCCGCTGTGGTGGCTGTATGCGTGGCTCGTCTTTATTGGCTTCCAGCTGCTTATGCTGGCGCTTTATCCGACGTTCATCGCGCCGCTGTTTAACAAATTTTCTCCGCTCGATTCCGGCGATACAAAGACGGCGATTGAGGGACTGCTCAAGCGAACCGAATTCGAGAGCAAAGGCCTCTTTGTGATGGACGGCTCAAAGCGTTCCGCGCACGGTAACGCGTATTTCACGGGCTTTGGCAAGGGCAAGCGCATTGTGTTTTTTGACACCCTGCTTGAGCGCCTGAGCAACAACGAAATCGTTGCGGTGCTTGCCCACGAGCTCGGCCATTTCAAGCGCAAACACATCGTGAAGCGCATCGTGTTTATGGCGCTGGCGAGCCTCGCGTTTCTTGCTGCCGTCGCCTGGGTGTTGCCGCAACCGTGGCTGTACACCGCGTTCGGGTTTGCGACTGACACGGGCACAACCTCACCCGGCGTTGCGCTCATTTTGTTTTCGCTGGTATTGCCACCGCTCTTGTTCTGGATGGCACCGGTTGCGTCGGCCTATTCGCGCAAGCATGAGTTCGAAGCGGATGCTTATGCGGCAGAAGTGTCGAGCAGCGATGATCTGATCGCAGCGTTGACGAAGCTCTACAAGGACAACGCCAACACCTTGACACCAGATCCGATCTATTCCGCGTATCACCATTCTCATCCGCCCGCGATGATTCGCATCGCACATTTGCGGGCACAACCCGTGTCTTCGACATGAGCACAATTACAGTAACTACCGTCGCGCTTGCCGATCTGGCGGCGCTGGCCGCAGCGCCGCAACATGACCAGCGTGCGTTTAGCGCTACACAGATTGAAGCGCAGTTGAGCGTTCTGCCGGACTGGACTCTTCAGGGCGGAATGATCGTCAAAACTTTTCGTTTCAAGAACTATTACGAGACGATGGCTTTCGTCAATGTTGTCGCCGCCATCGCCCACAAAACCGATCATCACCCCGATCTTTCCGTGCATTTCAACCGCTGCGAAGTGGCATTCAACACGCATGATGTCGATCACGGTAAAGGCGGAATTTCTGTGAATGACTTCATCTGTGCTGCACGAATCGAAACCGCACTCCAACTAATCTAAAAGTACGAAGAAATCCAATGCTGCAAGGTCTGGTCATCGAGACACAACGCCGACATAACGTTGTGCAATTGCCAGACGGCACGCGCATCAAATGCATAAGCAAAGGGCGGCTGTTGCAAATGGCGTGCGGTGATCTCGTCAATCTCACAATGACCAACGAGCGCGAAGGCGTCGTTGAGTCGGTGCTGGAGCGACAGTCGCTGTTCTACCGCGCCGATGCGTACAAAGAAAAACTGGTAGCGGCGAACGTGACGCAGGTCGCCTGCATCATCGCGCCGCTGCCCGCTTACTCGGACGAGCTTTTAAACCGCTGGCTGGTGTGCGCGGAGGCGAGCAACGTCAAGGCCGTGATTGGTCTCAACAAGATCGATCTCGTTGAGGCCGCCGCGGCAGCGAATGCGTTGGCGCGCTATCGCGATCTGGGCTACGACGTGGTGCTCTTTTCTGCCAAATTCAATGATGCGCCGATGCGGGAAAAACTGGTCGGCGAGCGCTCTGTACTGATCGGTCAATCCGGCATGGGCAAAAGCAAATTGCTCAATGCGCTAGTGGGCGAAGAAGCGCAGAAAACAAACGAAATTTCCGTTGCGCTCGATTCGGGTAAGCACACCACAACCTTCACCCGACTGTTCACGTTGGGCCGCGAAGACACCTGGGTGATCGACTCGCCCGGCATGCAGGTGTTTGGCCTCAATCACTTCTCACGGCTCGAAATTGAGCGCGCATTTCCTGAGTTTCGGGCTTCGCTTGGCAGCTGTCGCTTTCGCGATTGCAAGCATCTGCACGAGCCGGACTGTGCCCTACGCAAGCTGGTCGCGGAGGGCAAAGCCTCGGAAACCCGTTTGTCCATTCTCCGAAAATTTTGCTCGGAAGGCGAAGTAGTGCCGAACTACGCGCGGCACTAGGCCTCTCTCACCAGTACGCGGAGCACGTTCGTTCCGTGCTCGTCACTGCGTACCGTACGGCTTCTGGTCGACGTAATACGCTCCGGCAAGCCCGGCGGCGCTTCCCCCACGAATATCCTTGGTGGCACGAATATCGTTGACCAGTTGCAGCGCGGTCTTTTCGCACGGCGCAAGTTCGACGTCACAAACGTCAATCGGTGTCACGCGGTCGCCCCACTCAGCATAATGCGAGCACACGGTGAGGCCGGCACCGAAGGCGGGCATCAAGAGCTTCGCGCGAGGCTGAATACGGCCTTCTTCGAGCGCTTCGACCAGAGCAACCGGCACGGTTGCGGCGCTCATGTTGCCGTACTTTTGCACGGTGAGCTGTACTTTGCTCATGGGAATGCCTGCGTACTTCGCCACCGATTCGATGATCCGGGAATTGGCCTGATGCGGCACCACGAGGTCAATCTGCTCGGCCGTCACACCCGCTTTCGCGAGCGCCTTCGCGCTAGCGTCGGTCATGCCGTGAACTGCTTTTTTGAAAATCTGCGGACCGTCGAACGTCCACGACATATCACCGAAGGCAACGTCGGCGTTCGCGTACGTCGCTCCGTAACCGCCGATCCGCAAAATGCCGCGCGCATCGGCAATGCAGCCGAGCGATTCAGCGAGCAGCCCGGTCTTCTCCTCCGTCGCCTCAATCACGATCGCCGCGCAGCCGTCGCCGAACAGCACGGCAACACCGCGGTTTTCCCAGTCCATGTAGCGCGAAATGATCTCGACACCAACCACCAGCGCACGCTTCGCAACGCCCGTACGAATCATCGCGTTTGCCGTCGTCCAGCTATAGAGAAAACTCGTGCACGCCGTATTGACGTCCATCGACGCTGCATTACTCGCGCCCAATTTGTATTGCAGACCGGAGGCTGTGTTCGGCACCATCTCATCAAAGCTGCATGATCCGTAAACGATCAGATCAATGTCGGTCGCATTGAGCCCGGCGCATGCGAGCGCGCGCATCGACGCAACGTAGGCGAGCTCGACGGCGTGAACGTGCGAAATGCGGCGCTCTTTCATGCCGGTGCGCGAGG
>JAYWHV010000081.1:0-4816 GCA_043777615.1 Burkholderiales bacterium | reverse complement strand
CACCCTTCCGCCTCTAATGAAATTTCGTACTCAAGCAGACGCCGAGGAAGCGTTTGAGGACGTCTTTTGTGAGGCTCTCCGCTGTCGCATGAGAGCGTCAGAAGAGGTAGCGGCTCTGATGAGCGGCGGTATGGATTCGGCAGCCATCGCTGCTTTTGCGCCGCGCGTAATAAGCGAGTTGGGGTTGTCGACGCTTGCCACGTTTTCTGCCATTTCGATACCCGGTGAGGGGTGCGTGGAGAGTGATGCAATCCGTGCGTTGATTGCCTCACCGTCCCTCCGTGGTAGCACGCTTGAAGTGCCCTCACTACACGGAAGCGGCGTCGATCAGCGTGATCTTATGAAATTAGCGTGGGATCGTGTGCATCCGGTGGATAACAGTTTGTTAATGATTCTTGCGCTTGGACTGGCCGCGCAGCGTGCCGGACATCGTGTGCTATTACATGGCGCATCCGGCGATTTGGCGGCGCATTCACCATTCTGGTACGTCGCGCCCATGCTGGTTGAGGGCCGGTTCCTTGATGCATGGCGCGAATGCGTGCTTGCCCGCCAGCATCACACCTATCTGCGCGGCATGGCCTGGCATCGTCTCGGGTTCCGCAACGCAGCCACTGCATTCGCTCCGACTTGGCTGCGCGCGGTGCGAGCGCAGCTGATTAGCCCGTCGCACTTTTTAGTTACCCCCGACACACCGTTCAACCGAACATTTGTACAGAGTTTGGAGATACCAAAGCGAAGCCGGATACGAACATTGTCGAATGCGCGGATCGACCCGAATGACTGGCGTGGTGCGCACTTGCGGGTGGCGTGCCAGATTCGTCATGGTCTTGCGGGCTATGACCGAGCCGGTGCGCAACTTGGCATTGAAACGAGAGATCCGTGGGGAGATCGTCGTGTACTCGATTTTTTCCTCGCGTTGCCACTCGACTTGAAGGTAAACAAGGGCCGCACTAAGTACCTTGTGCGTTCTGCGTGCGCGCCAAAGCTCCCTCAGGGTGTGCCATGGCGCAACGACAAAGCTCACGTCGGATGGAAGTTTACGCAGCGCGTTATGCATGAAGGCCGTTCGTCGTTCAACGCATTTAAGTCGTCACACTGGGATTTGGTCGCACCCTATCTCGACGTTGATCACGTTCGTGCGCGCCTAAATCGGTTCGCAAATGACGGAGCAGAAGACGATCTCGACTTTTGCTACACCATTTTGGTGGTAATGCGCTGGCTAGAGCGAACGGCAGCGCTACAGAATTGAAAGGCGGCAACGTCAGAAGACGCGTTAGCTGTGCCTCTACAACGCTTCGCCTTCCCGCAGACCCTGGAGTCTAGGCAGGCAGACTAGACGCAGTTAGAGTTTGACTTCTTGGTCGTTTCAGTTTTGCAGGTCGCGCTGGCGCTCTCGTTTGCGTTTTTGCTGCCGGCCTGGGTTAGATCCTGCACCAAGCCGTAACACGTGAGCGAGGGAGCCGAATAGACACTACGGGGGTTGGTGCCATGCGAAGGAACCTCTCGATTCGAGGCAACGTTGGGAGTCAGTGGATTCATATACGTGCCCTCAAGATGGATCTAATTATGCTGTTCGTCGGACAGTGAAACCGCTCACTTCCCTGCTTGCGCCAAACGCGTCCTAGTGTAATTTATACGCCCGACAGAAGACGTTGTAGTTTACTTGTCGGATAGCGCGAACGCAACTGCGGAGCGCTCCGATCCCGTGCGAAAATGAGTTGATGACAGTTCCGAACAGTGCCACAGGTGATTCTCCCGCGCAAAACAGTCAAGCGATTTGCCGCGCCTGCGGGCTCTGTTGCCGAGGTGTGTGGTTTTCGCATGTAACGATAGAACCGGACGAGTTGGATCAGGCACGAAACGCAGGTCTGACCGTCGAAACGGTCGCGGGTGCGTCATCCTTTGAACAGCCCTGTGTTTTGCACCGTGATGATGGTTGCAGCGCATACGGTACGTGGCGTCCAAAAACCTGCGTGGATTACACGTGCGCCTTGCTGGATCAATTTCAGGCGGGTGAGGCTTCGTTTGATGAAACGATGAAACATGTGAGAGCTGCTCGGACGATGGCTGACCGCTTGCAGAACGAAGCGGGGCCGGCCGCCAGAGGGCTCAAGGGGAAAGCGTTTATGTCCCGGTTGGCACAACCCAGCGGCGACGCGTCAGAAGGGAAGCCTTTGACTCCAGCCGCCAAGCTGGATACCGTGACGCTTCGTGTGTATTTTATGAAGTATTTTCAGAGAAAAACTGTATCTAAGAGCTGAAGTCGCCTTCTGTCGATGGGGACGGGCATCTACGTGTCCTTGCTAACATAGCTGCAGCAACAAATAGAAGCACGAATGAAGATACTTTTGACCGGGGCGGCGGGTTTCTGCGGCATGCATGTGGCGCAGAGGCTACTCGGACGCAGCGACGAAGTGATCGGCATCGACAGTTGCAATGACTACTATGCGCCGAGCCTCAAACAAGCTCGTCTTGGCCCCCTCAGATCGCGCGCTAATTTCACATTTCATGGCATCGATATCTGCGATCACGGCGCGTTGAATACGCTTTTCGCCGCTGAACGATTTGATCGCGTTGTTCATCTTGCTGCGCAACCCGGCGTTCGATACTCGTTACAAAATCCGGGCGCCTACATTCAGTCGAACATTGTGGGCTTCACCAATATTCTGGAAGCGTGTCGAAACCATCAGGTTGAGCACCTCGTGTATGCAAGTTCGTCCAGCGTATATGGGGCGAATACCAAAGTGCCCTTTTCCGAGCACGACAGCGCGGATCATCCGGTTAGCCTCTACGCCGCGACTAAAAAAGCGAATGAGCTGCTGGCGCACTCATACTCGCATCTGTTTGGGCTTCCCACAACCGGACTTCGTTATTTCACTGTTTATGGGCCGTGGGGCCGACCAGACATGTCGCCGTGGTTATTCACGTCCGCGATTCTGGAAGGGCGACCGATCAAGGTGTTCAACCACGGTCGCATGCAGCGGGACTTCACCTTCGTTGACGACATCGCGAAGGCGACAGTTGCTGTGCTGGACTCGACTCCAACGTCTGACGCCGGCTTCGACTTACAGCATCCTACCCCTGCCTCCAGTTACGCGCCATTTCGCGTGTACAACGTCGGCAACGAGCGACCGGTACAGTTATTGCATTTCATCGAGACGCTTGAAAAAGCGTTGGGACGCGAAGCTGTCAAGGAATTTTTGCCAATGCAACCAGGTGACATTGAAGTCACGCGGGCAGATGTGTCGGCGCTTCGCGCAGCTGTTGGGTTTACACCTTCAACGCCAATCGAAGAGGGTATTCCGCGGTGGGTTGACTGGTATCGTTCTTACCATCAACGTTAGTATTTTCAATTTGCGATGCAAGTTGCATCCACGCGGCTTCAGTGTGTGTTTCATGGCGTGCCGTGCAATAGCATCCAACCATAAATCTAGAATCAGTCGAGCATGAGAAATTACGAAGGCAGCAAGCGAGTCTTAGTCACCGGCGGTGCCGGCTTTCTGGGTTCGCACCTGTGCGATCGCCTGCTGGCGGATGGCAATGAGGTTGTTTGCCTTGACAACCTGTTCACCGGCTCCAAGCGCAACATTTCGCACTTGCTCGGCGATCCAAGGTTCGAGTTTATTCGCCACGATGTGACATTTCCTTTGTTCATCGAGGTCGATGAAATTTACAACTTGGCGTGCCCGGCGTCGCCCGTGCATTACCAACATGATCCGGTGCAGACCACCAAGACGTCGGTGCACGGGGCGATCAATATGCTGGGTCTTGCCAAGCGGCTCAAGTGCCGCATCTTTCAGGCTTCAACCAGCGAGGTATACGGTGATCCGGTGGTTCACCCGCAGGTGGAGGGCTATTGGGGCAACGTCAACCCGATTGGCATCAGGTCTTGTTACGACGAGGGCAAACGTTGCGCAGAAACGCTTTTTTTCGACTACCACCGTCAGCATCAACTCGACATCAAAGTCGCCCGCATTTTCAATACATACGGTCCGCGAATGCATCCAAACGATGGGCGCGTAGTGAGCAATTTCATCGTTCAGGCCCTGAAAGGCGAAGACATTACGATTTACGGCGAAGGTCAGCAGACGCGATCATTTTGTTATGTTGATGACCTGATTGAAGGTTTCGTGCGCTTGATGCGTAGCGAGGCTGGTTACCCTGGCCCCGTAAATTTAGGCAACCCAGGCGAGTTCACGATTCGCCAGCTTGCTGAGCTCGTCATTGAGCTGACCGACGCGAAATCGCAACTGGTATTCCGACCTCTGCCAGCGGACGATCCGATGCAGCGTAAACCAGACATTTCGCTGGCGCGCGACAAGCTGGGCTGGACGCCGACAGTCGAACTGCGGGTGGGATTGCAAAGAACTATCGACTACTTCGATCATCTGCTGACAGCTAGCTAATGTGCGGCATCGTCGGAGCCTATTCGCACGACGCGTCTGCTCCGCCCGTCGATGCGCTTGCTTTGCGTGTCATGCGGGATCACATGACCGCCCGTGGCCCGGACGGCGCGGGCGAGTGGCACAGCGGGGATAAGCGCGTCGGTCTGTTGCACCGTCGGCTGTCAATCATTGACCTGTCGGAGCGCGGTGCGCAGCCGATGTTGAGTGGCGACGGTCGGTTAGTGATCGTCTTCAACGGCGAAATTTACAACTACCGTGAGCTCCGTCATGAGCTCGAATCGAACGGCTGCATTTTCCGGTCAGACTCCGATACGGAAGTGTTGCTTCACTTGTACGCTCGTGACGGCGAGCGGATGTTATTGCAGTTACGTGGCATGTTCGCTTTCTCTCTTTGGGACGCTACGTCCAAG
>JAYWHV010000080.1:0-4818 GCA_043777615.1 Burkholderiales bacterium | reverse complement strand
TGAGTAGTCGTTGTAGGCGGGGTAATAGAGCTTTTCATCACGCCCTACGGTCAGCATGATTAGTGGAGGCTCAGGTTGCCGAATAACCATAGGTGACTGCGACATTTGCGCAGAGGCAGGACCAGTTATTCCGAGAAACGTCGCCGCTGCAGCGGCTGTTAAAACTAACTGTCGCATGAGGTTTGCTGATTCATTCATAAAGTGCCTCTTAATCAGATGCATACATGGACCACTCTTGTACTGCGGCGGATGCGCCGGTGACGGCGTCAGCGGCTCTGGCAGACGACCTGAAAAACATTGACGGACACTTGTTTGAACCCGCACCAGCAAAGCTTCCAGCGCTTGCCGGGCACTGCGGATTAGTACCGGGAAGTTGTTCGATGGTCCAACGCCCATCAAGTGGCTTTGCAGAATTTAAGGCGGCTGGTTGCGACGTTGATGCCCAACTTGTGGCTGTCGCCCAAAACTTCCTCGAATCATCGCTTAGCAACCCTCCCCATGTGCCAGGTAGCGTGCTAGAGGCAACCGCTGGAAAGTTGAGAGACGCAGACTGTGCGACCACGTCGATGTTTTGGCGTGCGAGACGTAGATTTGCTTCCGCCTCGTGCGTAGCCACGGTGCGGAAATATGCGTTACCGGCCATGCGTTCCTGAAGAGAAACGTTGCGCAGGGCCGCTACCCCAACAAATGAGAGCGCGACCATTAACAATAGCGCCACCACGAGCGCAAAACCTTGCGAGCGATTCGCGCGCATATTTCTGCTTTTCACTATGAACTCCAGGAAAATTGTCTGCCGCGGACGCCAACCGTGAAGTTGTAAGCCTGGCGCAACTTACTATCGGTTACTGAGGTTCCACCCACGGTTTGTGTAGTCGAGTTTGTGCGCGTGCTTATGTCGGCGGCAACGAGAGAAAACTGAACGTTAACGGCCGTCACGTTAGCCCAGTCGGCGGTCGTCATCGCGGCGGTCGCGACAGCAGGTGCCGGGTTTCCTCGAACAACATAACTAAATGTCAGTGACTCGACCCCCGTGACAACAGTCTGTCCGCCGTTAGCAGCCCAAGCACCCTGATTGAGGGCGCTGTTAGTAACCAAACCGACTCTCCGAAGTGTTGGAGAGGGATTAGCAGTTGTTGCCTGGGCGACAAAATAAACAACTGGTTCGAAATTTGTAACGACAGCGTCTGCTCCGAAGTGAACGAACAAGTCGTCGATTTCGCCGCTGGCGTTGTTATTTCGATTTAAAGCATTGGCTGCCGTTACAGTGTAGACGCCGCTGGACGGGCTGCTGACGGTAGGCTTGAAGATCTTTGCGGTGGAGCAATCGCTGACGACCATCGTCTGATTCGATCCGCGTCCTTCAATATCCTTTGCTATCGAAAAAGCGACAGAATTCTTAGGATCTGCGTTCGGTATGACATGTTGGGCATCGTCGCCGCTGCGCAGAATCATCAAAACGTCCGTGCCGGTCAAGCGTCCCGAACCCGTCGTGGTTGACTTGACCGCAGCTGGCAATGCCAGCGACGTCGATGCCTCCGACGGGGTAAAGCCGCGAAGGACGTACTGCATATCAACGAAACGACGATCAGGGCTGTTGTCATTGCCCGACGCCATCAACCACGTCGTGTCAACCGTCATAATTGGTTGCGACGCGATTGTTTCGATTGTGGCCTGACCGTCGTAGACAGCCGGACGGGTGCAACCGAAGTATCCGGCCATACGAATATCCCGCGAGAGGGTCTCAATGAGAAATCTGGCGTCCTCCTGCATCCGAGATTGAGCGTCTTGCGCTTTGTAGCCTTGAGTGCCACTCAAATAAACGTAGCTGACGGCGGCGACGATAGCTAAACCAAGTGTCATAGCGACCATCAGCTCGACCAGCGTGACACCGCCTACTCGGCGGCGAGCGGCAAGCGGTTTGGACTGTATGTTGCGGCTAGGCATCTTCGGAAAGTTCGTCTTCATCAAATGCGTGCGATCGAGGTGAAAGTAACGAGCCCAGGATTGGGGCCAGCTGTCGAGCGCTTTGTACGAGACTCATCCCAACGCACAGTTATTGTTACAAGCCGGCACGGACGGTAGCCGCTGCCGCCCACAATTGCCAAGCAAGTCGCGTCATCCGCAATCGCGACACTACCGTCCCCTGACGGAAGCTTCTGCAAATTCGCCTTCCACGCAGCCAGGTCATTAGCTGCCGTGGTTGACCCAGTTGGCGTAGCGCCGAGGGCGATAGCGTAAGAGTTGGCGTTCACGGGGTTTGACATCATCCGCTCGACGATTTCGGACACGTAGGTGGCGCCGCGCGAGCGCGAGTCTGCAACATCCGCCAACTTGATGGCAGCTACCTGCATGCCGGCGACTCCAAGCAACCCTAAAGCAACGACTACCATCGTCACCAACACTTCGAGCAGAGAGAATCCGCGCTGATTTTTCACTTTAACAACCTGTAGGAAGTTGGTTTTCTATCAAGCGGCTACGACCGCCCCAATCAAGATTGATACGTGAAGACGCTTTCAGCGAGCTGTTTCGCAATATCTTTATGCCTAACGATGTCGCGCCAGACGCCCCGCCCAGTGTCACGAGCCTACCTAAGGCGTCGAAACGCAGATACTGGGGCAAAGATGCGGACTCTACGACCAAACCACATCCAATTTCCACTTGCCCGGTCGGAAATGCAGATTTGTTTTCGATGATTAAAGTCGACCCGGTTGCTGGTGCCGTCCCTGAACTGTCAACATCTACGTAAACCAACCAGCCTGACTGAAAGGCGGGACTACCGGTCGTTTTGGCTTGCATCATCATGGGCGTGCCGCGCTTAATGGCTTCAGACCGGGTCAGAGCCATCGAAGAAAGAAAATCTTGTGCCGCTCCCCGACGCTGAGAGCCAACGAGAAAGCTATCGAGACTTGGCACAGCTATTGTTGCCAATACAGCAACTATAGCGATGGTGACCATCAGTTCGACGAGCGTAAAACCGCCGTGAGATTTACTAAGCATGATGAATTTTGGTCGCTATTCTGTGGGAGCCGTAACGGCGGCGGATAGACGGTAACTCTTTACCGAAGACTCTTCGCGAGCCGAGAGAAATCGGCTAGCGCTCGTACAGTGTGCTCGGTAGTCTGAACTCGACGTTCTCACTGGCTCCCCCAGTCACAGTGACCCCCGACTTTCCCCACGACGCCAGTAGCGTCAGAACTTCCTGTATTAGATGCTCAGGCGTGGAAGCACCGGCCGTGACTGCAACCTTTGTTTCGTGCCTTATCCAGGCTCGCCGCACAGCGGTAGCGTCGTCAACCAAGAAAGCCTCGGCCCCCAACCGCTCCGCCACCTCCCGCAACCGGTTCGCGTTAGAACTGGCCTTTGAGCCAACGACAATAAAGACATCAACATTCGGTGCTATGTCCTTCACCGCATTTTGGCGGTTGGTGGTGGCGTAGCAGATGTCGTCTTTTCGGGGCGGTCGTATTGCTGGGAACGCCTTTTGCAGCGACTCGACGACTCGGGCGGTGTCGTCAACCGAAAGCGTGGTTTGGGTAACAAACGCTAATTTTTCAGGGTCTTTGATCTTGCCGCTGGCGGCGAGCTGTGCGACGTCTTTTTCGTCCTCAACCAGATAAATCCCCTCGTCCGCCTGTCCCATGGTGCCTTCGACTTCGGGGTGACCCTCGTGGCCGATCATCACGATCTCCGTGCCTGCTTTGCGCAGTTTGGCGACTTCGACGTGAACTTTGGTAACGAGCGGGCAGGTGGCGTCGAAAACGCGGAATTTGCGCTCGGCCGCTTCGGCCTGCAGGGCCTTTGATACACCGTGCGCGGAGTAGATGACGACAGCACCGCCGGGAACGTCTGGCACGTCTTTCAGCTCTTCAACGAAGATCGCACCGCGTGACTTGAGGTCATCGACGACGTGTTTGTTATGCACGACTTCGTGGCGAACGTAGATTGGCGCGCCGAACTTCTCCAGCGCGCGATCAACGATGGCAATCGCGCGGTCGACGCCTGCGCAGAAGCCGCGCGGGTTGGCCAGTATTACAGACTTGGGCTGAAAGGTGATGGGGGTGGCTTGCATCATTTATCCCTTATTTTGTGCCAGGTGTTTGCCGCCAACAAACGCTGACCAAAGCATCAACGCGGCACCGATACAAATGGCCGAATCCGCAACATTAAATGCGGGGTAGTACCAGTTCCACGGTGCCCAGTAGACGAGCACAAAATCGATGACTTTACCGAGCCAGATGCGGTCAATCACGTTACCGAGCGCGCCGCCAATGATGAGTGCTAGCGCGAGCTGAACGCGTGGGTCAGCTTCGCGCCTGAGCCAGCGCCAGCACCATGCGCTCACGACGAGCGCGAGTGCAATGAAGAACCATCGCTGCCAGCCTCCCGCGTTGGCGAGGAAACTAAATGCCGCTCCCATGTTGTACGTCAGTATCCAGTCGAAAAACGGCAGGACGTTGACGCGCTCGCCAGGGGCGAATTGCGTATGGAAATACGCTTTGGTGACTTGATCCAGAACGATTACGAACAGGATGACGCCGCTCCAGCGACGGGCGAGAATGGCGCTCATGGTACGTGGTTCAAAGCTCGAGTATTAGTGTGGCTTTTTGCCGAAACGACCGCTGCATTGGGTATAGACGCACTAAAAGCCATAAGTCGATAACTAATCAAACAGCGCTCTAGCCCTAAGCCAAAGGACGTTTCAACGGAAAGCTGTATTGCGGAAATCACTATGCAAACGCCCTGGTTTCGCCTGCGCCGTAGAGGTTTCCGATGCAGCGTGCGCAGAAACCCGGATGTCTTTCATCGGCTCCGACGTCG
>JAYWHV010000079.1:0-4837 GCA_043777615.1 Burkholderiales bacterium | reverse complement strand
ACGCGCCCGAGCTAGCTGTAGGCCCGCGAAACCAGCTCGGCGATACACGCGGGTTTTTCCAGCCCTTCGAGCTCCAGCGTGCATTGCCACACCATCTGGACACCGCCTTTGATCGGCTCGACGGACTCGAGCTTGAAGCGGGCCCGCAGCTTCGAATTCACCTTCACGGGTGCCATAAAGCGAACGCGATTGGTACCGTAATTCACACCCATTTTCACGCCGCTAAATTCGATGCACTCGCCCTTCAGGTAAGGAACCAGCGACAGCGTCAGGAAGCCATGCGCGATGGTCGTTCCGAACGGCGACTCTTTCGCCGCCCGTTCCGGATCAATATGAATCCACTGGTGATCGCCCGTGGCTTCAGCGAACAGGTTGATCCGCTCCTGCGTGATCGTGACCCAATCCGAAACAGCCACTTCAAGGCCGATCCAGGTGGGCAGGGAGGTGAGGGCGATGGTCGTTTTCATGAGCGAAAGTTTAATGCGGTCAAAGAGCGATCACGTTGGTTCAACAGCTTTCGTCTATAAGCCACTCTGCATTGGGGCTGAATTGAATTTGCGTCGAAAGTCGACTAACACCTTGAATAGCCTTCAGCCCCAATGCAGTGGCGGTTCCAGCGAAAAGCTGTATCAACTTATTCGTCGAAAAATTGCCGCAAAACAGTATTCACCTCGTCGGCATGCTCCCGAGCCAGCCAATGCCCCGCACCTTCTATTTTGTGCACCCGACCATCCGGCACGTACGCCTCAATGCCGTCAAGCAAAACCGGTCTTAGCGCCCTGTCGCCGGTGCCCCAGATGATCTGGGTGGGCATGGTGACCGTGAACTGCTCCGGTTTCAGCGCCGCTGCGAGGGTAACTGCCCTTCCCAGCGTTTCCGGCGTGTCGGGATACAAAGGCGAGACGCGGTAGTAGTTGCAGCCGCCTGTGAGCCCGCGCTGCCAGTTGGCGCGATATTCGGCGCGCTCCGTCTCCGGCATCGGGTCGAGCATCGCGAACAGACGCTTGAAGTCATCCGCCGCCAGCGCCGCTTCGCAACCGGGTTTGCGCAACCAGTTCATGTACTGACTCGCCGCCGCCTGCTCGGGATCCGTCGCCAGCGCCTTCGCGAAGGCCATCGTGTGCGGCGAATTGAGCACCGCGAACTTCGTCATGACCTCCGGATGCTGCGCGGCGAGCCCCCACGACACCGCGCCGCCCCAATCGTGAGCGATCACGGCGTGGCAGGGCGCGCCTAGCGCTTCAATGACCACCCGCAAATCGTTGATCAGGAGCTTCGCCTTGTACGCCTCAACTTCCAGCGGTTGCGACGACATATTGAACCCACGCATGTCGATCGCGACACAGCGGTAGTCGCGCGAAAACTCTGCCAGCTGCCGCCGCCACGTAAACCAGAATTCCGGGAAGCCATGCACGAAAAGAAGCGTGGGCGCGTCGTCTGGCCCGCACACTTTGGCGTGCAAACGAATGCCCGGCGCGGTGTCAAAGTACTGAGATTCAAATTCCATCGTCGCCAATGTAATTGTTTTCGCAAGGAGTCGCCGCCATTGGCGAAACTGCGCTGCAACTGGCGACGCCACGTGCCCGTCGGTCGCACGCCGCTACACATGCATTCGCGGATCAGCAGAATTCGTCTCACTGCACTGTTGCAGCTTTCTCGGGGGACCGAAATCATGAATCCGCTTCGCTTTGTTACCAGCCCAGTATCCACACTGACCCGCGCCATCACCGCGCCGCTCAACTTCATTTTTGTCGTTGGCCTCTGCCTCTTCATCAACTGGATGGTATCGCCGGGTCACTGGTGGGTGAAATGGGTCGCGTTCGGCATGGGAATCAACGTGATCGTGGCCTGGGCCCGCGTTGCCAAATTGCTCTTCGTCGTCGGCGTGCTCGCCGCGATTGGGTACTTCATCTACAAACGCTACGGCGCCGAAGCGAAAGCAAAATACGATGCATGGCGCAAGGATGGCGAGCCAAAGCAGCCTGCCCAGGCGGTTCAGTTTTTGATCGAATCGCAGGTCGCGCCGCAGTCGACCCAGCGCTCAGTGGTGTGATCCGCGGATAGAGGAAAATCGGGCTTCGACTAATCCTCAAAGACCTGACTATGAAGCTCTATTTCAGCAATGGTGCCTGTTCAATGGCACCGCACATCGTACTGCGCGAATCTGGCCTGCCGTTTGATCTCGTGCGCGCCAGCACCAAGACGCACAAGCTCGACGACGGCACCGATTTCTACACAATCAACGACAAAGGCTCGGTGCCAGTTCTGGAGTTGGACAACGGCGAGCGTCTGACCGAAGGCCCCGCTATCGTGCAATACATCGCCGATCAGGTGCCCGCCATGAACTTAGCTCCTGCGAACGGCACGATGCCGCGTTATCGCCTGCAAGAGTGGTTGAACTTCATCACCAGCGAGCTGCACAAAAGCTACGGCCCGCTGTTCCGTCCGACTACGCCCGAGGAATACAAAGTCATCACGAAGGAAAGCCTGACCACGAAATACGCGCTGGTCGACAAGTGGCTGGCGGGTAAGAACTACACCATGGGCGACACGTTCAGCGTGGCTGATGCCTACCTCTTTACCGTCACCAGCTGGGCCGGATACGTCGGGCTCGACCTGTCGCAGTTCAAAAATGTCGGCGCATTTATGGCCCGCATGGCCGCTCGTCCGAAAGTGCAGGAAACGCTCGTAGCTGAAGGGCTCGCCAAGAAGGCAGCCTAAGCGGCGTTTGAAACACGGTGAGGCACTACGGCTCGCCGGCGCTCCCGTTTCCCGGCAGGGAGAGCCCCGCCCGAAGCGGAAACCCGTGGGACGTATGACGTGTAACATCCGCCTATCTCAGGAGGATTCATGCGTTTAATTGTTCATTCAATCGCCACGGTGGCTGCTGCGGTGGTCATGTGCGGGGCAGCTTCCGCCCAGACGTTCGTCGGCAAAACCATTCGTATCATCGTGCCTTACGCGCCGGGCGGTACGTCCGACATCCTGGCCCGGACGTTGTCGAACAAAGTCGGCGAAGCGCTCGGCGCGACGGTCGTAGTTGACAACAAGCCGGGAGCCAACGGCGTTCTGGGCAGTGACCTTGTTGCCAAATCCGCACCAGACGGCACGACGCTTCTCCTAACCGATATTGGCGGCATCACCAGCGCTCCGGCGCTCGGTGCAAAGCTTCCCTTCGACCCGGTGAAAGATTTTGCGCCGGTCACCATGATCGCCTACTCCCCGCACCTGGCCGTTGTCAATCCGGCGCTGCCCGCAAAGACGCTCGCTGAGCTGGTCACCGCGTCCAAAGCGAAGGCGGGCGGCTTTAGCGCCGCCACGGTGGGCGCTGGTAGTGCGCCGCACCTCGCCGGCGCGTTATTTGCCAAGCGGGCGGGCATCGAGTGGGTGTTCGTTCCGTACAAAGGTGGTGCGCAGGCGCTCACCGATGTGGTCGCGGGTCATGCGCAAGTCATGTTCAACGGCATGCTCGCCACGCTGCCAATGGTCAAAAGCAATCAGCTCCGCGTGCTCGCCGTGTCAAGCGAAAAGCGCTGGCCCACGTTGCCCGACGTTCCGACCGTCGCCGAATCCGGCTACCCCGGCTTCGTCACGGGTTCATGGCAGGGCTTGCTCGCTTCAGCCAATACGCCAGCTGAGATCGTTGCCAGACTGAATGCCGAATTTGCAAAGGCGTTGGCGATTCCGGAGATCCGCGAACGACTGATGGCGCAAGGTGCAGAGCCGCGATCGATGTCGTCGGCTCAATTCGCCGAATTCTTGCGTGGCGACAGCGCGAAGTGGGCCCAGTTGGCGAAGGAAACCGGCATCAAGCTGGAGTAAGACGCAGCCACGTTTACCGAACGAACGCGGGCGAACGAGTTGCAGGGCGTCTGTTTAATGAAGTTGCACTTTCGCGCAAAACTCAATTAGATCGTCCAGCTCCGTCGATTTGTCAAAGACGGCATCGGCACCCAGTCGTAGGCATTCGCTACGCACCTCGGTTGAGGCGTAATTGGTCAGCACGATGATTCGTCGCTGACGATGAACCCCCTGCAGCGCGGCGACGACTTGAATGCCGTTGCCAAGCTTGAGAAAGATATCGACCACCGCGACGTCCCACTCATGCGTCGGGTCGCACAGCCAGCGCGTGGCGTCGCTTTGCGCCTCTGAAACTCCGACGACTTCGGCGCCTACCAAGTCATGCAACGTTTCTGCCAAGTTCTCGCGAATGATCGCGTTATCCTCAACCAGATAGAACTTGAGCGGACGCGCGGCTCGCGGCGCAATGGTTGTGTCCGCCATTGCTAGCGGAGACTGGCGCGGCATTTCTTCATCCTCCAGCCGCGCGATAGCGCTGACGTACATCGATGAAGTCGATGCCTTTCTGGCGGCAGGCTGCCAGCTCAATCCAGCTGCTTTCATCGAATTTTCCCGGCTGATGGTACGAAAGCGATGACGCCGGATTTGGCCGGGCTGGCGCGTTCGGGACGGGTGTACGCGCTCGCGACAGGCTCGATCAGCGCGGCCTGCTTTCGACCCATTCTCGCGGTTGCCAGCTGGTTGCGCGTGGCCGTCCTGCGCCTGCGCAGCCTTGAAGCAAAAACCGGCATCAGCAGCAACCCGCCCGGAACCAGCACTACGACTGCCCCCAGCAGCATCAGCCCCGGCGATTCGAGCATCAGGCGAAAGCAGTCAGTGAGGGTACGGAACATGGGCTGTGCCAACAATTTAGTTGACCCAATTCTGTCGGTCTGACCTTTGCCTACCCATCGTCCATCGCGACAGAATCACGTAGGACAGCAACGCTGTCGCAGCGTCATTGCCGGGGGGGGGGCGGCAGGGGGTGCGCGCGAAC
>JAYWHV010000078.1:0-4846 GCA_043777615.1 Burkholderiales bacterium | reverse complement strand
ACGCCCAAACGGCGCTCGACGACATCCTGAAGACCAAGGAAATCAAGATCGCGATTCCGACGGACTTTCCGCCGTACGGCTTCGTCGGGCCGGACCTGAAACCGCAGGGACTGGATGTCGACATGGCCACCTACATCGCCAGCAAACTGGGCGCGAAGATTGAACTCGTGATCGTCACCAGCGCCAACCGCGTACCGTATCTGCAAACCAAAAAGGCCGACCTTGTGATTTCCACGCTTGGCAAAACCGCTGAGCGTGAAAAAGTCATCGACTTCACCGCCGCGTATTCGCCGTTCTTCCAGGCGGTGTTCGGGCCGAAGAACGTCAGCGTCAAAACCGCCGCAGATCTTGCGGGCAAATCCATCGGCGTCACTCGCGGCGCCATCGAGGACATGGAGTTGACGAAAATCGCACCGAGCGGTGCCGACGTCAAGCGCTTTGAGGACAACAACGCCACCGTCAGCGCATTCGTCTCCGGCCAGACCGTGTTGATGGCCACAGGCGCTTCTGTCGCGGGCAATATGATGGCGCGCAACCCGAACCTCTCCGCTGAATACAAATTCGTGCTCAAGGATTCGCCGAACTTCATCGGTGTTGCCAAGGGCGAAGACAAGCTCCGCCTGAAAGTCAACGAAATCATCGCAGCAGCGAAGGCCGCCGGCGATATCGACAAGATGGCGCAGAAATGGCTCGGGCGTCCTGCGGGGGATTTGCCCAACTAACCCGGATGCCGTCATCCTCCGCCGGGGGCCGGGGATCCAGAAACGTTGCTTGGCGAACCGTTTTTGCTAACAGCACCTTTCTGGATTCCCGACCTGCAGTCGAGAATGACGACAGCGTTGGCGACCGCATTGGCAATCGTCTGACATGAAAATAGAACTCGACTTCCTGGCCGTTCTCGCCCAGTGGCCTTTGCTGGCTAAAGGCGTTGCCTGGACGCTCGCGTTAACGGCGCTCTCGGCCGTACTGGGCGGCATCGTCGGCGTCGCCTGCGCCTGGGCGCGCGCGTACGGTGCAAAGCCGCTCGCATGGGCGGCCGCGACCTACGTCGAGCTCGTGCGCAACACGCCCTTCATCGTGCAACTCTTTTTCGTCTTCTTCGGCCTTCCCGCAGCCGGCGTCAAACTCACGCCCGAGCTCGCCAGCATCATCGCAATGGTCGTCAATCTCGGTGCCTACGCGACTGAAATCGTTCGCGCCGGACTCGACGCCACGCCGCGTGGCCAGTACGACGCCGCCAAGGCGCTGGGTCTCAACCGCCTGCAAATGTTTCGTCTGGTCGTATTGCCGCCCGCGCTGTCAAAAGTGTGGCCCGCAATGGTGTCGCAGATCGTGATCGTCATGCTCGGCTCGGCGGTCTGCGGGCAGATTTCGACGGAAGAGCTCTCCTACGCCGCAAACCTCATTCAAAGCCGCAACTTCCGCGCGGTCGAGAGTTTCATCATCGCTGGCGCAATTTATCTTGCGCTCGCCGTCGGCGTGCGCAAACTGCTCGGTTGGGTCGGGCCGCGCTTCTTGTTCGGCGCTTCAGCGAAAGCAGGAGCACGCTGATGGTCGAATTCTCGATTTGGGACATCGTGCGTAACCTGCTGATGGCAACGCGCTGGACGGTGGTGCTCTCCATCGTCGCGTTCATTGGCGGTGGCATCGTTGGCCTGCTGCTCCTTTACGCCCGCATCGGCGGCGGCAAGATCGCCAACAAGCTGGTGGGCGGCTACGTGCAGGTGTTTCAGGGCACGCCGCTCCTCATCCAGCTTTTCCTCGCGTTTTTCGGCATCGCGGCGCTCGGCTTGCCGGTGTCGCCGTGGATCGCGGCGTCGGTGTGCCTGACGCTCTATGCCAGCGCGTACCTTGCCGAAATCTGGCGCGGTTGTGTGGACTCCGTGCCGAAAGGCCAATGGGAAGCCGCAAAAAGTCTGGGCCTGTCGTTCGTCCAGCAGCTGCGCCTGATCGTGCTGCCGCAAGCCGCCAAAATCGCCATCGCGCCGACCGTTGGGTTCATGGTGCAGGTCATCAAAGGCACTGCTCTTGCCTCGATCATCGGCTTCATTGAGATCACCAAAACCGGCACGATGATTACGAACGCCACGTTCAAGCCATTTCTCGTTTACAGCTTCGTCGCGCTGTTCTATTTCGCGCTCTGCTTTCCGCTGTCGTGGTGGAGCAAGCGGCTCGAATTGCGCATGTCGGTGGCGGAGCGCTAACGCGAGCTGACGGACACGCTGACGTAGCGCTGCCGTAGACTTCGGATCATGAAGCGCCCTCACATCGTCATCATCGGCGCAGGATTCGGCGGCCTTGAAGCGGCCAAAGCGTTGCGCAACGCCGACGTCGACATCACGCTGATCGACCGCACCAATCACCATCTGTTTCAGCCGCTGCTGTATCAAATCGCGACCGCCGGGCTGTCGCCGCCGTCAATCGCAGCGCCCACGCGCTACCTGTTTCGCAAGCAACCCAACGTCACTACGCTGTTGGGTGAGGTCGTCGCCATTGACGCCGGTGCGCGCGCGGTGCAGCTCGAAAACGGCGAGACAATCGCCTACGACCACCTGATCGTTGCCAGCGGCGCGACACACAGCTACTTCGGCAACGATCGATGGGCCGAGCACGCACCGGGGTTGAAGACCTTGGAAGACGCGTTCAACATCCGTCGCCGCGTGCTGCTCGCGTTCGAGCATGCCGAGCGCGAAGACGATGAGGCCACACGTGAACGCTGGCTCACGTTCGCGGTGATTGGTGCCGGGCCGACCGGCGTGGAGATGGCCGGCACGATGGCCGAGATTGCCAAACACACGCTGGCCGGGGAGTTTCGTCGCATCGATTCGCGGCGCGCACGAGTGCTGCTCATCGAAGGTGGCGACCGCGTGCTGCTCGCATTCCCCCCGTCGTTGTCGAAGCGCGCGGAGGAGCAACTGACGACACTCGGCGTTGAAGTAAGAACGTCGCACAAGGTCACGCACATCGACGCCGAAGGCATTCGGGTCAACGTCAACGGCGCGGAGCAAACGATTACCTGCAAAACCATCGTGTGGGCGGCAGGCGTGGCCGCGTCGCCACTCGGCAAGTTGCTGGCGCGTGCCTGTGCGCTCGACGAGGCGAGCATTGATCGCGCCGGGCGGATCAAGGTGGAGCCCGATTTAACGGTGCTCGGACACCCAGAAATTTCCGTGGTCGGTGACCTCGCGCTGGCACGGAGTTTCGAGAAAAACGGGGAGACCAAGCCGGTGCCCGGCGTCAGCCCCAGCGCCAAGCAAATGGGCCGCCGCGCTGCCAAAAACATTCTCGCGCGGATCGCAGGCGGCAAGACGGAAGTCTTTCGCTACATGGACTACGGCCTGCTCGCCACCATCGGCCGCAAGTCAGCCGTCGTTGACGTCGTCGTCCCGCTGTTCGGCCACGTCCGCTTCAGCGGACTCTTCGCCTGGCTGTTCTGGCTGTTCATCCACGTCTATTTTTTGATCGGCTTCCGCAACCGATTCGTCGTACTAATGGACTGGGCGTGGGCTTACGTCTCCTTCAACCGCACGGCGCGGGTGGTCGTGGGGGATGAGAAGTTTGAGAGAAAGAAAGCGCCTGAACTGTAGGGGTGGCTCTGCCGCGACCTCCGCGCCTGCCTGACGCGTTGGATTCCAACCCGCCTGCCAGCTTGGCTCACATGCCCATCACCCAAAGGCACTTGCTTTCTTGCGTTTTTGCATGAATAAAAGACCGCATTGAAGCGCCACAGTCTCTAACTCGGCTCGCGAGCACTTGCGTGTCAATTTCAGACCATATGTCCAGCGTGAACATAGAGGCATAACGTGAAAAGACCTTTTCACGAGAAGGCTCTCCTTCAATATCCAGAAGGAATGAATCAATTTCACGGAGCAATCGGGAAATGTCCACTTCAGCGAAGCGTTCAACCCCGAAATAGTCAAAGGACTCGCTCGCGGAATGGAAGCACTCGGCGAAGAAATCGAATGCGGCGTCTTTCACAAGCAAAGAACCTTTCAACCAACATGCGTAAGGTTTTGAAACCTCGTTTGGATGAAACTCAAAGTAGCACGATCCTTCCCTATCAGCGGCGTTCGTTAATGGGGTGAACATCTCTAGTGCTTGATTGTCGTAGCTCATAGTGATGATGCGAGTTGCCGGTGCGCTTTCATACGCCGAGTTTATAGCCGCTTGCTGCTGTGTGTGGTGCGCGTCAGAAGCGGGAGATAATTTACGCTTCGCGAATTGCGCGCCTCTAGATTCCCGCCTTCGCGGGAATGACGAAAAAATGAACGCCCTCCACACCTCCACCATCACCTCTCTCCCCCTCCTCGCTCGCGGCAAGGTGCGCGACAACTACGCCGTGGGGGCTGACCGCCTGCTGATGGTGGCGTCTGACCGCATCAGTGCGTTTGACGTGATCATGGGGGAGCCGATTACGGGCAAGGGCGAGTTGCTGACACAGATGGCGTTGTTCTGGTTTGACAAGCTGACGGACATCGTGCCGAATCACTTGACGGGCGAGCTGCCGACGAGCGTGGTTACGGAAGCCGAGAAGGCGCAGGTGGTGGGTCGCTCGATGCTGGTGAAGCGGTTAAAGCCGTTGCCGGTTGAGGCGGTGGTGCGCGGCTATCTCGCGGGTTCGGGCTGGGTTGAATATCAGCAGTCGCAATCGGTCTGCGGCGTGCCGTTGCCTGCGGGGTTGCGGAACGCTAGCAAGCTGCCTTCGCCGATTTTCACGCCCGCAACCAAGGCCGAGATGGGTGACCATGACGAGAATATTTCGTTTGCGCGCATGGAGGAGATCATCGGTGAGCCGCTCGCGATCAAGGTGCGCGATGCGGCGATTGCGCTCTACACACGCGCGGCC
>JAYWHV010000077.1:0-4872 GCA_043777615.1 Burkholderiales bacterium | reverse complement strand
CGTTGGCGCTCGCGCAGCCAGTGCCTGAGATTCCAGTTGAAACGTTTTTCCGCAAGACGGAATACCGAGCGCTGACGTTCTCGCCTGACCAGAAATTTATGGCGGCGCTGATGCCTATCAACAGTCGCTACAACTTAGTCGTTATTGACCTCGAGAAGCGCAACGCCAACCGAGTCACCAATTTTGACAAGGCCGACGTGTTGAGCTTTTGGTGGGCCACCAATGATCGCCTGCTGTTCACCACGGGTGACCAGCTGCAGCTCGCTCGTAACGCAGGCGATGGCGGCTTGTTCGCGGTCAATAAGGATGGCGGCAGCTCCCGCACCTTGATTCAACCGATCACTGCGACTCCGGGTCAGTACGTGCTTCGATTGACGAGCTACGAAGGGCGGATCAAGGACAGCAAAGATGAGGTGATCGTCTCGTCCAATGATCGGTCGTCTGACTCGACCGACCTGTACAGAATGAATATTTTCACGGGCCGCAAGTCGCTTCTCAGCTTTGACTCGCCCGGCAAAGTGAGCTCGTGGGTGCTTGATCGAGACAATGAGCCGCGTGCCGCCTACCGTGTTGACGGTAAACAAGGCGGCGGTTACTCATTTCTGTATCGCGCTGATTCAAAGCAACCGTTCCGCGAGCTGCGTAAGTGGGATCAAGAACTCAAAGATGTGGTCATCCCACTTCGATTTGACGTTGACAATAAAACCATGTTCGTCGCCAGCAACATCGGGCGCGACACCATGGCTTTTTTCAGATTCAATCCAGACACCAATACGCTAGGCGAGCTGATCTATGGCGATGACCGTTATGACATGCATTCCACAGGCTTGATTGGCGGCGAGCTCGGCGGCGGCAGCATTCGTTTCAGCGGTCGTGAAGAGGATCCGGGCAAGGTAGTTGGGGTGAGCTACAGCGCGGATCGGCCGAAGACAGTGTGGTTTGATCCAGAGATTCAAAAGGCGCAAGCCACGCTAGACGCGGCGCTTCCCAAGGGCAACGTGAACGCGTGGAATCCGAACAATCGCCGCGCGCTGGTGAGATCATATTCGGACACTGATCCGGGCCGGTTCTACATCTTTGATCAAGATAAAAAGACGTTGGAAGAAACAGGCGTTCGCCCCGCGTCTTGGATCGAACCTAAGCAAATGCGTCCCATGCAATACGTTTCGTGGGTCGCTGCGGATGGCATGAAAATCGATGGTTTCCTGACGCTTCCGGCCAGCTACAGCACCGGTAAGCCTGTGCCGTTGGTGCTGCACCCACACGGCGGACCTTGGTCCAAGGACAACTGGGGCTACAACCCGGAAGTTCAGTTTCTTGCCAATCGTGGATATGCCGTGTTGCAGCCCAATTTTCGAGGCTCGACAGGCTACGGCACCAAGCACTTGAAGGCCAGCTATAAAACGTGGGGCGATGCGATGATTGATGACATGATCGCAGGCGTTGAATGGGCGGTTAAAGAAGGTTATGCGGACAAAAATCGTTTGGCTGTGTACGGCGCGAGCTATGGTGGCTACGCTACGTTGATGGCGCTGGTGAAGCGCCCTGACCTGTTCAAATGGGGTGTCAACTACGTCGGCGTGAGTGATATGTTTGTCCACCAGGACACGCAGCCCGCGCAGCGCTACGGCGACTTTGGCGAAGTGCTCGCAAAACTCATCAACGGTGACCAAAAAGCAGACCGTGAGATGTTCGAACGTACATCTCCGGCGCGGCATGTGGCAAAGATTCAAGCCCCAGTCTTTCATGCGTACGGTGGCGTGGACCGCAACGTGGATATTGAAAACGGTCGCGTGATTCGCGCCGCGTTTGACAAAGCGGGTAAGCCACAAGAGTGGATGTATGTGGCCGACGAGGCGCACGGCTATCGCCTGGACAAAAATGTGTTTGAGTATTACAACCGTTTCGATGCATTCATGAAGAAAAACATGCCAGCGAGCAAGTAGCTTGTAGCGCTGGTGTGTGAACTGAATGCAGTTCGCATGCTTGGTGTGTGAAAAAAGGAGGCAATGCCTCCTTTTTTTGTTCCGCCCGCTGCGAATCGACGCCGCATGCGAGAGCTGGGGCATCCGAACACAGTTCATCTCTCGTGTTGCAAGTACGCAACGACTAAAGATCAGCTTTTCGTTGAAATGACCGTTGGTTTTGGGTATGGGGCGATTTTTATCATAAGTCGACTTACGCAAGAAATAGCAATAATCCCCGGCTTGAACGTGATTACAAGAAAAAGCTGATCAAAAATGCGACCGTCAAAATCGCCTTGTTTCAAACTGTCTCCGCTTTCGAAAATAGCGTGAACAAAGCGGATTATTCAAATAAATCAAATACTTGTGATACTGCTTTTTATTGATAACTATATTTTTAGCTGCCGATCAAACACTTCCTGCTAACCACATCAAGCTGACAGCACGCAAAGCGTGATGCAGAATGATGTGGTCATACTTTTGTCATCTTTCGGGGAGCGTTATGGAAATTAAACGAAAGCACATTGCTATTGCGGTTATCAACGCAATGGCTGCAATGGCGGTGTCGAGC
Source organism: Burkholderiales bacterium (assembly GCA_043777615.1). Lineage (GTDB taxonomy): Bacteria > Pseudomonadota > Gammaproteobacteria > Burkholderiales > Casimicrobiaceae > Casimicrobium. Next base: position 2,337 of record JAYWHV010000077.1, on the reverse strand, counting down.
GTCGCGTACGCGCAAACGGAACCGCAAAAAGTCGAGCGCGTGGAAATCACGGGTTCGAACATCAAACGCTCCATCGCGGACGAATCAGCGCTGCCGATCACCATTCTCAATGCCAAAGAGCTGCGCGAATCTGGTGTGACTAGCGCCGAAGGTGCTATCCAGCGTATTGCCTCTAGTCAGTCGACTCTTGGTTCAAGCCAAGTTATCGGCAGCGGTACTCAGGGTAAAGCCAACGCCAACGTGCGTGGTCTAGGTGCCAACAAGACGCTGGTACTGCTCAACGGTCGCCGTGTTGCTTCATTCGCGTTCGACTCCGCCGCAGTGGATCTGAACGCCATTCCGTTTGCGGCCATTGATCGCATTGAAGTGCTGCGTGATGGCGCTTCCGCCATTTACGGTACCGACGCCATCGGCGGCGTGATCAACTTCATCACCCGCAACGACTATCAAGGCGGATCGGTATCTGCTGAATACTCGTCCCCACAGCACACGGGCGGCGTAGACAAGCGCGCTACTGTGTCGGGTGGCTTCGGTGATCTGAACAAAGACAATTTCAACGTGTTTGCCGTGCTGGACTGGCGTCAAGCCGACAAGATTCGCGCTGTAGATCGTTCGTTTGCAGCCACTGGCGTAATCCCAAGCCGAGGCGTGTTCCTGACCTCCGGCACCACGTTCCCAGCAAACTTTACGCAAAATGCCGGTGCATTTTCTGGCAATCCTAGCCGCGCTGCGGGTTGCAACCCCTCTGGCGGTTCGCTGCCACTTGCTGCAAGAACTTGTCGTTTTGATTACACCTCGGCCATCGACATTCAGCCAGACGTCGAGCAGTTGACGTTCATGACGCGCGGCTCGTTTAATCTGGGCGGCGGTCACAAGGCTTCGCTTGAGTATTACCGTGCGGCCACTGAAACCATTTCGCGCGTGGCACCAGATCCGGTAACCGGGCTAGTGATGACCCCGAGCAGCCCGTTCTTCCCACGCACCTTTCCAGGTATCAACACAGCAGCCAACATCACAGTCGGCTGGCGCATGGTGCCTGCGGGACAGCGCGAAAGCACGTCCAACACCATCGGACAGCGTGCGGTGTTCGACCTGTCTGGTGCAGCGGCCGGCTGGGACTACCGTGGTGGCCTGTTCTGGACTCAGAGCAGCGGTGACGATGCGGTTACCAACGGTTACGTCAACAAATCGGCCATTCAGGCAGGCATCACCAGCGGCGTGTTGAATCCGTTTGGCGAGCAAACCGCCGCTGGTTTGGCCGTGATTGATGCGGCAAAGGCCAAAGGCGTTTCGCAAACGGCTAAGGGCAGCACGCAGGGCGTCGATTTACGCGCATCACGCGACCTCTTTTCCATGGCTGGCGGCGCAGCCGCTGTGTCGATCGGCGCTGAATTCCGGAAAGAAGATTACCGCAACGACACGGTTGATGCGATTGTGCTCAACGTTCCGTCGCTGGGTCGTGATGCCTATCACGTAACGGGTAACCGTAACGTGACGGCACTCTCTGCCGAGATGATTCTGCCGGTATCGAAGGCGCTTGAAGTCCAGCTCGCAGCCCGCTACGATCGTTACAGCGACTTCGGCGGAACGTTCAACCCTAAGGTTGGCTTCCTGTTCAAGCCTGTTCCGACCGTTTTCGCCCGCGGTTCTTACAACACCGGTTTCCGCGCGCCTGCGCTTGACGAGTTGTATGGCCCACAGTCGGTGTCCTTCACCGCCGATGCGTATGACGATCCGTTGCTGTGCCCAGGTGGCAGACCTGCCGCTGGTGGCGTGGCTACACGCGATTGCGGACAGCAAGCGCAAATCCAGACCGGCGGTAATCGCGCCCTGAAACCAGAAAAGTCAAAAACCTTCACCTTAGGCGTGGGTTTCGAGCCACTCAAAGGCGTAGTGTTGACGGCTGACTACTGGAATATCAAGCTTTCAAATCAGATTCTTGGGTTTCCGGAGCAGGCGGTTTTTGCTGATCCAGCTCGTTACGCATCACGCATCTTGCGCTGCCGTCAACTGTCTGCCTCGGTGCAGGCAACGCTTGACCGCTGCCAGAATGAGTTCGCTAACAGCAACGCTATCGGCTACATCGTTGGCTTGACCGACAACCTCGGCGGCGTCAAAACCGACGGCGTTGACGTTTCGGCAGCTTATGCATGGGGCGCGGGCACCATGGGCAATTTCAACGTTTCGTTGAATAGCACCTGGGTTCACACCTACGATTACCAGCGTACGCCTACTGATGCATACGTGCCTAACGTTGGCCGTTACACCGATGCCAGCCCAGTGTTCCGTTGGCAGCACGTCCTCGGCTTGGGTTGGAATCGCGGCCCTTGGGCTGGT
>JAYWHV010000076.1:0-4875 GCA_043777615.1 Burkholderiales bacterium | reverse complement strand
GGGCGAGGGTGAGGGCGACCGCGTGGCGCAATGTCCGGCAGTCGAAGTTCAGGCCGCGGAAAAGACTTATTCGAACGGCACGCGCGCGCTGCTGCCCGTCGACCTCACAATTCAGCCAGGCGAATTCGTGACGCTGCTTGGTCCGTCCGGCTGCGGCAAGAGCACGCTGCTGAACATGGTCGCGGGACTGCTCCCGCAGAGTGCCGGGAACATCAGCGTCTGGGGCGAATCTCCCAACACACACTCGCAGACGAAGCAGCGCATGTCGTTTGTATTTCAGGACGCGACGCTGATGCCGTGGGCGCGCGTGTCGGCGAATGTGCGCCTGCCCCTTGACCTTCAGGGCGTCAACAGCGCCGATGCGGACCAGACGGTGAGTGAGGCATTGAAACTCGTGGGTCTCGAAAAATTCGCAGAATCCTATCCACGTGAGTTGTCGGGCGGCATGCAGATGCGTGCTTCGATCGCGCGCAGCCTTGTCACCGATCCTTCATTGCTTTTAATGGACGAACCGTTCGCTGCGCTCGACGAAATCACGCGCAACCGACTCGATGACGAATTGTTGTCGTTGTGGCGCAGCAAGGGCCTGACGGTGATATTTGTCACGCATTCGATTCACGAAGCGGTGTATCTGTCATCACGTATCGTGGTGATGGCTGCGAGGCCCGGCCGGGTGGTCGACGAAATCGCCATCGCGCCCGGCGTCCCGCGTGACGACGCGTTTCGCGTGTCCACCCAGTTCGCTACTTACGCAAAACAATTGCAGGACAGTTTGCTGCGCGCCTCGGGCAATGTCGATGAGGCGCTGGCATGACGCGGGAGCCCTTGCAACGGCTGTTCTTGCCGCTGTTTGTGGCGCTGATCCTCCTCGGCGTGTGGCAGTGGTGGGTAATGGCGTACGACATCCCGCAGTTCCTCGTGCCGAGCCCCATGGTTGTCCTGCAAACCTTGGTCAACGACTGGTCGCTGCTGGGCGCGGCGTTACTCGTGACGCTTAAAGTCACCTTTCTGGCACTCCTGTGCTCGGTGCTGCTCGGCGTTGCCATCGCCTTCGCTTTCGTGCAGAGCAAATGGATTGAAACTGCGTTTTTTCCCTATGCCGTATTGCTGCAGGTGACACCCATCGTGGCCATCGCACCGCTGATCATCATCTGGGTGCAAAGCCCGATTGCGTCGCTCGTGATCTGCGCGACGCTGGTCGCGCTGTTCCCGATCATCGCGAATACGACGCTAGGCTTGCGCAGCGTCAATCGCGGCCTGCAAAGTTTGTTCAAAATGAACCGCGCAACACGGTGGCAGACGCTGACGCGCCTGCGCATCCCGAGCGCGTTGCCGTATTTTTTTGGCGGACTGCGCATCTCGTCCGGCCTCGCGCTGATTGGTGCTGTCGTCGCTGAATTTGTCGCGGGAACAGGCGGCACCGGCACCGGGCTCGCGTATCAGATTTTGCAGGCGGGATACCAACTCAACATCCCGCGAATGTTTGCGGCGCTGGTGCTCATCACGCTGACAGGTGTCGTGCTGTTCGCACTTATGGGCGCGCTGTCAAAGTGGGCGCTGGGCAGTTGGCATGAGAGTGAAACCAACGCGATCTGATGGATCGTTGATTGAGCTTGAACGGCAATCAGCATGAATAGCTGTGCGCCACGCCTGCCGGGCTCGCTCTTCGAGAGTGCGCGCTTTTTGGCCAGGCGCGATAACTGCTCGACTAACCCGGTCAGGGCGCGTTGAGAAAGCCGCGACATTGCTCCGCGCCGCACCGACAGGGCATTGGCGGCGCATCGCTGTTGTCAGACCGCACGCGGTAGTCGAGCAGCAGCTCGTCACCGACGGCGATCTCGCGCAGGCTGACAAAGAAAACCTTGCCCTCCGCGATGTCCACGACCAGGTTCGGCGCACAACAGTGATTGATGAATTCTGCGCCGCTGCCGCCGACTGCCCCGTCAATCAGCCGCCCCGGCGCAACCCAGAACAGGTACAGAAACTGCCGCTCGCGCCGTTGCTCCGCCACGCGATAGCCGATGCGCTCGCCGGTGTACTCGATGACGCGGACGTGCGCGGGAATTACTTGCGCAGCAAAAATACCGAAGCGGTGAATCGGCGAGGGCTTCGCCTCCAGCCAGAACGCCGTCGCCGCGCGATCGATTCGCGGTTTGACGGACGCGCCGTCCGGCGGAAGTTCTCTACGAACGGCAGCGGTTGCGTCGGCGTGCGCTGTCTGGGCATTGGTCATCGAACACATCCCATTGATTGAAATCGAGACGCACTTTTGGGCGGATCGCGTGCCATTTTGCGCCGCGCTAACAAGCAAGTCAACGCTAGCGGCTTTTGTGCGAACCGCTTATTTTGTATGGGTTAGCGATGCAAATCGGAAGTAGTCGATAAATGACATTATCGTCCTATAACCCCAATCTGGGCGATGCTTCATCAAAAAGCTGTATGTCTTGATCGCACTGCATTTTGCCTGTAAACTCGTGCCATGACCTCACACCTCAATTCCGCATATCCAAGCGCTCGCATCGGCGTTGGACTGCGCGTTCATCAGGGCGCATTCAGCCGCTCCTCCCGTTCCCGCTAGACGGGACATTTCTTTTTCTCCCTCCGTTTTTCGCTCGCGCGCGGCATTCGCGTCTGCGGCCCTGCGCTCGCGACTTCCCATTTCGACAATTCAAATTTACGAGTGACTCATCATGTTTGACATCAATTTACTGCGCAACGACATCGTCGCCACCGCCGAGCGAATGAAGGCGCGCAATTTCGTCATCGACACGGCAGCCTTTGAGGCGCTGGAGGCCGAGCGCAAGGCGCTGCAAATCCAGACGCAGGAGCTGCAACAACAGCGGAACACCTTGAGCAAAGCCGTCGGTCAGGCCAAGGCGGCAAAGGACGAGGCGAAGGCGCAGCAACTGCTCGCCGAGGTCGCCGCTGTGCCTGAGAAGGTCAAGGCGAACGAGCTCGCGCTGGCGGGCGTTCAGGAGCGCGTAAATGCGATCCTGATGACGATGCCGAACCTGCCGCAGACGGATGTTCCGATGGGCAAGGACAGTGATGAGAATGTCGAGCAGCGGCGTTGGGGCACGCCGCGTGAGTTCGACTTCGAAGTGAAAGATCACGTCGCGCTGGGCGAAGCGTTGACGACTACGGCCGGCGCGCAGCTGGATTTCGAAGCGGGCGTAAAACTTTCGGGCACGCGTTTCACCGTCATGCGCGGCCAGCTCGCGCGCATGCATCGTGCGCTTGCGCAGTTCATGCTTGACACGCACGTGAACGAACATGGATTTACTGAGTGCTACGTCCCGTACATTGTTAACGCCGAGTCCATGACGGGCACTGGCCAGCTCCCGAAATTTGAAGAAGATTTGTTCAAAGTGCCGATGCCATCGGAAGAAGGCGGCGAGGCCAAAAATCGCTATCTGATCCCGACATCGGAAGTCTCGCTTACCAACTTCGTACGCGATACGATGGTAGATGCCGCGCAGCTCCCCATGCGCCTCACGGCGCACACGCCGTGCTTCCGCTCGGAAGCAGGCAGCTATGGGCGCGACACGCGCGGCATGATTCGCCAGCATCAATTCGACAAGGTCGAGATGGTCTACATCACAAAACCTGAAGAGTCGAACGCGATGCTCGAAGAGATGACCGGCAACGCCGAAAAAATCCTGCAAAAACTTGGCTTGCCGTATCGCGTGATGCTGCTCTGCACCGGCGACATGGGTTTCGGCGCAACCAAAACTTATGACCTCGAAGTGTGGCTCCCCGCGCAGAACACATACCGCGAAATTTCGAGCTGCTCGAACTGCGAAGCGTTTCAGGCGCGGCGCATGGGCGCGCGCTACAAAAACGCAGCGGGCAAGAATGAACCAGTGCACACGTTGAACGGCTCGGGCCTGGCCGTTGGGCGCACGCTCGTTGCGATTCTGGAGAATTATCAGAATGCCGATGGATCAATTACGGTGCCGGAGGTTTTGCGGGGTTACATGGGTGGGCTTGAGGTGATTCGCTAGCGAGCTGTGACGATGGATCGTGTTGACTCGATTGTCATCGGTGCCGGCGTCGTCGGCCTCGCCGTCGCGCGTTCACTTGCCTTGCGCGGCCGCGAGGTGCTCGTGCTGGAGGCGGCGGACGCGATCGGCACCGGCACCAGCTCGCGCAATAGCGAAGTGATCCACGCGGGCATTTACTATGCTGCCGGGTCGCTGAAGGCTCGATTGTGTGTGGAGGGCAAGGCGCTACTGTATGCCTACTGCGCGGAGCGCGGCATTGCACATCGGCGCTGCGGCAAGTTGCTGGTCGCGACGAGCGCTGACCAACTGCCGCAACTGCAATTGATTATCGACAAGGCCGCCGCCAACGGCGTGAACGACCTCGTGTTACTCACTCAGGCAGAAGCGCAGGCGATGGAGCCGCATCTCACCTGCATCGCCGCCGTGCATTCACCGAGCACCGGCATCATCGACAGCCATGCTTTCATGCTTTCGTTGCAAGGCGATCTCGAAAACGCGGGCGGCATGGTGGCGTTCAATACTTCGGTGACGAGTGTGAAAGTTGGTGCGGACGGAATCGAACTCACGATGGCGGACGGCACGGAACTCATGGCGAAGCGCGTGGTGAACGCCGCCGGTTTGCATGCGCAGGCGCTCGCTCGTCGCATCGAAGGGTTGGCCGTCGAACATGTGCCGCCGGCGTTCTTCGCGAAGGGCAATTACTTCACGTTGTCTGGCCGTTCGCCGTTCACGCGGCTGATTTATCCGGTGCCACAGGCGGCGGGTTTGGGCGTGCATTTGACGATTGATATGGGCGGACAAGCGAAGTTTGGGCCGGATGTGGAATGGGTGACTTCCCCTGATGAGTTGACCGTCGATCCTGCGCGCGGCG
>JAYWHV010000075.1:0-4876 GCA_043777615.1 Burkholderiales bacterium | reverse complement strand
CAGGCCGCAGCTCATGGGCCTCGACCTGAAGGCGAAGGTCGATGTGGCCGCGACCGTGCTGCATGCGATGGGTCTGGAGCAGCGGCTGGCACCGCTGGTTCTGCTGGTGGGCCACGGCAGCCAGTCGGCCAACAACGCGCACGCGGCAGCCCTGGATTGCGGCGCCTGTTGCGGCCAGACCGGCGAGGTCAACGCGCGCAGTCTGGCGCAGCTGTTGAACGAGCCAGCGGTTCGCGACGGCTTGCAGTCGAAGGGAATCACTGTCCCTGCAGACACTTGGTTTGTGGCCGCGCTACACAACACGACCACCGACGCGATCGAAGGCTTCGACCTTGACCTGCTGCCGCGCCCGGCGCAGGCCCGTTGGCAGAAGCTGCAACCCGTCTGGGCGCAGGCGAGCGATCAGGTTCGTCGCGAGCGGGCACCCGGTTTGGGGCTGAGCGCGCGTACGCCGAATGAAACACTGCTGCGCCAGCTGCGCCAGCGCGCCAACGACGGCGCACAGACTCGGCCCGAATGGGGGCTCGCGGGTAATGCCGCGTTCGTGATTGCACCTCGCGCCCGCAGCCGCGGCGTGGCGCTGGAGGGACGGAGCTTTTTGCACGACTATGAGGCCAGTCAGGACACCGACGGCAGCGTGCTTGAGCTGCTGATGACCGCCCCCATGCTGGTAACGCACTGGATCAACTGGCAATATCACGCATCGACCTGCGACCCGCTGCGGCTGGGCAGCGGGAACAAAGTGCTTCACAACGTGGTGGGCGGGAACATCGGCGTGTTTGAGGGCAATGGCGGAGACCTCCGCATTGGGCTGTCGCGGCAGTCGCTACACGACGGCGAACGCTGGGTGCATGAGCCGTTGCGGCTGACGGTGATCATCGACGCACCGCAGCAGGCAATCGACCGCGTGATCGGAAAACACGAAGTGCTGCAACAACTGCTCGGCAATGGCTGGCTGCATTTGTGGCGCTTTGCACAAAGCGGACTGAAGCGCTATGTTTCAGGCGCGTGGCAGCCGCTTGAAGAAGACTATTTTCGTGCGCCCGTCAATGCGCAATCGCCAGGCACACTCGCTGAGGCGCGACCTGATTTGATTGAGGCAGTCATCGGTTAGGGAACGATGCGGAAGGCAAATCTGGGGAGCAGAGAACAGGCTTGCGCACGGTGATTGCGGCCTAAAGGCGGTGCGGCAGCAAAGTTTTGCCTCCCCGAAGTCGTTCTGCATTTCGACTGCAACGGTTGGATTGAGCCCCGTCTTTGCCTCGAACGAGCCAACAGGCTTTGCCAAAAAACTGTATCTGGTGGGCGGTACTGGGATCGAACCAGTGACCCCTGCCGTGTGAAGGCAGTGCTCTACCGCTGAGCTAACCGCCCAATGCGCACAATTCTAGCAAGCCGCTGAGCTGCGTTGCATGCGCGGTCGTGCCCTTGACTTCTGTCGATTGGCTGACAGCTTTTTGTTAAAACCGCCTCTGCGTGTGAGCTCAGCGGTTTTTGGAACACTTGTCGATAACTCAGTAAAATAGCGCTCAGGCCACGTGCAGCGTTGATTACCGTAAAAAGCTGTTACGGCTTTCGCATGACTACGATGTAATTCACGTTGGTGTCATCGACCCACTTGGCGACGTGGGTCAAGGGGTTGTAGGACATGCCGTGCATTTTGACTAGCTCTAACCCGGCCAAGCGTGCGAAGCCGATCAGCTCGGACGGTTTGAGGAATTTCGAGTATTCGTGCGTGCCTTTGGGCAGCAAACCGAGTACGTATTCGGCCCCGAGAACGGTCAACGCGTAGGCCTTTGGCGTTCGCGAGATGGTACTAAAGAAGAGGTGCGCACCGGGTTGGGCGAGTTTGGCGCACGCGGCGACGACCGAGGCAGGGTCAGGGACGTGCTCAAGCATCTCCAGGCACGTTACGACGTCGAACTGTCCTGCGGCCTCGTCGGCCATCGCTTCCGCCGTAACTTCGCGGTAGTTCACGACGACATTGGATTCCAGTGCGTGCAATTTGGCCACCGCCAGCGCTTTCGTGGCCATGTCGATTCCAGTCACCTGTGCGCCCATGCGTGCGAGGCCCTCGGAGACCAGTCCTCCGCCGCAGCCGATGTCGATCGCTTTTTTTCCCTTCACACCCGCCGCGTGTTCGTCGACCAGCGTCAGACGCAGCGGATTGATGTCGTGCAAGGGGCGGAATTTGCCGTTTGCGTCCCACCATTGGCTGGCGAGCGCCGAGAATTTGGCGAGCTCCGCCGGGTCGGCGTTACCGTTTGCGTTTGTGTTGGGCTGGTCGTGAACTTTCGTCATGGGTACTACTTTTTTACTTGCGGAGTGCTGCAACGCGCTCGCTGATACTCTGAATGCGGGGAGCCAATTCTGACATTGTGTGCTCGGCTACGCCGCTGAGCGCACGGTTCTTGACGCGCTGCACCCCGGCAACCCACACGTCGCTGACATCGGAGCGCGATGCCGCATACACGAAATGCGAAACCGGGTCGAACAGGGGCATCATTCCCGGCGAGCTGAGCGAAACCGCAATCATGTCGGCGGCTTTTCCGACTTCGAGCGAGCCGGTAATGCTCGCAAGGCCGGTTGCCCGGGCTCCACCCAGCGTCGCCATGGTGAATGCCTGAGCGGCGTTGACAGCGGAGGCATCATTGGCCTGCACTTTGCCGATTAGCGCGGCAAGACGCATTTCCTCGAACATATCGAGGCGGTTATTACTCGCTGCGCCGTCGGTGCCGAGGCTGACATTGATGCCCGCAGCGAGCATTTTGGCGACCGGAGCGAGTCCGCTGGCAAGCTTCAGATTCGAAGACGGGCAATGCACAACGGACGAGCCGTAGTGCGCCAGAGTCGCGATATCTCCCTCGTTCAGGTGAACGCAGTGCGCAGCAAAAAAGTCGGGGCCGAGCGCGCCCAGCCGGGCTAACCTTGCCGTTGGACGTTCGCCCGATTGTGCGATGGCGTCAGTGACTTCCTGTTCGGTTTCCTGAAGGTGCGTGTGAACCGGCAGGCTGAGCTCGTTGGCGAACGCGAGTACGCGGGCAAAAGTGGCGTCGCTAATCGTGTAGGGCGCGTGCGGGGCCAGCGCGAATGACAGCAGCGGCTCGTCGGCAAATTCGTCGCGCACGAGGAGGCCGGTCGTGATGTACGCGTCGGCGTCTGAGGCATAGCGCGTTGGAAAATCGATAACGGGTAGCGCGAGGACGCCTCGCATGCCGACTGAAAGCAGGGCACGACCCGCGGCTCGGGAATAGAAATACATATCAGCGCAGGTGGTCGTGCCGCCCAGAAGCATTTCCACTGCGGCGAGCTGTGTTCCGGTGTGTACGAATGCTTCGTCGACCAGTTCACCTTCCATGGGCCAGATGCGCTCCTTTAACCAGCGATGCAGTGACAAGTCGTCGGCAGCACCGCGCAGCAGGCTCATCGCAGCATGGCAGTGGGCGTTGATGAGTCCAGGCGCCAGCATATGGTTTGGAAGGTCGATTCGGTTCGCGATGTTGCCTGTGCGTTGCAAGTCTGCCGCACTGCCGACCGCGGTAATTACGCCAGCTTCGTTAAAGATAAGCCCGGCATGTTCAATCGTCTCGGTACCGTTTGCTGTGGCAGTCAAGAGCCAGCGCGCGGAAATGAGCGTGTTGCCCGTGAGTTTCATAAAGACATGCCTTTGTTTGCCATTTTGGGTCGTTATGTCGCGTTACGCGCTGGATACCGTATTTCCGTGCGCCAGAAACACAAAACCCCGCCGGAGCGGGGTTTTTTCGCCATATCCCGGCCGGAGCCGGAACGGGCAACAAGCAGAAACGTTACGTAATTACTTACGGATAACGATTTCGCCCTTGACTTCGACTTCAACACGGCGATGCGGTTGCAGGCAAGCGATCAAAGCCTTACGGTTCTTCTGCTCACAAACGACGCCCGGTACTGGCTGGGTTTTGCCCATGCCGAGGGTCTCGATCTTGTCTTTGGCGACGCCTTTGCCAGCCAGATACGCGGCAACAGCAGCCGCGCGACGCTCGGAGAGCTTCTGGTTGTACTGTTGCGAGCCAAGGCGATCCGTATGACCGGTAACGAGCACGAGCTCAAGCTTTTGCACTTCTTTGATGCGCGAAACGATTTCGCGATCGAGAACGGCTTGGCCTTCAGGCTTCAGAATAGCTTTGTCGAAGTCGAACAGCGCTTTGGAAGCGAGCGTGATCTTCTGAACAGACGGTGCTGGTGGTGCAACTGGGGCCGCTGGAGCAGCTGGCGGTGCGACCGGAGCCGTTGGAGCTGTAGCAGCTGGTGGCGCTACTGGAGCTGACGGTGCGGCAGGTGCAGGAGCAGCCTTCTTCACGAGGTCTGGATCACATTCAGCAATAGCCATCGCTGGAGTCCAGTAGGACGTACGCCAGCACAGATTGCACGAGGCGTTGTTCGTGCCGTAACGGCCACTGCGAACGACGTTGTTGTCTGCTGCGCCAGTGGCGGAAAGTAGATAAGCGCTGTTGGCCGGTGTGGCTTGCGCGAATACTACGCTCGCGGAAAGCGCAACCACTGCGGTTGAGACAGCGCTAGCGATTAAGCGAAGTTTCATTGATTTTGTACCCCTTGAAGGCTTGAGACGATGTCACGGGCTGCTTTGCAAGAAACGCACTCATACTTACCCAAGCGTGCGACACAAAGCTCCCTCCTAACGCAATATAACACTGGGTATTTCAGGGTTGCAACGCGCAATTACCTTCTGGAAGGGGCTGCGGGTGATTCAGGTCATCATCTGTGGCAGATACGCAACTTGTCCGATTTGGCAGGTGTTAGGTGGACCTGCCGGGACAGACTAAAATGATGGGTTGCCCGCGATACTTTTGCTGCTTTTTGCTGTTCAGCAGGGTTCACC
>JAYWHV010000074.1:0-18099 GCA_043777615.1 Burkholderiales bacterium | reverse complement strand
CGCCACTCGTGGTCACCACAATCATCTCGCGCTCAGCTTTGCTCAGCGCCGGCGTATCTTTAAGCATCAAAGCATCGTGATAAGCAAAGAACGCACGGCATTCAGCCGGCCGGTGCGCAAGTGCCAGGAACACATTCGGGATGAAGCCGGCCTTCTGCTGCACGTCGAGCATTCGCGTGCGAAGGTCATCTGGAATGTCGGCCAGCTCAGGCACAGGAAAGCGCGAGATCGCATCCATTGCTATGCTCAGGCAGCGGGTGGAACGTAACCGCTAGCGGTCTCGCCACCACCCGTAAAGAAATACTTGTCCATCTGCTCGGCCAGATATTTGCGCGCTTTTGGATCGGCCAGACCGAGACGGTTTTCATTGATGAGCATCGTCTGATGCTTGAGCCAACCGGCCCACGCTTCCTTGCTCACATTTTCATAAATTCGTTTCCCGAGGTCGCCCGGATAAGGCGCGAAATCGAGGCCTTCGGCTTCTTTACCGAGCTTGATGCATTGAACAGTGCGTGCCATAAAAACTCTCTATTTTTGTTGGCGCGACGTGGGTCGCGTCTACAGTTGTTTAACGTAAACCTGGGATGCGCGCTCAAAGTTATAGAGCGCCTGTTTTTTCTCGGGCAGATCGGTGACTTTAGCAGGCGTAAACCCGCGCTCCAGAAACCACGCAGCAGTACGTGTCGTCAGCACAAACAACGTTGTGATGCCCTGATCTTTCGCGGCCTTTTCAATTGCTTTCATCAGCCGCTCGCCATAGCCTTCGCGACGATAATCCGGATTCACAGCAAGGCACGCGAGTTCCGCCTTGTTCGCTTCAGGAAACGGATAGAGCGCAGCGCAACCGATGATCTGACCATCGTGTTCTGCCAGATAAAAGCGTTCGACCTCGCGCTCAATCAACGCCCTTGGTCGCGCCACCAGAACACCTTGCCGTTCCAGCGGTTCGATGATCGACAGCAGCGCGCCAACGTCCTCAATGGTGGCCGGACGGAGGTTATCGAGGCTATCGACCGAAATCATGGTGCCGATGCCGTCGCGCGTAAACAATTCCTGCAGGATCGCGCCATCGGACTTGCGCCCGATGAGATGCGCGCGCCCTACGCCCTTCTGGCAGGCGCGCACGGCCGCAGAAAGGAAAAACTGGACGTCGGACGCCTGTGGCGCTTTGCTGGCGATAGCGGACGCCTCGCGTGTGTACAGCGTGGACATCACCGAGCCGTCGGCTTCTAGCACGCCCGGCGTGTCGAGCAAAAAGATGAGTTTCGACGCTTTAAGCGCGATGGCAGTCTGCGTAGCGACCTCTTCGACCGTCAGGTTAAACGTGTCGCCCGAAGTTGAATAGCCGAGCGTCGACATCAAAACAATGTCGCCGTCTTTCAGGCAATCGTTGATCGCCTGTGCGTCAATACGGCGTACTTCGCCGCTGTACTTCATGTCCACGCCATCGACCACGCCGATGGGCTTGGCAACGATGAAATTGCCGCCGGTGACCCGGTTGTGAACAGGCGCGACAGAAGCGGTACGCGGTGCCATCGAGAGCGCGGCTTCGATACGGGCGCGAGCTCGGGCGCTGGCGCCGATTACGCTACCGAGCTGCGACTCGTCAGTGATGCGAATGCCCTTGTGATAGCGGCTCTCCATGCCGCGCTGCTCCAGCAGTTTCTCGACCTGAGGACGTGCACCGTGCACCAGCACCAGCCGGATGCCCAGACTCGCCAGCAAATTCAAGTCGGCAATGAAATTGGGGAACGTGTCGTCCGCGACGACCTCGCCACCGAAACACACGACAAACGTCTTGCCGCGAAATGCGTGGATATATGGCGCTGAACCACGAAACGACGGCACGAACGCTGAGAGTTCGGTGCTGGGGTGGGCTGCGGTGATGTTGGGTGACACTTGGGAGGCAGAAATGGGGAGGACTGGGTCGGGAGGCATAAACAGGATTCTATCGGCGCGTTCTCCCAGTCATCGCACAGCTCCCATTGCCTTTCAATAAATCAGCCGAATCACGCTACATTCGCGCCATGTGGCGATTTTTGGTTCGGTTACTGCAACTTCCGCTGGCGCTCATTCTGATGTTCTACGAGTGGGGCTGGCAGAGCCTTGCTCACGTATTTGATTTCCTCGCGAAGCTGCCGCTGTGGCGCGCTATTGAAGATGCCATTCGTCGCTTGCCGCCGTGGGCTGCGCTCGTTTTGTTTGCATTGCCAAGCGCGGCGCTGCTGCCCGTGAAGCTTGGTGCGCTGTGGCTCATCGCTCAGGGCCATGAGATCGCGGGCGTGGTTGTCATCCTCGCTGCCAAAATTGTCGGCACTGCTGTCGTCGCCCGGCTGTTTTCGCTGACGCAACCCGCGTTACTGCGCCTACGCTGGTTTGCTGCGTTCTATCGCTGGCTGATACCTTGGAAAGACGCTTGGTTGAATGCCATTCGAGCCACCTGGCCCTGGCGTGTGGGCCGGGTGATGAAGTTTCGCGCCAAGCGAGCGGTGATGGCGGCCTGGCGGCGGGTATTTCCGGCCAGATAGACCGCGCTCTCTAAAATTGGCAGATGTCGTCCAAGCTACTTGCCAATTTAAACGAACCGCAGCTGACTGCGGTTACCCTTCCCCATACGTCCGCTCTGATCCTCGCCGGTGCCGGATCCGGCAAGACCCGCGTGTTGACCACCCGCATCGCATGGCTCCTGTCCACAGGTCAAGTGAGCGCATCGGGCGTACTCGCCGTCACCTTCACCAACAAGGCCGCGAAAGAAATGGTGATGCGGCTCTCCTCGATGGTGCCCGTGAATGTGCGAGCAATGTGGATCGGCACGTTCCACGGATTGTGCAACCGCTTTCTGCGCATGCACTGGCGCGAAGCGAACCTGCCGCAGACCTTCACCATCATGGACACGCAGGATCAGTTGTCTTTGATCAAGCGCATCCTGAAGGCCAACAACATCGACGACGAGAAGTTTCCGCCCAAGCAATTGATGTGGTTTATCTCGAGCGCAAAGGAAGAAGGTCTGCGTCCGAATGCGGTAGAAGCGTTTGACGATTATTCGCGCAAGCAGGTTGAGTTGTATCAACTGTACGAGGCAACCTGTCAGCGCGAAGGCGTCGTTGATTTTTCGGAACTGCTATTGCGGTCGTACGAAGTGCTCTCGAAGTTTGAAGCGCTGCGCGAGCATTACAACGCCCGCTTTCGCCACATACTGGTCGACGAGTTTCAGGATACCAATACGCTGCAATACAAATGGTTGCGGCTCCTCGCGGGCCCCAATACAGCGGTGCTGGCGGTGGGCGACGACGACCAGTCGATCTACGCATTTCGCGGCGCAAAGGTCGCCAACATGCAGCGCTTCGAGCATGATTTTTCGCCTGCAAAAATTATCAAGCTTGAACAGAATTACCGCAGTCATGGCAGCATTCTCGATGCGGCCAACGCGTTGATCCGCAATAACAATGGTCGGCTTGGCAAGGAGCTGTGGACCGATCAGGGTCATGGCGAGCCAATCCGCGTGTTTCAGGGCTACAGCGACGGCGAAGAAGCGGCGCACATCATCGACACCATCAAGAACGCGATGAACGACGGCGTGCCGCTTGACGAAATCGCGATTCTGTATCGCTCGAACGCGCAGTCGCGAATGTTTGAGCATGGGCTGTTCAACGCGCGCATTCCGTATCGCGTTTATGGCGGCTTGCGCTTCTTTGAGCGGGCCGAGATCAAGCATGCGATGGCCTATTTGCGCCTTGTGAACAATCCCGATGACGACAACGCTTTTTTGCGCGTCGTGAATTTTCCGCCGCGCGGCATTGGCGCGAAGTCGATCGAGAATTTGCAGCAGGTTTCGGCGAGCACGGGCGTGACGCTTTGGCAGGCCGCGTGTGGCGGCGGCGCCGGCAGCCGTGCCCAGGTCGCGATGGCGCAATTCATCGGTTTGATCGAGGGCATGCGGATCGGCACCAAGGGCCAGCCGTTGCCGGACATTGTGCGCCACCTTCTCGACGCGAGCACGCTGCGATCACATTACACGGCCGACAAAGACGGCCAGGAACGCATTGAAAACCTTGACGAACTCATCAACGCGGCCGACACCTTTTTGCGCGAAACCGGTGGCGTCGTTCAGGTCGAAAATCTCGACGGCACGATGTCCGACAGCGATGACCCGATGAGCGCATTTCTGGCCCACGCATCGCTCGAATCGGGCGACACGCAGGCGCTAGAGGGCCGCACGGCAATCCAGATGATGACGGTGCATTCGGCGAAAGGGCTGGAGTTCGACTACGTGTTTATCACGGGGTTAGAGGAAGGGCTTTTCCCTCACGACAATTCGCTGAAAAATGATGACGGCGGGCTGGAGGAAGAGCGCCGTCTGATGTACGTGGCGATCACGCGGGCACGCAAACGCCTGCATTTGACCTACGCGCAGATGCGCATGCTGCACGGGCAGACGCGATACAACGTGCCGTCGCGGTTTCTCGATGAAGTACCGCCGGAATTGCTCAAGTGGTTGTCGGCGAAACCAAGAAATTTGCTCGCGATGGAGCCGAATGAGCCATTCGCCAGCGACCGCAATTTCGGCAATCCGAATGTTTCAGCGTTCGCGACATCCATCGGAAGCCAGACCAGAAACGACTCCGGGTTCCGCATTGGTCAGCAGGTGTCGCACGCGAAGTTTGGCCAGGGCGTAATCATCAACGCCGATGGATCAGGCAAAAACATTCAGGTCGAAGTGAATTTCACCGATCATGGCATCAAGCGATTAGCGCTTGAGTACGCTAAATTGACGGCGATCTAGGCAGTCCGTAAGAGCAGAAATCAGGCAAGGCAGAGTTCAGCTTTTCTCTGGAGCGCTTTCTGCATTGGGGCTGCCCACCGATTATTGGCTAAGTCAACTACTGCAATTTATGTCGTTTAGCCCATGAGCGGCGGTTGTTTCAGACGAAAGCCGTAAGGCGATCAATCAATCAACACAGCTATCGGGCGACGCGCGGGCTGTTGCCCCCGCGCTACCTGACTCAGGCCGTTCGGGCGACGCTTTCGTCGCGATGGAACACGCGGCGATAGCTCACGTAGTCGCTGATCATGAGCACGGCCGTGAGCGGAACGGCGATCACCATCATGAACATGAGCGCTGCGTTTTTAGAGATGAAAAGCAGCGGCGAGACGCAGGCCGCGACGAACAGGAGCAAAAGAAAAATGGCAACACAGTACACGCTCATTGCGAGCCAGTTGCTGAGACACGCACGGCAAGACGTCGCCAGTGCCTGAAAAAAGGTGGCGTCGGCGAACACGATCAATGCAGGGGCAAACCACAGCGCCGCGGTGACCGGCAGCGTGAGCGCAAGTGTCACGAGCATGAATCGCAGCTGTGTCATTTCGTCAAGTTTCGGCTTGCCGTCGCTCGCCATGATGTCTTCTACCGAGATACCCGAGGCCGCAAGACCAATCGTCGCCGCGATCAGAACGCCGATCAGATAGACGCCGCCCAACGGCAGCAGCGCCTTCAGATTTGATTTGAATCCCGCGAACAGGTGCTTTGCCTCAGGCAGTTCGCCGCGTTCATGATGCCACGCTGCCGCGAGGAAACCGACCGACAGCACAGGCTTCAGAAATACAAAGAGCAGCCCACCGGAGACCGCGGATGCAACCTGCATGATCAACAGGAACAGCGCCGCAATCGAGGTGTAGCGCAACCACTGCGAGCGGAAAATCCGGATCGAGCCGCGAAGCCATTCGAAGCCTTCGGCGGCGGGGACGATGGTAAAGGTAGAGGGGTTCACTTTATTTCTTATTACGCAGCGTCGGACAAATCGGTAGGCCAGTGCGCAGGCTGTTCAATACGCAAACGCAAAATTCGCTCGAACGCCGCCGGATCATGCGGCGTGTTGATCTCCGCAGCGCGAGGCAGATGCAGGTCATACAAACGCGACAGCCAGAAGCGGAGCGCGCCCGCGCGCAAAAGTGCGGGCCACGCCATTTGTTCGGCTTCAGACAGCGGCCGCTCGGCGTCGTAGGTGGAAAGCAGCGCACGGAGTCGTATGGCGTCAAATCGCCCTTCTGCATCCGTACACCAGTCGTTCGCGGTAATAGCGAGGTCGTAGGCGAACTCGTCTGTGGCTGCGAATCCAAAATCGATCAACCCGCTCAGACGATCACCGTCGAACAGCACGTTATCGCGAAACAAGTCTGCGTGGATGGCTCCGTTGGGCAGCCGTGTTTGTCGCCGTTCACGCTGAAACTTCAGTTCGTTTTCGATTAGCAGATTTTGATCAGCCGAGACGAACGGGCGCACCGAGCGTGATGTCGACAAAGTCCAGGCTGGTCCACGCTTGTTACTAATGCGCGTGCGGAAACTGCCACTTGCCTTGTGTAATCGCCCCAGCTCGCGGCCCACCGCAGCGCAATGCTCAGCAGACGGTTGCATATTGGGGCGGCCTGCGATGCGCTGGGTGAGCGCGGCGGGCCGACCGTTGAGAATCGAAAAAAGGCCACCGGTGCGATCTGCGATCGGCGTCGGTACCGCGACACCGGACTTTGCAAGATGAGCGGTGAAGTTCAGGTAGAAAGGAAGATCTTCAGCGGGTACGCGCTCGTACAGCGTCAGCACGAACTCGCCATCGGCCGTGCTCAAGAAATAATTGGTGTTCTCGATACCTTCCGAGATTGGCGTCAACGCGCGCACGCCGCCCACAGAAAATCGCGTAAGCCACGCTGACACTTCGCTCTCGGTAACTCGGGTGAAAACTGACATTCGGGCAGGAAAGTAAATCGCGTTGGGGACGGCGGCCGGTCAGGGCCTGACGGGTGGATGCCAGCGTCGGCAGGTCAGAAACGAAACAGTTCCCAAAGTGAAGGCGAAAGGCGTTTGCCGCCATTGCCCGACTGCCGGTCTGAACGTCCGGCATCCGGATCAACCACCGTGTAGCCCCTGGCTCCGCCCACGCTCACCTGAGCGCTGGCCAATCGACCCTGAATCCGCTCTTCATTCACGATGACCGAGCTCGCGGAGCGGCCCGGATTGCTTGCGCCGGTCGCTCCAGTCGACGTGTTACTGATCACTTTTTCCTGCGCCAGCTGCGGCGAGCCGTCGGGAACTTCGGTTTGCGATACCGGAGCTGGCACTTTTTCGGGCGCAGCGGGTGCTGCGGCCGATTGTGCAAAAACCGACGCTGAAAGCGCTAAACCCGCAATCGCGGCGCATGCGGCCATGAGTACAGGAAAGCGAAGCATAAAGACGTTCATATGGCTTTGATTGTAGCGGGCAGGGCGCGATTACGAAGTCGGTCAAACGCCCGTTAGAACCACCAGCAAAGCGCTCGCCTGCGCCGCAATCCCTTCTCCGCGCCCGGTAAAGCCCAATTGCTCGGTAGTGGTGGCTTTGACGTTGATTGCGCCGACCGGAACGCCGCAGTCAGCCGCGATATTGGCCTGCATTTGTGCGATATGCGGCGCCATTTTGGGGGCTTGAGCGATGATTGTGGCGTCAATGTTGCCCACTTGCCAGCCAGCCTCACGTACGCGCTGCACAACGGTTCGCAGCAACGTGCGACTGTCGGCACCTTTGTAGGCCGCGTCGCTATCAGGAAAATGCTTGCCGATGTCGCCCAGCGCCGCCGCGCCTAAGAGTGCGTCGGCAATCGCGTGCAACAGCACATCCGCGTCGGAGTGACCCAGCAGACCCCGTTCGTACGGTATCGCCACGCCACCGATGACGAGCGCTCGCCCCGCCACCAGTTGATGAACGTCAAATCCGGTTCCTACGCGAAACGGCACCATGCTTACTTCCCTCCTCGCGTCAGGTAAAACTCGGCCAGTTCGGCGTCTTCCGGCAATGTGATTTTGATGTTCCGTGCGCTGCCCGCCACCAGAAGCGGCGTCATACCGAGCGCTTCAATTGCCTGAGCCTCGTCGGTGACATCCGGCGACGCGTTCAGCGCGTGAACTAAAGTTTCATAACGAAACATCTGCGGCGTTTGCGCACGCCACATTTTGTCGCGGGAAATCGTTTCCGCAATCTCGTTGTCAGCCGTCCCGCGCTTGAGCGTGTCGGCTACAGGTGTTGCCAACAAACCGCCGACGCCATGCGCTCCCGCCGTTTCGATAAGTCGCGCGATATCGGTCGTTAACACACAAGGGCGTGCTGCATCATGCACCAATACCCAGGCATCGCGCTTGACCTGCTTTGAAATTGCGGCCAGCGCGCTCTGTACGGTTTCCGCCCGGGTCACGCCCGCACAGCGCAAAAAAGTCACGCCGGGAACAGCGGTTGCTATCTCATTTGCACGCACGTCATCGTGCTGCACGTTCACAAAAATATGCTCAATTGCCGCGCACGACTGCAACGCACGAAGCGAGTGTTCAATGACGGTGCGGCCCGCGATCACGCTGTATTGCTTGGGTAAGGCAGCGCCATAGCGAGCGCCGCTGCCGCCCGCCGGGACAATTGCGACGCAACCAAAACGCTGCTGGACGCCAGCGGTCAATTCACAACCTTGATCGAAGGGAATTTCGCGGTGTGATCTTCGCTCTTCTGCGCGATGAAAATGGCGACCTTGCGAGCGATTTCACGATAAATTGCTGCGACTTTCCCTTCTGGATCGGCGACAACAGTCGGGCGACCGCTGTCCGCCTGCTCGCGGATCGAGCCTTCGAGTGGCAGCGCGCCGAGGAACGGCACGTTGTAATCACGGCACATTGCCTTGCCACCGCCTTCGCCGAAGATCGGTTCGACGTGCCCGCAGTTGGAGCACACATGCGTGCTCATGTTCTCCACGATGCCGACAATCGGGATGCCAACCTTATCGAACATTTTGAGGCCTTTGCGCGCGTCGATCACTGCGATTTCCTGCGGTGTCGTCACGATCACCGCGCCGGTCACAGGCACCTTTTGCGACAGCGTGAGCTGAATGTCGCCGGTGCCCGGCGGCATGTCGATGACGAGGTAATCGAGGTCGCGCCAGTTGGTGTCGGACAAGAGCTGTTCCAGCGCCTGGGTGACCATCGGGCCGCGCCACACCATCGGCGTGTCGGTATCGATCAGAAAGCCAATCGACATCGCCTGAATGCCATGCGCCTCCATCGGCTCCAGCGTCTTGCCATCAGCGCTTTCCGGGCGGCCAGTGATACCCAGCATTTGTGGCTGCGACGGGCCGTAAATATCGGCGTCGAGAATGCCGATGGTCGCGCCTTCAGCAGCGAGCGCCAGCGCGAGATTTACCGCAGTTGTGCTCTTGCCGACGCCGCCCTTTCCGGAGGCAACTGCAATGATGTTCTTGATTCCGGGTTTGAGTTTTACGCCGCGCTGAACGGCATGCGAAACAACGCGGTGCGAAACAGTCACAGTGACTTTGCCGACGGCCGCGAGGCCGCGCAAATGCTGGGTGACAACCTGGCGCAGCGCGTCGTACTGGCTTTTCGCGGGATATCCGACCACGACCTCGACGGCGACGTCATTGCCGTCGATGGCAACGCGTTTGATGGATTTGTCTTTGATGAAATCGCGCCCCGTGTTCGGGTCGATACAGGTCGCGAGAGAGGAAAGTACGTCTGATTCAGTCATAGGGGCACTCTAAAAATTCATTTCTAGGGCGCATTGTGTCGTTGCGCGGTGCTCGCAATCCTCATGTACACAAAAAGGTAATGAAGGTTGCTGCGCGCCGCGCGCCTAACACTGCATCCCTATAAAGTGAATTTTTAGAGGTGCCCGTAGACTGATAGTTTAGCGGTTGCGCCTCCACTGAAAGCCGCGCATTTGCTACTATTCCCTTGTTTTTCCTAGGGTTTTCGCCCTTCTCCACAAGCCCTTCTATGACCGCCGACAGCACCGCTCTGGCCCACCGCCGCATCTTCGTCACCACCGCCCTGCCATACGCGAACGGCAAGTTCCACCTGGGCCACATGATGGAGTACATCCAGGCCGACATCTGGGTGCGGTTTCAGCGCATGCGCGGGCATGAGGTGCATTGGGTCTGCGCGGACGACACGCACGGCGCGCCGATCATGATCGCGGCGGAAAAAGCGGGCAAATCGCCACAGGAATTCGTTGCCGAAATCGCCGCAACGCGCAAGGAATATCTCGATGGATTTCACCTGTCGATCGACAACTGGCACTCCACCGATTCGCCGGAAAACGTGGGGCTCGCGCAGGACATTTATCGCAAGCTGAAAGCGGCTGGTTTCATCGCGACGAAAACGATTGAGCAGTTTTACGATCCGGTCAAAGGCATGTTCCTGCCGGATCGCTACATCAAGGGCGAATGCCCAAAGTGCGGCACCAAGGACCAGTACGGCGATTCGTGCGAGAACTGTGGCGCCGTGTATGCGCCGACGGACCTTAAGCATCCGTACTCAACGCTCTCCGGCGCCGCGCCCGAGATGCGCTCCAGCGAGCACTTTTTCTTCAAGCTATCCGATCCTAAATGCGTTGAGTTTTTGCGCGATTGGACCGATGGCACTAACGGTCTGGATCGTCACGGCAAGAAGCGGCTGCAAAGTGAAATCATCGCCAAGACCAAGGAATGGTTAGGTGAAGACGGCAAGCTCGGCGACTGGGATATTTCGCGCGATGCGCCGTATTTCGGCATCCCGATTCCTGACGAACCGGGCAAGTATTTTTATGTGTGGCTGGATGCCCCGGTGGGCTACCTCGCTGCGCTTAAAAATTACTTCGAAACGGGCAAAGCGAAGGCCAACGGCGAATCGCGAACGTTCGCAGAATTCATGGCCGCAGACGATACCGAGCAGATTCATTTCATCGGCAAGGATATCGTCTATTTCCACGTCCTGTTCTGGCCCGCAATGCTCAAATTCGCAGGCTACAAGGCTCCGGACAGCGTGAATGTGCACGGCTTCGTCACCGTCAGCGGCGAAAAGATGAGCAAGAGCCGGGGCACGGGAATCGATCCGCTGAAGTATCTGCAACTCGGAATGAATCCCGAGTGGATGCGGTACTACCTCGCAGCCAAGCTGAACTCGCACGTTGAAGATATTGATTTCACGGCCGAAGATTTCATGGCGCGCGTGAACTCGGATTTGATCGGCAAGTTTGTGAATATTGCGAGTCGTACTGCCGGTTTTCTCCACAAGCATTTTGACGGCAAGATCTACGAAGATACCCGCACAGTTGGCGGGATGTGCGCGGCGGAGATCGCAGCGCACGGCAACGAGATTGCAAACTATTACGAACAACGGGAGTTTGGAAAGGCCGTGCGGCGCGTTATGGAGCTCGCCGATTTCGTGAACACTTTTTATGACACGTCGAAACCTTGGGAGTTAGCGAAACTCGCGGCCGACGGCAAACCGAAGATTCAACTCCATCTGGTTTGCTCGTCGGTGATCGAGTGCTTCCGCGTACTCAGCATCTTTGTTGCGCCTGTCTTGCCGGTGCTCAGCCAGGCAGCGTTTTCATTTTTGAAATTGCCGGTTCAAACATGGACGGACATCGCGACGACCATGCCCGGTGGCCATTCGATTGGCATGTACACGCACCTCATGTCCCGCGTAGAAGAAAAGCAGCTGGACGACCTCTTCGGAATACTCCCAGACGCCGCAGAAAAAGCACCCAAGCCACAGCCCGCATCCAAAGGCGCTTCCAGCGGCAATGCCCCTGCAAAGACCACTGCACCTGGGCTACAGGCCGATGCTTCGGTCAAATCGGATGAATTCATCAGCATCGACGACTTCACCAAGGTCGATCTGCGCATCGCGAAAATCGTGAACGCTGAACACGTTGAAGGCAGCGACAAGTTGCTGCGCCTGACGCTGGATGTCGGTGAAACTGACGCTTCAGGTCAGCCAAAAATGCGCAACGTCTTCTCGGGCATCAAGTCTGCCTACGCGCCGGAAAACCTGATCGGACAAATGACCGTAGTAGTGGCTAATCTGGCTCCGCGCAAAATGAAATTCGGTATCTCGGAAGGCATGGTGCTTGCTGCATCGGCAAAAGAGGACAACAATGCATCCGGGTTGTACATCCTGAACCCGCACGCTGGCGCGCAAGCCGGCATGAAAGTAACGTAGAAAAAATGTTTGCAGGCACACGCACAGTTTTTGAGCAGGACAAGTACAAGATACTGAAGGCAAGTTCGCGCGATGCGCCCGTCGTGTCTGCGCTTGCCAATGGCGACTGGTCAGAACGGGTCGCAGTGTCTCGTCGCAAACAAGTTTCAAATCCGACACAGATCGCTGACGACCTTCGCGCCGGAGGCGGGCTCGTTCTTTACCGCAACAGCCTGCCGGTTGCCGCGCTGGCGTATGTGCGCGCGCGGGATGGCTGCTGGGAGCTGCGCCGGCTCGGTGTCACGCGTTCGTTTTCCGGTCGCGGGTTCACAAGCCTGTTGCTCAACACGCTTGAAAAGCTCGCGCGTGCCGACGACGTACGCTCCATCCGGATTCCTGTCGACACCTACTCGCCACAGTACCGTGCGTACTTTGAAAAGCTCGGATTCTCGGTCGACGCCGACCGGACGTTTTCGACCGTGTTTGCGACCGCGTTGCAGCCGATCCGAATGTGTAAGGTCGTCAGCTAGGGAGGGCTGATCAAGTGGCTGCGACGGCGCATTACTTCGTTGTGTGGTGCTCGGAATCCTCATGTACCAGGGCGTACATTCCGGTTCCTGCGCGCCACACATCTCGTACTGCATCCGTCTCGCGCAATCGCTCAGCCCTCCCTTAGGGGCGCACGGCTCTCTCATGCTGACTCTGGCCTTCCGGCCGCGACTCGTTAGCGAGCTCGCCGACTACAGCGCAAAAAAATTTCGCGCTGATTTGCTCGCTGGTGTCACCGTTGGTATTGTGGCGGTTCCGCTCGCGATGGCGTTCGCGATCGCGAGCGGTGTCACGCCAGAGCAGGGCCTCGTCACCGCAGTCGTCGCGGGCCTCATCATCTCTGCCCTCGGTGGCTCCCGGCTGTGCATCGGCGGGCCGACAGGTGCATTCATCGTGGTGCTCTACGCAATCCTCGCCAAATACGGCTGGGCAAACCTCATGATCTGCACCATGATGGCGGGCGCGCTGCTGGTAGTGATGGGGGCGATGAAGCTGGGTCGTTTGATCCGTTTTGTCCCGAATTCGGTCATCATTGGATTTACCAACGGCATCGCGGTTCTTATCGCGCTATCGCAAATCAAGGATTTTTTTGGCCTGTCGATTGCGAAAATGCCAGGCGAATTTTTCGGCATCGTCAAGGCGCTTTCAGCGGCGCTGCCAACGGCACACTGGCCGTCGATTCTGCTTGCGCTGGCCTGTTTTGCCTTCCTGTATTTTTGGCCGTCGCGGCTTTCACGCTACGTGCCTTCGCCATTTCTGGTCCTCGTGTTCGCCACACTGTCGACGGTGTTTATCGATGGCGGCATTGCCACGATCGGGTACAGATTCGGCGACATCAATGCGGTAATGCCAGCGCCGCGTTTGCCTGAATTCACGATTGAGCAGCTCGGCAGCCTCATTCCGCCCGCGTTGACTATCGCGCTGCTGGCGGGGATCGAATCGCTCCTCTGCGCGGTCGTCGCCGACAAGCAGACCAACGATCACGCCGACCCGAACCAGGAGTTGATTGCACAGGGAATTGCGAACATCGTCTCGCCGCTCTTCGGTGGGCTCGCAGCGACGAGCGCGATGGCGCGCACGAGCGCCAACATCAAGAACGGCGCGATGACCCCGATCGCGGGGTGCGTGCACGCTTTGACGGTCCTCGCGGTTCTGCTCGTCGCCAGCCCGCTCGCGAAACACGTTCCGCTGCCCGCGCTCGCCGCGATCCTCATGTGGGTCGCGCTGAACATGGGCGACTGGCGCGAATTCAAATCGCTGCGGCAGTACACACCACTGCGCAACGCAACGCTGATCAGCACGTTCTTGCTGACGGTATTGTTTGACCTGACGATCGCGGTGGAGGTCGGCATGGTGTTCGCCACGCTCCTGCTCATCAAGCGATTGACCGAGGCGGCGTCGGTGCAGCGCATCGACAATCTCGCCAAGGACGCAGACGCGCCGCCGATGCCGCTGCCCGAGGGCGTGGCCGCGCTGAGACTGCGCGGCGCGTTGTTTTTCGGCGTTGTTGATCGGCTGGAAGCGGGGTTTGCTTCGCTTCCGCCGCGCGCCGAAGCCAGCCTGATCGTCCTTGATTTTCTTGAAGTGATTTATCTCGACTCAACCGCGCTGGAGACGATTCGCCGGTTTGGCGATACCTGCCGAAATGCAGGAACTGACGTCATTATTTTTGGCCTTGGCGAGCAACCGCGCTCGCTCTTTGCGCGCACTGGCGCCGATCGCGAATTCGGGCTGGATCACGTTGTGGAGACGCGGCGACAGGCGCTGGATCTTGTGATCTGGCGGCGTATCACCGGCCAGATCAAGCCAAACACAGCGTCTTCCGCTTAGGGTATCGACGCAAAATTTCAAGGCCTTCTGCCCTGAAAAATAACTCTAATCGTAGCGCTTGAAAGGCGGTCGGACACTCTCACTTTCAGGGCCATGAGCGCTGTTCAATTCTCTTCAGCGCCAATCAACAAAAGGAAATTGGCAATGACAAACTTGATTCGCTTTAATGGAATTCCCGCCGTTCGCTGGGCACCGTTCAACGTTTCGGCAAGCAATGTGTCCGACCTGGATCGCGTGTTCGATTCGCTCGCCTCCCGTGTGCTGGCCGATCCCTTCACTGGCGCTGGCGGCGTGACCGAACTCCGCGCTGATGTGCGTGAAACCGCGAACGCCTACATCGTGCAATTCGACGTGCCAGGCGTGGCTAAAGAAGACATCACCGTCGATGTCGATGACAAAACGGTTCGCGTTGAGGCGTCGTTCAAGCGTGAAACTGGCGACGGCGAGACTTCGGTGCTGAGTGAACGGTTGACCGGGGTGCTCACCCGTGCGTTCAAGCTGCCACAAAGTGTGGACGCAGAACAGGCGGGCGCAAAGCATGAGCATGGCGTGCTGACGCTCACGCTGCCGAAGAAAAACGTCGCTGCGCAGAAGCGTTTGACGATTAACTAACCATCAGTCCCATAGCTATCAGCTCTGGGCTGTAACAACCGCTGCATGTGGGCTAGCCCTCGATTTATGCCTGAAGTCGATTCAGGTTTTTTTTCGACGCTAGCCCACGTTAATTGTGGCTTTCAACCTAAAGCTGCCGATCTAGCGAGGCTCCCTGCGGGATACCCAGATGCTCAACGCTTGCTGCGTTTAAGGATCGGCGCGAGGAACCTTGCGGTATGCGATCCCGTCGTCCCAGCCACCGTTTCCGGCGTGCCGGACGCCACGACCATGCCGCCGCCATCGCCGCCTTCCGGACCCATATCAACGACCCAATCGGCGGTTTTGATCACGTCCAGATTGTGCTCAATGACGACCACGGTATTGCCATGATCGCGGAGTCGGTAGAGCACTTTCAGGAGCAAATCGATGTCCGCGAAATGCAGCCCGGTTGTTGGTTCGTCGAGGATGTAGAGCGTATTGCCGGTGTCGCGCTTTGACAGTTCCAACGCGAGCTTGACGCGTTGCGCTTCGCCGCCTGACAACGTCGTCGCTGACTGACCGAGACGGATGTAACCCAGGCCGACTTCGAACAGCAAGTTCACTTTTGCGGCGATCGCGGGCACTGGCTGGAAGAAATCGCGCGCGACTTCGACGGTCATTTGCAGCACTTCGGAAATGTTCTTGCCACGATATTGAACGTCAAGCGTTTCGCGGTTGTAGCGCTTGCCGTGGCAGACGTCGCACTCCACGTAAACGTCCGGCAGAAAGTGCATTTCCACCTTGATCATGCCATCGCCTTCGCATGCTTCGCAGCGCCCACCCTTTACGTTGAACGAGAAACGGCCGGGCTCGTAGCCACGTTCGCGCGCCTGCGGTGTCTGCGCGAACAGATCCCGAATCGGCGTGAAAAGGCCGGTGTAGGTCGCAGGATTGGAACGCGGTGTGCGTCCAATCGGGCTCTGATCCACGTTGATGACTTTGTCGAAGGTTTCGAGACCGCTGATGCTCGTGTGCGGTGCCGGTTCTTCGAGGCTGCGATAGATTTTCTTCGCGGCGGCGCGATAAAGCGTGTCGTTCACCAGCGTCGATTTGCCAGAGCCGGAAACGCCCGTCACGCAGGTGAGCAAACCAATCGGAATGCTCACATCAACGTTCTTGAGATTATTGCCGCGCGCGCCGTGAACGGTGATTTGCTTCTCGGGGTTGGCCGGAATGCGGCGCTTCGGCACCGGAATTTGCATCGCGCCGGAGAGGTAGAGCCCGGTCAACGAATTCTTGTTTTTCTTGATGTCGGCGGGCTTGCCGTGCGCGATGATTTCACCACCGTGAATGCCCGCTGCGGGGCCGAGATCAACGACGTAATCGGCAGCCATGATCGCGTCTTCGTCATGCTCCACCACGATCACCGTGTTGCCGAGATCGCGCAGGCGCTTTAACATTTCCAGCAGTCGATCATTGTCGCGCTGATGCAGGCCAATCGAGGGCTCGTCCAGCACGTACATCACGCCGGTCAAACCCGAACCGATCTGCGAAGCGAGCCGGATGCGTTGCGCTTCACCACCGGAGAGCGTCTCAGCGCTGCGATCCAGCGACAGATATTCGAGGCCAACATTGTTCAAAAAGCCAACGCGATTTTTGATTTCCCAGATGATGCGTTCTGCGATTTTTTGCTTCGCGCCCGTGAGCTTGAGCGTTTCAAAAAACTTGGCGGTATCAAACAGCGCGAGCCGACTCACCTCAAAAATCGCCGCGTCGCCAACCTTCACGAATCGCGCTTCGCGACGCAGCCTGGCGCCATTGCAATCGGTACACGGGCTGCGGCTCATGTACTTCGACAACTCTTCGCGCACGGCAGACGATTCGGTCTCAAGATAGCGGCGACGGAAGTTCGGCAGCACGCCTTCGAACACGTGCTTGCGCTTCTGGATCTTGCCTTTTTCACTCACATAATCGAATTCAATTTCTTCGATTCCGCTGCCAAAGATGATTGCGTTTTGGGCTTCGTCCGGGAGTTCGACGAACGGCGTTTCGATGTCGAAACCGTAGTGCGCAGCGAGCCCCTGCAGCATCTGAAAATAGAAAATCGTGCGCCGGTCCCAGCCTTTGATCGCACCGCTCGCGAGCGAAAGTTCGGGATGCGCGACGATACGCGACGCCTCGAACTCATCAATCTCGCCAAGGCCGTCACAGGTTGGACAGGCCCCCATCGGAGAGTTGAATGAGAACAGGCGCGGTTCGAGTTCGGCAAGCGAGTAGTCGCATATCGGGCAGGCGAATTTCGACGAAAAGAGCTGAGATGCAGGTTTTGCAACATCAGCGCCCTCCTCCGCGTCCATCATCACCACGAGCGCACGACCATTGCCCATGCGACACGCCGTCTCGAACGATTCGGCAAGCCGCTGCTTGGCGTCAGGCCTGACCTTCAGCCGATCAACGACGACTTCGATCGTGTGCTTGTGATTCTTCGCGAGCTTGGGCGACGGTTCGAGCTCCACCACTTCGCCGTCGATACGAACCTTGGTAAATCCCTTCGCCTTCAGCTCGATAAAGAGCTCGGCATGTTCGCCCTTGCGATCCGCGAGCACGGGCGCGAGCAGCATGATGCGCGATTCCGGCGCGTAACCCAGCACCGTATCCACCATCTGCGAAATCGTCTGTGACGAGAGCATGATCTCGGGATGATTCGGGCAATACGGATCGCCGACCCGCGCATACAACAGGCGCAGGTAGTCGTGAATTTCCGTGACGGTGCCGACGGTTGAGCGCGGGTTGTGGCTGGTCGCTTTTTGCTCAATGGCGATGGCCGGTGCGAGGCCTTCGATCAGGTCAACGTCCGGCTTGTCCATCATCTGCAAAAACTGCCGCGCGTAGGCGGACAGGGACTCGACGTAGCGGCGCTGGCCTTCGGCATACAGCGTGTCAAACGCGAGCGAGCTTTTCCCAGAACCCGACAAGCCCGTGATTACGACAAGCTTGTTTTTGGGAATATCAATGTTGATATTTTTGAGGTTGTGCGTGCGTGCGCCGCGTACGCGCAAAAAATCCATCGATATCGACACAGAGAAAACCAGCTAAGCCCGCGAAGGGCAACCCACAATTATCGCGCTTTGGACTGTCTACGCGCCAGCCGCCTGATAAACG
>JAYWHV010000073.1:0-18137 GCA_043777615.1 Burkholderiales bacterium | reverse complement strand
TCTATCTCACCACGTCGCTATCCACCTCCATCTTCATGGGTTGGTACAACGCTAAATCGGCCCTTCAGGAGCGCTAGATCATGGCTGAAACCATCATTTTTCAATCGCTTCCATCGCGCCCCGCGCCCACGCAAACAGAGGGCCTTGTGCCTTGGGCCAAAGCCAATTTGTTTGCGAACTGGCAGAGCACACTGACCACGATTGTGGTCGGCGGTTTGTTGCTTTACTTCATTCCCCAGTTCGTCAACTGGGCGTTCCTGACTGCGACGACGGTACCCAACGCAGACGCGTGTCGTGCGCCCGGTGTCGGTGCCTGCTGGGGCGTGATCACGGAGAAATACCGGCTGATTATTTTTGGCCGCTATCCGTTGGAAGAGCAGTGGCGTCCGCTGGTAGCGACACTGTTGCTGCTGGCGTTGCTAGTGGCCAGCTGTACGCGGGCATTCTGGAACAAATGGTTGCTCGTGCTTTGGGTTGTGATCGTCGCCACGTTCTTCACGCTGATGTACGGCAACGTTTTTGGGCTGACCCGCGTCACGACAGACCGCTGGGGTGGCCTGCCGCTCACGATCATGCTCTCAAGCCTTTCGATGGTCATGGCATTTCCGCTGGCGATTGCGGTTGCGCTCGGTCGTCGCTCGAAGCTTCCGGCGATCCGCACCTTCTGCACGATTTACGTCGAATTGATTCGTGGCGTGCCGCTGATCTCGGTCTTGTTCATGGCGTCGTTCATGTTCCCGTTGTTCATGCCGCAAGGCGTAACCATCGACGTGATGATTCGGGTGCTCGCGGGCCTCACGCTTTTCGCGGCGGCCTACATGGCCGAGGTGGTACGCGGAGGCCTTCAAGCCATGCCGAAGGGTCAGGCCGAGGCCGCGGCGTCGCTTGGTTTGTCTTACTGGCAAACGCAGGGGCGCATCATCCTGCCCCAAGCGCTGGCGATGGTAGTGCCAAGTATCGTGAACAATTTCATTGGCCTCTTTAAAGACACTTCGCTCGTTGGCATCGTGTCGCTGTATGAGCTGACCGGCTCGTTGGGCCTCGCGCTCAATGGCGACGCTGACTGGCGGCCTTACAAGCTCGAAGGTTACGTTTTCATCACTCTCATTTACTTCTCATTCTGTTTTGCCATGAGCCGATATAGCCTGTGGATCGAGAAGCAAGTCAACAAATCCAAACTGCGTTAGTCGGGGACACCATACATGAGCACCACTCCAGCCCGTGCAACTGCTTCCACCAAAGACATCATCGTCTTCGATAAAGTCAACAAGTGGTACGGCAACAGCTTTCACGTCCTCCGCGACATAAATCTGAACGTAAAACAGGGCGAACGCATCGTGGTCTGTGGTCCGTCTGGCTCTGGCAAATCGACGCTGATTCGCTGCATCAACCGACTTGAAGAGCACCAGGAAGGCCACCTCTGGGTTGACGGCACCGAGCTCACCGACGATGTCAAAGCCATCGACAAAATCCGCAAGGAAGTCGGCATGGTGTTCCAGCAGTTCAACCTCTTCCCGCACCTGACCGTGCTCGAAAACCTGACGCTTTCGCCGATGTATGTCGGCAAAGTGCCCAAGAAAGAAGCCGAAGAAAAGGCGATGATGCAGTTGAAACGCGTGCGCATTGCCGAGCAGGCTGGCAAATACCCGCTACAACTCTCCGGTGGTCAGCAGCAGCGCGTCGCCATCGCCCGTGCCCTCTGCCTGACCCCAAAAATCATGCTGTTCGACGAGCCCACCTCGGCGCTCGATCCAGAGATGATCAAAGAGGTGCTAGACGTGATGGTGGCAATGGCCGATCAGGGCATCACCATGATCTGTGTCACCCACGAAATGGGATTCGCCAAAGCAGTCGCCGACCGCGTAATTTTCATGGATCAAGGCCAGATCGTCGAGCAAAACAACCCGCACGACTTCTTCAATAATCCGCAGACGGATCGGTCGAAGGACTTTTTGTCGAAGATTTTGGGGCATTAGAAAAGCGCATATTGCCGTCGTCCTGAGCACGGAGAAGGATCGGTTCAAGTGCGACGACGGGGGTAAGTCTCGGAGATCATTGCATTCCACCTGATCCTTCACTGACAAGCGGAATGAAAGTCCCAAGATCGGAGTGCGCCTGCGGTTGAAGCGAGCGCACGCCATGGACATTTCTGCACGCCACTAGCAAATACATCTGATGCGATCGCATCAGATGCAAAATGATCGCGTTTGCGAGTCATCATGCGTACCACCCTGGACAGCGATGACGACATTCTCAGCGCGGCTAAAGAGCTCGCCCGCGGCGCAGACAAAACAGCGGGCCAGATCGTCTCGGAGCCTGTACGAAAAGCATTGACGACACATAGCAGGTTCATGCAGCACCGAGCAAAAGAGCCGTGCGCTATTTATGGAATACAGCCGCTACCGCACCGTGGCGGCATCGTGACCTCCGGGATGGTTCGGCAAATGACGGCAGACGAGGGCGTCTAGACGTGCGTTCGCTCTGCGACGTCACCGTACTTATCGCTCTTTTCGACCCTCAACACACCCAGCACGCCAAGGCCAAAACATGGCACAAAGGCGTTGGGCAAACGAGATGGGCGACGCGTCCGATCACGCAAAACGACCTGCTGCGCATTGTTTCCCAACCGTGCTACACCAATCCGGCATCAATGGCTTAGTTGCTTGCACTGCTTGGAACACGCAACGGCTGATCCCTCACATCGGTTTTGGCCGGACGATATCTCGCTGGCAACCGGGGAGATGCTCAGCTCAAAGATAGCGCTGACCTCGGGCGCGTTGACCGACGTCTATTTGCTCGCACTCGCGGTGTGACCCGGGGGCCGCTTGGTTACGTCGCCCGGAGCGCGGTCGTTGGCGCTTTTCCTGGGCACCTAGTAGTGAGTTGAAACTGACTGCCGCTGATATCGTGCGGCCCCATTGTTGGGAATCATGTCGCAATATTTGCATGTGATGTTTGCGTGAACGACGCAAAATCAGTTCGGCAACACTCCGCTGCACAATGTATGCAGATTGCGAACGCTGGCCCCTACAACCGCGGACAGTATCAATCGCGTACTAAGCGTCGCCAGGATTGCTTCGCGCTTCACTGCCAGCGCTGGCAGATACGAATCGTCAACCCGTCGTTGGAGCAAGGGAGGCCCATCTCGTACAACTGTAGCAAGTCAACCCGACCGCTTGGAACGACCCGGGCACAATCTTCCGACCGCAGCAGGGCGTTTGACCAAGTCTGACAAACGGCAGCACAACACCCCAAAAAGGCGTCTCAATTCCACGGCTTGAACGTGGCAACGCCAATGACCTCCGTTGTCTTCCCGTCCATCACAACAGTCATATCCTGACCGCGCGCATGCAGTCCCTGAAATATCACAGAGCTCTCGGTAACGCCGTGGTCCGCGAGCCATGCACTGATTTGTGCGTCCGCTCCGGGATTAAATTTCCTGAGCTCAGAAATAGGCTCGGCGCGCTTGAGAATTTCGTCACGCATGGAAGCAAGTGGCGCATGATGTTGTGGGTAACTGCCGTAATCCGCGCCCGCCACCGCGCTGAACAACATGCGCTCCTGCTCCTTTTTGTCCCCTGACTCTTTAATGCCAACCCATTTCGGGCCCCACCACGGCAGGTGCTGTTTGGCCGTCGCCAACTCCTTCTCCGCCACATCTGTCGCTTGAATCACGTCAAAACGGTGCCCAAGCGCCGCCACATAAACGGGACGGCCCGCCCACAGAGTGTGCAGCCCATAGCCCAGCGCAGCGATTTGAACCAAGCCAATCACCGTGAGATCAAATCGCAGTTTTTTCTTGTCAGCCTTGAACACGATAAAGGTCATGAGCGGCCCCAGACTGACATCGATTCCCAGCAGGATCAGGAAAATTTCCTGCCCGCCAACGGCCTGAAATAGCGGTGTGGGATACCATATTGTGCGAAGGAGCGCCCAAAGCATACCGCCGACTGTAAGACAAATTAGAAGGTGAATGCCTGCAGCGCGAAGCCTACCCATGGTCAAGATATTTCTTAGTTTGCACACAAATATTTTATGCAAGACGAACAAGTTTTACATTTATCTGTCTGCTGTGCTCCATAAATCCAATGCGTTCAAACATCACAGATTGTGAGCTTTCGTTATGTAGTAATGGTCCTTTGTGGGACTCGTCGATGCCTCGCTGGTCCGATTTCTGCAAAGAAAGAAGACAGGCCTTGACGCTAAGCCATGCCTACAGTTTGGCGCTTAAAAGCGCGTTTCCAGACAAATCAATTCTGTGGCTAACGGATCGCGCTATTTCAGCGCGAGCGACGCTGTTTCAGACAACTGTGGAAATAAATAAGTGCAACTTGAGCCACGGATTTCGCGATACTTTTTATGGCGTGACTCAAAATGCGTCGAAATTCAAACCTTTTAGCTTGCAATGAAGGCGATCATCTTGGCGGGCGGTCTGGGCACCCGAATCAGCGAAGAAACCTCGGCACGCCCAAAGCCGATGGTCGAGATTGGCGGAAAACCAATCCTGTGGCATGTCCTAAAAATCTACTCACATTACGGAATTAACGATTTTGTAGTGTGCTGCGGATACAAGGGCTACGTGATCAAGGAGTATTTCGCTAACTATTTCCTGCACATGTCGGACGTGACATTTGATATGCGCAACAACGAAATGGAAGTCCACCACAAAAATGCCGAGCCGTGGCGTGTAACGTTGGTCGATACCGGAGACGACACGATGACAGGTGGGCGACTGCGTCGCGTGCGTGAATATGTTGCCGACGAAACGGATTTTTGCTTTACCTACGGGGACGGCGTCAGTGACATCGACATCAGGAAGCTGCTCGCTTTTCACCGAGCTCAGAAAACGCTCGCAACAGTCACCGCAACGTATCCGCCAGGTCGATTCGGTGCACTGGACATCGCAGGGAACAAGATCACGACATTTAAGGAGAAGCCTAAGGGCGACGGAGGAATGATCAACGGCGGATTCTTTGTTCTGACACCACCAGTGATAGACCTAATTCCCGACGACGCTTGCATTTGGGAGCGTGAGCCGCTGGAAACACTCGCGAACTCAGGTCAACTGAGTGCGTATCGGCACGAGGGGTTTTGGCAACCCATGGACACGCTTAGAGACAAA
This sequence comes from Burkholderiales bacterium, assembly GCA_043777615.1. Lineage (GTDB taxonomy): Bacteria > Pseudomonadota > Gammaproteobacteria > Burkholderiales > Casimicrobiaceae > Casimicrobium. The sequence continues at coordinate 13,015 of JAYWHV010000073.1, read as the reverse complement.
ATTTTGCTTGAAGGGCTTTGGTCGTCCGGCATGGCCCCCTGGAAACTCTGGAAGTGATTCCAGCCTCGCAAATTGCCCCCTCGTTCTGGCGAGGCAAGCGGGTGGTACTGACAGGCCACACTGGTTTCAAGGGATCGTGGATGGCCTTTTGGCTCCATCGCATGGGTGCAACAGTCACCGGCATCAGCCTGCCACCATCAACCGATCCCAACCTCTTTTCGCTTGCAGACATTCAAAGCGTGCGCGCGAGTCACTATTGCGACATTCGGGATGCGGAAAGACTCGCTAGGCTGGTTAAGGCAGCGCGCCCTGAGATCGTAATTCACATGGCCGCACAAGCGCTGGTGCGCGCCAGTTATCGCGAGCCGCTACAAACGTTCAGCACCAACGTAATGGGCACGGCGCATGTGCTTGATGCTTTGCGTGGCCTTGGTGATGTTCGGGTCGCCGTGATTGTCACCACCGACAAGGTTTACCGCAATCACGAATTGCATCGACCGTTCAGCGAAGACGACGAACTAGGTGGACATGACCCCTACAGCGCCAGCAAAGCGGCAAGCGAAATCGTTGTGGCCAGTTATCGTGAAGCGTTTCTGTCTACTCAGGGTGTAGCACTAGCCACAGCGCGAGCGGGTAATGTCATGGGGGGCGGAGATTGGTCGGAAGACCGTTTGATTCCCGACGCGGTACGGGCCTGGAGTACCGGACGAACGCTAGATATTCGACATCCTGATGCAGTTCGCCCGTGGCAGCACGTGCTCGAACCACTGGCTGGCTATTTGACACTTGCGCAAAAACTCTGGATACAGTCCGACTTGGCGGGGGCGTATAACTTTGGACCGGCAACTACTGAGGCGGCTACAGTTCGCGATGTCGTGGAGATGGCCCGAGTTGCGTACGGCTCGGGCGAAGTGCGGTATGACGACTACCCGGACGGGCCGCATGAGGCAAGTTGGTTAGCACTCGAAATTGCGAAAGCTGGAGACACTCTGGGTTTCACGCCAAAATGGACGCTGCGCAACGCCATACAGCGAACGATGTCCTGGTACGCAAAGCAAGAGTCCAACATCGAAGCCCGCGCTCTTTGTGAAAAAGATATCGACGCTTATGAGGCATCCGCGTGAGTCGCTTCAACGTTACTAACTTGCCGTTATCGGGTTTAAAGCTCATTGAGCGGCAGTGCTTGAATGACAACCGGGGATCGCTTTCGCGTCTGTTTTGCGCCGAAGAACTCGCTGAAGCCGGATGGCATAAGCCCATCGCGCAGATCAATCACACGCACACTACATCAGTCGGGACTGTACGCGGCATGCATTATCAGCGTGCGCCGCATGCCGAGATGAAGCTGGTAAGTTGCATTCGGGGTGAAGTTTGGGACGTGGCCGTCGATCTCCGACCCGGCTCCGGCACATTCCTGCATTGGAGAGCCGAGCGATTGTCAGGGGAGAATGGCCTTGCACTCCTGATTCCAGAGGGTTTTGCGCATGGTTTTCAATCACTTACGGAGCAAGTCGAATTACTTTACTGTCATTCGGCAGCGCACGCGCCTACCGCCGAGGGCGGTATCCGTCCGACAGATCCGCTACTGTCGATCACGTGGCCTCTTGCCATTAGCGAGCTATCAGCTCGCGACGCCAATCACCCATTGCTAAACCTTGAATTTACCGGGTTAGTCTCATGAAATGTCGGCACTGCGCCACGCCACTCGCGCATACTTTTCTTGACCTTGGCTTTGCACCGCCGTCGAACGCCTACTTGACTGCGAACGACCTTACACGGCCCGAAAAATACTATCCACTCAGGGTCATGGTGTGTGATCGATGCTGGCTTGTACAGACCGAGGACTACGCGCAAGCACCAGACCTGTTCAACGCTGAATACGCATATTTCTCCAGCACGTCTTCGGGGTGGCTTGCGCACGCCGAGCTATTTGCGGAAAGCATTACCCGAAAGTTACAACTTTCCCACGAAAGTCTGGTCATTGAAATTGCATCAAACGACGGTTATCTGCTGAAAAATTTTGTCGCCGCCGGAGTTCCTTGCCTTGGCATCGAACCGACGTCCAGCACCGCTGCAGCGGCAGAAGCGTTGGGAATCTCGGTGCTGCGTGAATTCTTCACTGCACAACTTGGCATGAGGCTTGCGACAGAAGGCAGGCAAGCTGACCTGATTGTTGGCAACAATGTCTACGCTCACGTGCCTGACATCAATGACTTCACGCAAGGCATTAAAGCTGCCCTCAAACCTGGCGGCACAGTTACGCTGGAATTTCCACACTTGATGCGCTTGATCGAGCACACTCAGTTCGACACCGTGTATCACGAGCATTTTTCGTATTTATCGATCCACACGGTTAAGCAGATTTTTAGTTTCTTTGGATTGCGTGTGTACGATGTTGAGGAATTGTCGACGCACGGCGGAAGCTTGCGTATCTACGGCTGCCATGATTCAGATAGTCGACCAACAACAACTGCTATCGAAGCGCTTATTGCAGAGGAAGCAAAACGAGGCATGCAAACGCTGGCTATTTACAAAGAGTTTCAGGCGCGGGCGGACCAGATCAAGGATGACTTGTTGTCATTCCTTTTAGAAAAAAAACGCATTGGCAAGAAAGTGGCGGCGTACGGTGCCGCAGCTAAAGGCAATACTCTGTTGAACTACGCCGGAATAAAGCCCGACCTTCTTCCGTTTGTGTGTGATGCCGGCACAGCCAAGCAAAACAAATTCATGCCAGGTAGCCACATTCCTATCCGCGCACCAGAAGTGCTAGCCGATCATCGTCCTGACTACGTTCTCATCTTGCCGTGGAATATTGCATCCGAGGTCAAATTTCAAAACGCCTCACTCGTGAAGCTGGGTACGCAATTCGTTACCGCCGTTCCGAAACTGGAAATTGAATGACATCCCGTATCTATTACACGAAACCCTCGATCACGGATCTAGAAGTCCGCAATGCGACTGATGCTGCTGCAAATGGTTGGGGAGATAAGTGTTACGAGTACATCAATCGCTTTGAAGAGACATTCAAAAAACATCTAGGCGTCAGGTATGCCGTTGCGACTTCAAGCTGCACGGGGGCGCTCCACTTGGGCATGGCAGCAATGGGAATCGGTCCTGGAGACGAAGTGATCATGGCCGACACCAACTGGATTGCGACTGCGTCACCAGTAGTTCACTTAGGGGCAGAGCCCATTTTCGTCGACATCCTTGCTGATTCGTGGTGTGTTGATCCAGCTTTAGTTGAACAAGCAATTACACCCCGCACCAAAGCAATAGTTGCGGTCCATTTGTATGGCAATCTATGCGATATGGCATCGCTGCTTAGCATCGGAGAAAAGCATGGCATCCCAGTCATTGAGGATGCCGCCGAGGCGATTGGATCAACGTACCACGGCAAACGTGCGGGCGCGATGGGTACATTCGGCACGTTCTCTTTTCACGGTACCAAGACGCTAACGACTGGCGAGGGGGGCATGTTCGTTACTGATGATTCGTCGCTGTATGAACATGTACTTACTCTAAACAACCACGGAAGAGCACGGGGCCAAACTAAACAGTTTTGGCCCGACATGGTGGGCTACAAATACAAGATGTCGAACATACAGGCCGCGATAGGCTGCGCCCAAGTGGAGCGTATCGACGAATTGATTGGCCGCAAACGGAAAATATTCCAGAACTACCGCAACCGGTTTGCCGACCTGCCCGGCGTCGCGCTCAATCCGGAGCCTCCCGGTATCGTCATCGGCGCTTGGATGCCGTGCGCGGTCTTCGAACCAGCAACCGGCGTGACCCAACAAAGACTTCAAGACGCGTTTGCTGCAGACAACATCGATGCGAGAGTATTCTTTCATCCGCTGTCTAGCCTGCCCATGTTTCATGAGAGACGCGAAAATCGGCTCGCTTGGGATATTCCGACGCGTGCAATCAATTTGCCTAGCTATCACGACATCAGTGAGGCCGAGCAAGATCGCGTCGCCGCGGTAGTCTCCAGCCTTGTTTGTGTCTAAGCGCGCGAACTTCGTGCTGTGGGGCAGCGCAGGCCATGCCAAGGTGCTGGCAGACATCATTGACCTCGGCGGAGGGCAGGTTGTGGCACTGTTCGACAACAATCCAGAGACTTCGTCCTGCCTTTTGAATGTGCCACTGTTCCACGGCATCGACGGATTCCAGAAGTGGGTCGCGACGCAGACTGAGTCTCTATCTAGCTTTGGAGCGGTGTTGGCGATCGGTGGCGCCAGAGGCAAGGATCGTCAAGAATTTGCGCAGCTATTTAAGGCTGCCGGTTTATCTCTCCCCACCCTCATCCATCCAACTGCTGCCGTTTCGAAATTGGCTCGCCTGAACGAAGGCTGCCAAATACTTGCGCACGCGGTTGTGGCAGCTGATGTTTCCATGGGCAGCGTCTGCATAGTCAATAACAGCGCAAATGTGGATCACGAATGCCGCTTAGGCCAGAGTGTCCATATTGCCCCAGGAGCTGTATTGTGTGGATGTGTAAACGTGGCGGACAATACCCTGATTGGTGCAGGTGCAATTGTTTTGCCGCGCTTGAACATTGGTCGCGACGCCATCGTAGGTGCCGGAGCGGTTGTGACACGCGACGTTCCTGACGGAGTGGTTGTGATGGGAAATCCTGCAAAAATTTCAAGGAAATCGCGATGATTGATACAGACTCAGTAGAGCGGATGGGGGAGGACGAAAAACTTAAGAGGGATGCAAAGGTTATTTTCAATCGCCTTTGCGAGCACAAGTATTCGTACCATTTCGACTGGCTCGGCAGGCCAATCATTCAGTTTCCGCAAGACATCGTCGCGATGCAGGAATTAATTTGGGCAGTGAAACCGGATCTCATCATCGAAACTGGCATTGCTCATGGTGGTTCTCTCGCCTTTAGCGCGTCGATGTTGGCCCTTCTCGACATGGCCGATGCCATTGAGACGCACAAAACGCTTGACCCGTCCGCCTCGCAGCGCAAGGTACTAGCGGTCGACATTGATATTCGTGCACACAATCGTGCCGCCATCGAAGCCCATCCCATGGCTTCGCGCATTCACATGATCCAGGGCTCAAGCGTGGCCGCCGATGTCGTTGAACAGGTGCGTGCATTCGCGTCGAACTACAGCCGGGTGATGGTGTGCCTGGACAGCAACCACACGCACGATCATGTGTTGGCCGAGTTGAATGCCTACGCACCGTTGACGAGCGTGGGTAGTTATTGCGTCGTGTTTGATACAGTCGTTGAGGACATGCCCAAGGAGTTGTTTCCGGATCGTCCGTGGGGACCGGGCGACAATCCCAAAACCGCAGTTTGGGAATACCTTAAAACACACCCGGAATTCGAAATTGATGAAAGTATTCCGCACAAACTTCTCATCACCGTGGCACCTGACGGCTATCTGAAGCGGATCAGCTAGTCGAGACGAATGTGCCCAAGCACAGCGCCACAAGTAGTATCTTGTCATCGATGGCAGACGCGCGAATCGACGCTCAAGCAGCGACCAGCGAGCACCTTCGCAGGTTACCCGCGACTGCCCCTTTGGTTCATCTGTACATCCCGGTGCGAAACGGCGCCAACTTCATTCGGGATTGCATTCAGTCCATCGTCAATCAGACTTATACCAATTGGATATTGACCGTATCCGACAATCAGTCGAGCGATCAAACTGAGAGCATCGTAGCGTCATTCCATGACCCACGTGTTGTGTTGTACAAGCAAGCGACTGACGTAGGAATGATAGGTAATTTCAACAGCTGCATCGACAAATGCGACAGCACTTACTACGCGATTTTGTCGCACGATGATAAGTACCATTCAAATACCGCGCTTGAGGAGGCAGTCGCTTTATTAGGCGCGAGGGAAGACATTGCGGTTGTCTATTCAAACATTGTCTGGATTGATGCGCATGGTACAAAGATTGTCGAATTCAAGTTGCCAAAGCAAGGTTTGGTGTCGTCGGACCTTGTTGCTCGTCAATCGATTCTGTCTTGTCGCAATTTTTTTGGCGTGCCAATCCTGCTGCGGCGGAAAGCCGTCGGCAACCACAGGTACGACACTCGCCTTAAGCGCACTGCCGATGTCGAATTTTCAGTGGCGGTCGGTAAGGGCAAATTCATTTACGTTATCGACAAGGCATTGGTCGCAATACGTTTTCATAAAACCAACAACACGCTGCGCGATTTTTCGGGTGTTCGAGATGAAATGCTTTTGATCGCAGAGAAACATGGTCTGAAACTGTCCCTCAGACAACGTGTCGCCATGACTATGAATGATCGCCTAACGCGTATTAAGAAGGGGATTTTTTTTATGTACGTTGATCGAAAAGCGTAGTGTCAAAGAAAAGGTTTTCGCGAGGTTGGAGAGAGCTGTCCAAGTTTGTCGTTGCTGGCGTTTTCAACACACTTGCTGCGCTGAGCATTTACTGGGGCATGCTTTGGCTTGGAGCGCCTATTTGGGCGGCGTCAGCAATCTCACTGATTCTCGGCATCGCTATAAGCTTTCAAAGTCATAGCCGCTATGTATTCGGTGCGCGTGCAAAATTTGCTCCGTATGTTTGTGTTTGGTTGTCCGTTTATGTATTGAATCTCGCTGGTCTGTATTTGCTGCAGCCTTACGTCGGTGCCTACGCAGCGGCTGTAGTCTTGCTTCCGATAAATGTCGCCGCTAGCTATTTCCTTCTCCGCATTTTCGTATTCAGTTCATACGAAAACGACCAACGAAGCTCGGCCGAGCTTTAAGTGTCGATTCGCAATTCACTCGATCTACTTTGCTCTGCAGGCGTTCAATCCGATGATAATTACAACGTCCGATCCGAGCGAAGCTTGCAAGCTAAGCGGTTTTATTAGACGCTGTACATGTCGGGAGAAAGAAGATGCACCTTGTCCGAATCGACTTCTGAAGTTATTGTTGGATCAGGCTTGGTCGCCAGCGCAGTGCGCGCGGCTTTCGTCAACCGCGATGTTTGCGTATACGCAGCTGAGGTTTCGAATTCCGGCTGCACTGACGCTAAAGAGTCTGAGCACGAGCGTGTGCGCCTCGAAATCGCAGTGGCGGCGCACGCGTGCGCAGGACGGTTCATCTATTTCGGCACTTGCAGTGTTAATGATCTGCACGCGTCGAAGAGCCTTTATGTCCTGCATAAGCGAGCGATGGAACATCCTGCGGCGAAGCATCCGAGGCATGTAATTTTCCGACCGCCACAGGTTGCTAGAAACACGCCGACTCCGCACACGTTTCTCGACTATCTGTTTGCCCGCATCGCACGGTCGGAACGATTCTCTATTTGGGCCAATTCAACGCGAAACGTCACCGACATTGATGACGTCGCTCAAATAGCGCAGGCATTGGTTGTGAATCAGGGTGTCGTGCACGAAACTATCAATGTTGTGCACAGTCGCTCGATATCAGTCGTTGAAATAGTCTCCCGGTTCGAACTCAATACCAGCCGGCGCGCCGTGTTTGATGAGATCCCGATAGGTAAAGCATACTCAATTGATTGTTCAAGAATTGAAACTACTGTTGCGACGTGTGGCGTCGACCTGATTGGCGACTATCGCAGAAAGGCACTACGAAAATATTATGGCCCAGGATACAAACGCAGCCTTAGTTGAGTTATCAGTCGTTGTCCCGGTCTACCGAAGTCAGGACTGCCTGAGGGCGCTCATCCGCGCAACGACGTCAGCACTTGATAAAAGTGGAGCGGCAGGTCGCTACGAAATCATCCTGGTCAACGATGACAGTCCTGACGGCAGCTGGAACGAGATAGTAAGCATCGCGAGCGAGGACCCAGCGGTACGCGGACTATCGTTGTTAAAAAACTTTGGGCAACACAACGCTACGATGGCGGGCCTTAAGGAGTCTCGGGGCCTATACATCGTCATCATGGACGACGACTTGCAACATCCGCCACTCGCGATCCCGGACATTGTGAAGCGCCTGCAGGCCGGAGCAGATGTCTGCTACACCGTGTATAAGCACAGAAAACACGCCACATGGAAGAAGGTTGGCAGCTGGATTAACAATGCGGCTGCGACGGTGCTGCTCGGTAAACCACATGCACTATACCTTTCGTCGTATAAAGGTCTGACGCGCGTTGTTGTCGACGCGATCACTCGATATGATGGGCCTTTCACCTACATTGACGGTCTGATTCTTGACGTAACCCGCAACGTCGATGTCCTGCCAGTGGAGCACCAAGATCGCCTGGTTGGCGAAGGTAACTACAACATCGTTCGCTCGGTGAGTCTCTGGCTAAAAATGGCAACTAGCTTTTCGGTGCTGCCGCTGCGCATTGCATCAGTTGCGGGAATGTTATTCGGACTCTTATCAGCTGGTTTCGCCGCCGTGATTGTCGCTCGCGTTTTGATTTACGGAGCGCCCTCCCCGGGATGGGCATCGGTCATCGTTGCCGTTCTGTTCATGGGGAGTATTCAGCTGATGAGTATCGGGCTCGTCGGTGAGTACATTGGCCGTGCCTATTTGCGCATGAACAACAAGCCGCAGTTCGTAGTGAGAGAAAGAACCCAGAAACTAGTTCGCATCTCTGGCGAAGAGCGGCGTGACTCATTGTCACAAGATATCAATCAGATCAAAGAGACGGAGCGATCGCGATGAAGCCGTTCGTGCTGCTCTTCAAAGCCTTCTGGCAGGAGCAGAAAACTGCGTTGCTTGTATTTGCAGCGTCCCTCGCGGCTTTTGAATACATTTGGGGAGGACGTTTTTATTCCAGCCAAACGCATGTGGGGCATGACTTTGCCGGGTCGGCACTGAGCCTTCTCGAGGGAAAATTTTGGATCGATAGCAATGGGTTTTGGACTGGCATTCTCAACCCGCCGTGGTTCACTCCCGCTTGGTGCTCGGGATCAGTCTTCTACGCAGACCCACAATCGCTCTTCTATTCACCGATACAACTATTTGCCTTATGGATGAATCCGTTTGAGGCCACGCACTTAAGCACGCTGTTATTCGCCGCAGTCGGCTTTTGGGGTTGCTATGCGCTGGCTCGCAAGACGTTTTTGTGGGAGCAATCGGGTGCAATCATCTTCGCTGTATTGGGTATAGTCAATGCATTCCTGCCAATGCGCTCTGCGGTTGGAGAGTCTGGCTACCAACCGCTTTATCTCTGGGCGCTGCTTGCACTAGCGCTGTGTTGGCCCACAGGCACCGGGAAGCGTGCAACACCTTGGCCCTCGATTTGCGTCTGCCTCATTCTGACAGCTTGGCTTCAGTTTGGATTTGCTGGAATGATGGTGACAGCGTTTTTAGCAACCCTCTTGCTATGTTTCGCGCTAGTCATTGTGGACAAATCGGATTTCTGGGCAATCATTAAACGCTGCTTGCTTGGAGGCGTGCTAGCCATATTGCTTAACGGATCAAAGCTCTACGAGTCCGCGAGCGTTATGCGAAATTTTCCACGCAGCTTTTATGAACTGCCCGGATTCGCGTCGCTTTCAGACGCTCTTCTTTCAACAGCATTTGCGCTACTTCAACCGTCACAGTGGACCGCACACTTTGGTATGCGCAAGCTGACAAACGTACGATTCACAGCGCTGCCCCACGAATGGGCATTAGAGTTTGGTTTGGGAGCGTTTGCGGTCGCAATGATTTCCGCAGCAGCCTTGGTCACCGTGAGAAACGCAAGCGTGGATGTCGACGCTCGCCGCTTTACGTGGAACACAAGCAAATCCCTAGCTCTGGCACTAATCGTACCTTTGACACTAATCGCGCCTCTCTTGCTCTGGAGCGATGGTGGGGCTCGTTCTTTGATGAAAGAAATTCCCATACTGAACAGCGTAGCATGGCCAATGCGGTGGATAGTGATGCTCCTGCCAATTGTTCAACTTTTTTTGGCAGCTCCTGTCGCTGCTCTGTTAGCGCGCCAGTCTTCGCGCATCGCTACTGCCTTGGTGCTACTCGCGTCATGTGTTGTCTGGAGCGGCCCACTTTTCGAGCCAATCGACTACTACCTGCATCCGGAATCGCAGCCCTATGATCCAAAACCAGCAGTCAATGCGTTCAATATTTCGCGGCTACGAGGGCCGATTCCGATAACTTCCATCGCGTTTGATCGTGATCAGCAACTGACCGCCGATCGCAATGACGCAATGTTGCACGGCTCATCACAAAGCCTTTGCTACAACCCCAATTATGGTTATCGCTTGGAAATGCTCCCGCAAAAAGAGTGGCTAAAGGCGGGGCCTGCGCTCGCATCAAAAGACAATGGTCAAACGTTGATCAACAACCCAGCTTGTTTAGTACATCCCACGGAAAACGCTTGCGCGCCCGGGGACGGGTTCGTAACATCGGACGCAAAACAGCTTGAAAGCGCCAAACTTTTTGTAGATCGGAAGCCAGTTGCTTGGCAAAGGCCTTTGCTCGGGAAAGCCCTGTCCATCGTCTCGCAAGCAATGGCGTTGTGTCTACCGCTGCTACTTTTGTTTCATGTCCGGATTTTCTTCATGCGCACACGCCGCATGCACAGTTCCGACCAGTAGTCGCACTGAAGGAAGGAGAGGGAGCGCGCAACGGTCAATTATCAGCTTGCCAAAGCTCAAGTAATTTGGCCACTTCGTTCCTTGTGGCGAGCGCAACATTAGGCTTGATCAACGTCAAGAACGCAATCGCCTCGCTCTTGGAACCCTTGGCGAAGAGTGCTCGAGCTTTAATCAATTGGCACGTCACTAACTGGGGGTCATAACGAAGCGAATCAGTACTATGCTTCAGCGCCTCCGCCCAATTGCCATTGAGCATGTCAACTTGCGCGAATGAGCAGTAGTAAGTCGCCAGATCATCATTTGAAAGACCCACGGTCTTTTGGACGTCCACTGCGCGCAGGATTCCATATGCGGATTTAAAATCACCACGAACCGCTCTTATGAGCGCGAGATTGGTTAGCGGAGCCATAGAAGCAGTTCCCCGTTCGCGCAGTGATTGTGCGATCGCTTCCGCTTCATCCAGTTTTCCAACTCTCAACAACGACGCAACGTAATTGGTGGAGGCCATATCGGACTGCGGAGCAAGCGCATAGGCGTAAGCCCATAGTGAAACATCGTCGTGCCAGACCTGCGTGGTGATTCTTGCCAGCGCGATCCACGACACCATGACCAGCGTCGCGACAAGCCCAAGTGTGACCGCAAAAAACCTGCTTATCGACGCCGATTCAAAGCGAGCAGCGCACAGCGGCGCCGCAACAATGAGGGAGAACGCGAAGGGTGCCAGCGCATATCTGTCCGCAATTAGGCTAGTAGTGGCTGAGAAACTGAAAAAATGGAGCACGGGCCAGATCATCGCGACGAAGATAAGCACAACGTACGGCCCGCGCCACCTCAGCATGACGGCTGACGTAAGAAGAGCGCCAAGTACAATGACCACACCGACTGGGGCCATCCAGCGCGTCAAGTCCCCGACCGTGCTGAGGTCATACGGATGCAACGGCGCGGTCGTTGTCCATGAAAGAAGGACGAGCTTTGCATATTCGATTAACGCCAAACCAGCGAGCACAATTCGATCTGAACCAGTCCCAGAAAATGACAAGACTGCTTTTGCAGCGCCTGTACCCGTGCTTGCATGACCCATCGCATAGGTTCTCAATAGCAGATAGGCGACGCCGGCCACCAGCATCGCGATATAAGAATTGCGTTGACTCCATATGCAGTTCATCCAACCGCACGATTTCGATTCAAAAGTCCAAAGAAATGTGTGCAAAACCATCATCGCGAAAGGCAAACTGACCGCCGATTCCTTACTTACAGCAGCACAGAAATAGATTGCAGCCAACAGCAAAGTGCGCGCTGGCGTATCTCGGTGAACAAGATCGACGTATACGAAAAGAAGGCAGAACAAAGTCAAGGCGAGGTCGAATCGCCCCGATATCCACAAGACGGGTTCCAACACCAACGGGTGAACCGCAAAGATCATCGCAGCACCCAAAGTAAAAGCTAGATGGTTTCGTTGGGCGCCGACGCTGCCAAGTCCGCGTCGCATGACTTGCTGTGCGCAAAGATAAACGAGCACTACATTCGCAGCATGAATCGCGATGTTGATGGCGTGGTGTATGACCGGTGAATGGTCAAGTGTCGCTGGAATCAGCGCAAACGACAGCGCGATCAGCGGGCGGTAATATGCGCCGAAGAGCGCAAAAGGTTCGAGCAAACTAGCCGCAATACGGTTAGCTCCGCTATACGCCGATGAACGAACCAGAAAAATCGTGTCGTCCCACACAAATTCGTTGCTTAACGCGGGATAAAACACCGCCAGACAAAATGCGATGAGGCACAACGCAATGATCGCGAAAGGCGGGCGAGAAAAGTTTATTTTCATCCGAACGACTGCGCCAAAAAAATTTGGCGTCTGAAGCAAGATCACACGGGAGGTTGAAATGACGCAGCGTGCGTCACCGGCAATCAGTTTAGCCGCACAACGAATACCCCTGGGAGAAAGTTCGGCAACAGTGTGGCAAGGAGATGCCAAAGGTTCATCGAGAAACGCCAATCAGTGTGCTCTGAAAGAACCGCTCAAACAGCCGGACAAGCACAACTGCCTTGCCTTAAGACAATACACTCAGCTACTGGCAGGTACGTGGCGCAAATTTCGAGGACGCAGAAGTACAGGCCCACTCAATCGCCCCCGCTGTCGTCGCAGTGGAGACGACTATCGATGGAGTTAGAGTGAAGACGACACTACCAGCAGAGGCATTGCCTGTCGCCGTGACAATGCAGTCTGTTGTTAAACCCGATGAAGACATGAACTTCGTTACACCAGGCCGCAAAACATTTGTACAGGCATTTGTACGATTCATATTGTTGGAGACAATAGCTTCTGAGGCAAGCTGCTTGGGGCCTGTCGTCGCCATCAGCACCTCTGTTGCGCGAGAGCGAGTCAGGTAGTCCTGATATGCCGGTAATGCGATGGCAGCGAGAATGCCTATGATCGCGATAACGATCATCAATTCAATCAGCGTAAAACCACCCTGACGACGTGTCGGGTTTTCCATCTTCATTCTCCAATACTTCACAAATA
>JAYWHV010000072.1:0-18410 GCA_043777615.1 Burkholderiales bacterium | reverse complement strand
TCTCAAGTGCGACAAATTGCAGGCCGCTGCCCGCCGCATGAAGCGCGTCGATACGCTTCAACCAAGCCTGGCCGTCCGCGGGCGTTTGCCACGTTGCGTAGGGCAGATAGCGCGTCACTTCATCGTCACCATTGATCGCCAGCAAGTCCGGCAGATCGGACTCCTGAACGAGGCGGATGCGCAGGCGGCTGGATTCGAGAGCGTCGGGCGGACTCAGTGGCATTGGACTATTTTTGTGGAATCAGCTTTTCGCTGTGATGACGGCCGAATAGGGGCTAAAGCTCGACAGGAGCACGAGTCGAGAATAGCGGTTTCCTGCGTTCAGCCCAAGTCAACGCGTCGTTTTTTGCGAAAAGCTGATAGTTCAAATGTCTTAGGGATAGCGACGCTTGATCTCTTTCACCGAGCTCTGAACGAGCTGCCGCAACACTTTCAGATCAATATCGGACAGACGGCGAACGTAGAGGCACGCTTTGCCCATTTTGTGCTTTCCGAGCTTCGCGAACAGCGCTTCCTCTCCGTCAAGCCCGCTCATCAGGTACACGCTGATGTCGCCCTTGCGCGAAGAAAATCCAGTGAGGCATGCGTCGCCTTCATGACCGCTCGCATACTTGTAGTGGTAGGTGCCGAACCCGACGATGCTGCTGCCCCACATTTTCGGTTCACACTTCGTCGCCGCGCTCATGAGCTTGATCAGCTCGCGGCAATCCTGCCGCCGCGCTTCGTCGGCAATCGCATCGAGGTAAGCCTCGACGCTCAGATCAGTCTGTCGGGTTTTGGCTTCGGGCATGGACGTCTCCGAAAAAATGGGCAACGAGGCCTAAGTCGTCGCCAGTTCTTTCTCGATTGCGGCTTTGTAAACGGAATTTTTCGGCGTTGCCATCAGCCGTCGGAGCATCGGCTCGAAGGAGCTGATCGGGAAGATCTCGCCTTTGGGATTGAACGCGGGATTGTCGTAGAGCTCAATGAATTCAGCAGTTTGCGCATAGTGCGGATGACCGGTGAACATGTCGCGCATATCGCGGTTCAGCCCAATGTGATGAAAGAAGTTGTAGCCCTGAAAAATGCCGTGGTTTTGCACCATCCAGAGGTTCGCCTCGGACACGAACGGCTTCAGGATCGCTGCAGCAATATCGGGGTGATTGAACGAGCCGAGCGTGTCGCCGATGTCGTGCAACAGCGCGCAAACAATGTATTCCTCATCGCGCCCATCCTTCATGGCGAGCGTCGCGGTTTGCAGGCTGTGGCTGTAGCGATCAATAGGGAATCCGCCGAAATCACCGTCCAGCAATTGCAGATGCGTAATCACGCGATCAGGCAGCGAGCGCGCCATCTTCATAGCCTCCGGCACGATCAAGCCCCAATCTTCTTTTGTGCTTTCTTCCATGCGGGTGAAGGTGGCGCGAGCGGTCATGCGGGTCTCCGGTTAAGGGTGCGGCGATAGCGAAGCCCCGGACTGTAGCGGGGGCCCTATAGTTTTGCAACCGCGAGCTTTGCAAGCTTCGCGACCCCAACGATGTCTTTGGACGTAGTGAAGCGAACCTCCATCCCGGGCGATGAAGGCGATCGGGTGGGTTGGTGAATGGAGCCTGCCGGATGGCTGAGCCTCTCGGCCTGAATGACCGATTTGGTGAGCCGAAGGTCCAGCTCGTTGTGTTTGTGAAAGTGCGCGAACTCTTTGCCAAGACAAAACAGCGCCGTGCCGCCGGCAACCGGTGAAGGCCTGTCTTCAACGCCTTCGATGTTCCTCAGTCCGTCAAGCAGCCGGGTTTTAAGCGTTGTCATGTAGGCACCCTATCGCGCGCCAGTATCTGAGACGGCACGATCATCGACATCGTCGTGCATGAGTGTGTCCTTTGACTGAAGGAAATTCAGTAAAGTAGGTGCCGATCAGCTGCTGTAGCCTGTGTTTAACACAGGCTACAGCAGCTGGCATGAGCGGATTCGCAGCATTGTTGATTTGAGTTTCGCGTTATCCGCTTTTTGATGTAGCTCCCATTACAAAGGGGCTAGAAGGCCAAATACCCGCTTATCGACTTTAGCGGTAATTGGCTTGTAGCCCCAATGCAGCAGCCATTACAGCATAAAGCCATGTGCAACTTCCTGCCGGGGTCGAACGGCGAACGTCCCTGTCAGCGCGCCGCTGCGCAGATAATTGCACCCAACTAAATTGATCCGCGTCGGCCCACACCATGCCCCCTGAAATCGTTTCCCTGCAACATGCCGCAGCGCTCTGGGCATTTGTGCTCTCGTTTGTTTTTGGCGCGGTCGCGCAGCGCAGCAATTACTGCACGATGGGCGCGATTTCGGATGCGGTGAATTTTGGCGACTGGACGCGGGCCCGGATGGCGATTGCTTCCGTTGGCGTGGCGATGATCGGCGTGGCCGCACTCAAGGTAACCGGTACGGTCGACATCGCGAAGTCGTTCTACGTCGCGCCGAAGTTAATCTGGCTGTCCCACATTGTCGGCGGACTGGCGTTTGGATTTGGCATGACACTCGCGTCCGGTTGCGGCAGCAAGACCCTCATTCGGGCGGGCGCGGGCAGCCTGCGCGCGCTGGTGACGTTACTCGTGATGGCGATCTTCGCTTGGTTTACCCTGCGCGGCATTTTGGGCGTGTTCCGCGTCGCGACCGTGGACACCGTTGCAGTGACGTTTGCCAGCGGGCAGGATTTGCCGTCGTTGTTTGGGCTATCGGGCCAGGCGGCGGCGATGCTGGCGGCAGCGGTCGGGCTCGCGTTCGTCGTGTTCGCGTTCATTGGTCGCGAGTTTCGTGCGGACAAATGGAACTGGATCGGTGGTGTCGTCGTCGGGGCGACCGTGATCGCGGGCTGGTACGCGACGGGGCATGTCGGTTTCATCGCGGAGCATCCGGAAACGCTCGAAGCCGCGTGGGTGTCGACCAACTCGGGTCGTCCGGAATCGCTGACGTTTACTGCGCCGCCGGCGTATCTGCTGGAGCTTTTGGGTTTCTGGAGCGACAAGAGCAAGTTCGTCACCTTTGGCGTGGCAAGCGTGATCGGCGTCGTCGTTGGCGCGGCGGCGATGGCGCTCGTGACGAAGACCTTTCGCTGGGAAGGCTTTGCCTCAGTTGAGGACTTGTCGAATCATTTGATTGGCGCGGCGTTGATGGGATTTGGCGGCGTGACCGCGCTGGGCTGCACAGTAGGGCAGGGCCTGTCCGGCATGTCCACGCTTGCGCTCGGCTCGTTCATCACGGTGGCCGCCATTGTGGTCGGCTGTCGCGCGGCGCTGGCCTATCAGATGCGGCGACTGGATCGTCTCAGCTAGCGCGTGTAGGACTGCGCCTTGCGAGGCGGTCAGACAATCGCTCGATCGCGTTAATTGTTGACGCAAGTCGCGTTTCGGGGCCGATTTTGTTGCTACAGTGGATTTTTCGTTTCAGGAAAGCGCTGTCAATCATGAAGTTTTCACGCCTTTTCGCCGTCCCTGCGATCGCCGCATCTGCGCTCGGGTTTACGACGGTCGCGCTCGCTCAGGAAGCCGTTACCGTCAAGGACGTCAATGTGCGGGCCGGTCCCGATCGCGGCTACCCGCTCGTGGCCTGGGTGCCGGGCGGCTCGTCGGTTTATGTAAACGGTTGCCTGGACGATTACCGCTGGTGCGACGTAACGGCTGGCGCCAATCGCGGCTGGGTGTACGCGAAAAATTTGCAATACACCTATCAGGGGCGACCGATGACGATTTATGGCAACGGGCAAACGCTTGCCTTGCCGATCATCAGCTTCATCCTCGGCAGCTACTGGAACGACAACTACCGCAATCGTCCGTGGTACGGCAACCAGAATCAGTGGAACAATTTCCGCCCCGGTTATCGCCCACCGCGGCCGCCGATTGTTCGCCCGCAACCGCCGCGCCCACCGATCCAGATTCAGCCCCCACGTCCACGGCCACCGGTGGTGAGGCCGCAACCGCAACCACCCCGGCCACAGATTCAGCCGCCGCGTCCGCAAATGCCGCCGGGCGTGGTCGGGCCGCAGCCGCCTCGTCCACAACCGATGCCAAAGCCGGGGGGATCGCGTGGCGTTGGCGGCGCTGAGGGCTAACGACGCGAGGCGACTTTCGCATCAATTTGTCGTATTGTGATTACCGGAAACGTCCATCGGTGTAGCGCATTCAAAATGCATCGACTGGAAGAAGTCATGACTATCACTCGCCGCTCTACTCACGCATTGCGAATTTGCCTGCTGGCGCTTGCAACAGCCGCCACGCTGACGGTTGCGTCCATTGCCGAGGCGCAGCAAGCCTACGTCTACACCCGCACCAGCCTTCGCGCCGGACCTGATCGCGGCTATCCGCAGGTGGCCTGGCTCGGCGGCGGCACGATGGTCTACGTCAACGGCTGCGTGCGCGGCTACAACTGGTGCGACATCACGTCAGGCCCGTATCGCGGCTGGGCGAACGCGCGCCATCTCCAGTACCTCTACAACAATCAGCGCATGACGATCTATGGCAACGGCGCCCGCTTTGGCCTGCCGGTGGTTGGCTTTGCGTTGGGCTCATACTGGGACAACCACTATCGCGGACAGTCCTGGTACAGCCGTCGCGACCACTGGAATGGCTGGCATCCGGGCTCTCCAGCGCCGGTCTACAACGGTTACGCGCAGTCACACCCGCAATATCGGCCCCACGTTGTCGCTCCGCATGCAGGCTTCGCACCGCGTCAGCAGCAGTTCCAACCGGCTCGCCCGCATCAGCGCCCTGTGACCGAACAGGCGATGCGACCGCCCGTGCAACACGCACAGCATGCGCAACCCGCGAGAGCGATGGGCGAGCAGCGCGTTCACGGCAACCATCACCGGAACGACGGACAGCGTTAACGTTTTCTGCTGCGCCCGGCAGTAGCTGCCGCACCGAGTATCTAGTGCGGGCTGCGAATTTCGCATAGCGTACAAACTTGGCAATTTTCTTGCGGCTGCGCCATGCAAAATGGCTGCATGGACTCTGTAGCTACCCCATCCGCCGCCTTTGATATTTCCGGCAAGACCAGCGACCCCAATGCCGGGTTGCGCGGCAACTACGCGGCCATGGAGGCGGACTTCACCGTGCAGCAGCGCATGGGTGACTACACGGCAGACGAGCAGGCGCGCTGGCTGCGGCTGGTCGAGCGGCAACTGGCGCTGATTCCGGGTCGTGCTTGCGATGAGTTTCTCAACGCCGTGCTCCGCAATCCGGCGCTCGATATGCGGCACGGCATTCCGAATTTTGCGGATGTGAATGTGGCGCTTAAGGCCGCGACCAACTGGCAGCTGGTGGCAGTGCCCGGCTTGTTACCCGACGATGTTTTCTTCACGCATCTGGCCAATCGCCGTTTTCCGGTGACGGTATGGCTGCGTGAGGAGAGCGAGTTTGACTACATCGTGGAGCCCGACGTCTTCCACGATTTTTTCGGTCATGTGCCGATGCTGTTTACGCCGATTTATGCCGATCATCTGGAGGCGTACGGACATGGCGCGCTGAAGGCCAAGCGCCTCGGCGGACTCGACTGGCTGGCGCGGCTGTACTGGTACACGATCGAGTTCGGTTTGATTCGCGAACACGGAAAAATCCTCGCATACGGTGCGGGCGTGCTGTCGTCGCCGAAGGAATTGATTTACGCGCTGGAGAGCGATGTTCCGCAGCGCCTTCCGTTTGACGTGATGACTTCGATGCGCACAGCGTTTTTGATTGACGACGTGCAGACGACGTACTTTGTGCTCGATTCATTGCAGCAACTGCGTGATGACACGGCACCTGATTTCACGCCGCATTACGAGACACTGCGCGCTGAGAACGCCTAGCGCGGCTTTTGCGACCCATTGGTCGCCGCCAATCGCGAATGCATCATGCCGTTCGCGCCAAAAAGGCATGTTTCCATCGCAGCACCCATGACGCCAGGATCGGTACGGAAAAGAATCCTTCCGTCATCACTTCTGCTCCGAAATGGATTTCTCATGAAACACATCGTTCGTAACGTTTTCGCCATCACCGCGGCCTGTTTCGCGTTCGCCGCGAGCGGCCAATCAGCAAGGCCTGTCGAGTGTCCCACGATGGACTTTGTCGGCCTGAAAAGCGGGGAGGGCCGCTTAATGATCGCTGCGTACAACAGCGCGGAAAGCTTCTTCAAGGCGCCGGTCTGGTCGCTCACCGTCAAGGTGGTCGGCGACACGATGCGCATCCCGTTATGCAACGTGGACGCAGCCGAAGTGGCGATCACGGCGTATCAGGATTTGAACGGCAACAACAAGATGGATTCGAATCCGATGGGCATTCCGACCGAACCCTACGGCGCGTCGGGCAAACCGGCGACGTTCGGCCCGCCAACCTGGAACGACACCAAAGTGGCGCTCACTGCGGCGAGCCCTATCGTCATCAAGTTCTAGGAGAGCGCCATGAAACGTCGTGATTTTTTAATCGGTGGTGGCAGCGCGCTGCTCTCCGGTGCGCTGTTTGCCAACACGCCAGCTATTTTCAAGTCGGAGTTCGCTGCCGCTGCGGCAACGAACCCGCATCTGACGCCGTATCGCGGCATGGCCAACGATCTCGCCTGCGAATCGCTCAGCATTGACGGCACACTGCCCGCCGCGCTGCGCGGCCGGTTCTACCGCAATGGTCCGGCAAACTTTGAGCGCGGCAACGAGCGCTATCAGCACTGGTTTGACGGCGACGGTATGGTGCAGCAATTCAGCTTTGACGGCGACAAGGTAAGCCATCGCGGACGCCTCGTTCGCACTGCAAAGTTCAAGTCGGAGAGCGAGGCTGGCCGGTTTTTAGTGCCTGCATTTGGCACGGGCATCAAGGCGCAAACGCGAATCACCGGCCCTGATGCGATGAACACCGCAAACACCAATGTGATTGAGCACGGCGGCCGCGTGCTGGCGCTGTGGGAAGGCGGTAGCGCGCATGCGATGGACGTTCGCACGCTCGATACGCTCGGCCCGGTGACGTGGCAGGAGGGTTGGGCCCAGATGCCGTTTTCGGCGCACCCCAAGCTCGATCCGCAGGGCAACTTCTGGAACTTTGGCAACGGCGGGAATACGTTGTTTGTCTACCAGATCGATGCCGGCGGCAAGCTGGTGAGAACGCAAACTGCGAAGCTGCCAATTGATCGCACCAAGGCGGGCGGTATGAGCCACGATATGGCCATCACCGAGCGCTATCTCGTGGTGCCAATTCCGCCAGTGACGCTTCACTTTGACCTCATGGCGCAGGGCAAGACCGGCGCGGAAGTGATACGCACGCACAAATCCGAGCCGCTACGCATCTGGGTGGCGCCGAAGGATGATGCGTCGAAAGCTCGCCTGTTTGAGCTGCCGCATGAGATGGTGTTTCATGTCGGCAATGCGTTTGAGCGCGTGGGGCCGTCCGGCAGCGAGATCGTGATGAACTACGTCGGTGACCGCGGTGGCGATGACGGCAATTTTCTGTCGGGAACGGCGGTGGCCATCATGCGCGGTGCGGCGGTACCGGCCGAGACGTCGCGGATGCGGACGGCAACGCTTAATTTGGCGACGGGCGCGGCCACGACGACCTCGTTTGAAGATGTGCCCGAGGAGTTTCCACGGCTTGACCCCCGCTTCATCAGCGGCGACGCGCGCTTCGTGGTGACGCCTGCGTCATGGCGTACGGGCGTCAAGGGCCACGGGTTTCATGGCCTGCAGGTGCGCGACGTGAAGAGCGGCAAGACGTCGCGCTTTGACTACGGCGATGATTTCACGGTGGAAGAACATGTCGTGGTCGCACGCCCCGGCAGCACGAAGGAGCTCGATGGCTGGATCATTGGTACCGCGTTTGATGCGAAGTCACAGCGCACCTGTGTCAACGTGTTCGACGCCACGGCGATCAACAACGGGCCGATGGCGCGGGCGTGGTTGCCGTACTGGCTGCCGCTCGGCTTCCACGGCAACTTCACCACCCTGTAGCGCTACGCTTACAGCTTTATGCTGAACGCCTCATTGCACTTGGGCTACATGCCGAAAGCGGCCTTTATTGACTAAGCGGCTTTTTCGGCGCTAGCCCCAATAGAAACGTCGTTTGCCGCCAAAGCTGCCTCCTCAATGGACCGCAGCCACGGATCACGCGCAACGCCGCCAAAAGTCTCGGTGAGAAAGTCGATGAACACGCGCGTTCGCGCCGGGATGTGCATCCGCGTCGGCATGGCGGCGTAAATCGACATCGTCATGATCTGCCACTCGGGCAGCACGCGCTCCATGCGGCCGCTGCGCAGCGCGTCCTCGGCCACAAACGACGGCAGCGCGGTGATGCCCATGTCGGCGAGCGCGGCGTGAAACAGCGTGTCCCAGTGCGGTGTGGATAGGGCCATCGGCGGCTGATCGAGCGTGACCGGTTTTTTCGCCTTGATGCCCTTCGCGGCGGCGCGCAGCGGGCAATACTGAAATGTCGTGTCCTTGTTGCCGTCAGGCGAGAACGGCAGCAGCCATTCGTGGCCCATCAGTTCATGCGGCTCGCGTGGGCGGCCGCGACGGTCGAGGTAGGCGGGTGAGGCGCACGTAATCATCTCAGATTGAGCGAGCAGTCGCGCGACAAAGTTGCCCGTTGAGAGCGGCTGTTTGAGCGTCAGAATCGAGATGTCGTGCGTGTCGTCGACGGTTTCCACATTGTTTTGCACCGAAAGCTCAATGGTGAGCTTCGGGTACTGCGCGCGCAGACGCGGCAAATGCTTGGCCAGCTGATGCACGGCAATCGCCGGTGAGGCGAGCACACGCACCACACCTCGAGGCTCGGCGGTCTCCAGATTCGCCATTGTTTCCGCGTCTTCGACATCGGCAAGGATCCGCGTGGCACGCTCAAGGTAGCGCTCGCCCGCCTGCGTGAGCGCGAGGCTCCGCGTGGTTCGGTTCAGGAGGCGCACGCCCAGATGGTGCTCAAGTTCGGCCACCAGCCGCGTGACCACGGCGGGCGCAAGATTCAGTTCGTCGGCGGCCTTGGTAAAGCTGCCTTCTTCAACAACACGGGCGTATACGCGCATGGCGCGGAGTTGGTCCATCTGCAATTCCTTCAAAAACAGTGAAAAGCAGGGTTTTGCTTTTCAAGTCTTTATTTGTTGCTGATTTAGCAATAAACAATTCGATTCTTTCTAGTTTATTCTTTTATCCGCAATACCTAACATTCATTCCATCGACGCGACAACAAGAGCCTGTTCACAAAGCTCTCCACTTTCAAAGGTCACCGAGAACTTTGTGAACAGGCCCCCGGTGCCGCGCGAGACCGATCGCAATAAAGCGGTCGGCCAAATAAAGATACAAACCTCCTCTAGGAAATCATCATGAATACGAAATCTGTTTTGATCGCTGCTCTCATCGCTGCCTCTACTGGCTCTGCTTTTGCTGCCGAATACACCGCCGCTGCGGGCAACCCAAGCCTGCAGATCACGGCTCCAGCCGTGCAAGCCGCGCCCAACCGTGCTGTGACCGTCGCCGCAACCGAGAGCTACAAGGACATGGCGCCTGTGCCAACAACGTCGAAAGCAGACGCTCGCCCACGTGCTGAAGTACGTGCTGAAGTGCGCGCATTTGACAAGAGCTGGATCGCCAGCCGCATCAATCGTGACGTGACTGAAGGCGCGGCTCAGTAATTGGCCGCACCGTTTGGCCCTTCGGGGCTGAATTGAAAAAACGCGCCTTCGGGCGCGTTTTTTATTGCGCGTCGTTTTGTGCGAGCCAGTCGCGCCGCAGCAGGCCGTAAATCCCCGAATCTGACACCTCGCCGTCCACCACCCAACGCTCACGCAGGAAGCCTTCGTTCCGAAACCCCAGCCGCTCCAGCGTTTTCGCAGAGGCCAGGTTGCGCGGATCGATGTCCGCCTCGACGCGATTGAGCGCGAGTTCCGCGAATCCATAGTTGAGCACCGCCGTCAAAGCCTCGTGCATGTAGCCGTGGCCCCACGCGTCGAACGCCATGCCATAGCCGATGTCGCAGCGCTGGCACTGGGCATTGAAGTTGAAGAGCGAGCAGTGCCCGATCAAACGGCCGTCCGCCACGGTTTCCATGCCCAAGCGCAAATACTCACCCGCAGCCAGCGCCGCCGTGTCTCTGGCGATCATTTCGTGCGCTTTGTCGATGGAGGTCCAGGGCGCGCTGCTCCAGTACCGCATGACGCGCGGATCGGAAAAAATAGCGAAGAGCGGATCGGCATCTGACTCAGCCAATGGCCGCAGTTTCAGACGCTCACTAGTCAGGTCCAATTCTCCGAACACAGGCATTTTTCTACGTCGGCTTTCTCATGAACGCGCCATTAACATTGGGCTAGGCGCACAAAAGTGCACTTATTGACTTACAACAAAAACGCGCTATAGCCCCAATGCAGCAGCGCTTTCAGCCAAAAGCTGATTGCCTAATTTCTCGCCGCATAGACTAACAATATGCCATTGATTGACACGTCGCCCATCGCCCTTCTGGGCGGAACCTTTGACCCGGTGCATTTCGGGCATTTGCGCATTGCGTCCGAAACTGCGACCGCGCTCAGGTTGCACGAAGTCCGTTTCATCCCGTCAAAAACGCCGGTGCACCGTGCCCGACCCGGTGCAAACGAAGCCGACCGCCTTGCGATGTTGAAACTGGCGGTGGCGGGCGCCCCCGGGCTTACGGCCGATGACCGTGAGCTCAAGCGCAACACGCCTAGCTACACCGTGCTGACGCTGCAATCCTTACGCGCCGAATTTCCGCACCGCCCCCTGATCTGGCTGATCGGCATTGATGCGTTCATGCATATCAACCACTGGTACGAATGGCCGCACCTGTTTGAGCTGGCGCATTTTGTCGTGCTCAACCGGCCCGGATTTGCAGTATCTCAGGCGCTGTCACCGGTGCTCGCGGAGGTGTGGCAGGGCCGTTTGACGCGCACTGCGGAGGCGCTGCGTGAGCGCACACACGGCAGCATTTACCTGCACACGGTGACGCCACAAGCCATTTCCGCCACCGAAATTCGCAACACAATTGCAGCAGGTGCAGACGATAGCGCACTGGTTTCATTGCTCCCCGCGCCCGTGCTGGCCTATATTCGTGCGCATCAACTGTATCTGCCGGAGAATTCCCCTGCGCTATAACGCTTTAAACGTCCAGAAAGCCGCCGTCGCCGCCCTTGAAGATATCAAGGCGCGTGACATCACCGTGCTCGACACCCGTCCGCTGACGGCCATTTACGACACGCTAATCGTGGCCACCGCCGAGAGCGCGCGGCAAACCAAAGCGCTCGCCCGACACGTCAGCGACAAGGTGAAAGAAGCCGGCGGTCAGGTGCTATCGATTGAGGGCGAAGGCTCGGGCGAATGGGTGCTCGTTGATTGCACCGAGCTCGTGGTGCACATCATGCTGCCGACGACGCGCGCGCTGTACAACCTCGAAGAATTGTGGACGGCTCCGAAGCCGGTTAAACGCGTTGCGGCTGCGAAAGCCGCAGAACCTGCGGTTGAGACCGTTCCGGCTGCTAAAGCTGCGGCAAAACCCGCAGCAAAAGCACCGGCCAAAAAGGCAGCAGCGAAGGCGCCTGTCGCTGAGCCCGCCGTAGAAAAAGCCCCCGCAAAGAAACCCGCCGCGACGAAGACGCCTGCTGCAAAGAAACCTGCCGCAAAGGCCAAAGCGCCCTTGGCTGAAGTCGTAGCCGAGGTCGTGAAAAAACCTGCCGCCAAGAAACCAGCCGCTAAAAAGCCAGCAGCGAAAAAACCCGCCGCCAAAGCCAAAGCCACGGTCAAAGCCTCAGTCAAAGCAGTTGCGACGAAAACACCCGCAGTGAAAAAACCTGCGGCAAAAAAGGTAGCGGCAAAGACGGTCGAGATCAAGCGCCCATCAGCCAAAGCACCAGCCGCCAAAGCACCGGCAGCAAAGCGCCCGGTCACCAAGCCTCTGGTGATCAAACGACCTTCGACGAAGAAAAAATCCAGCTAAACGGTGAAGCTGAAACTCATCGCGCTCGGCCACAATCAGCCGGGCTGGGTGAATGACGGCGTCGCTGAATACGCGAAACGCTTTCCGGCCGAATGGCCGTTCGAGCTGGCCGAATTAAAGCCCGAGAAACGCGCCGCGAACCGCAGCACCGAAATTGTGCTGGCGACCGAAGCCGAGCGTATTCGTGCGCAGATTCCGAAACAGGCGCTCGTCGTTGCACTAGACGAACGCGGCGAACAGTTAACGACGCGCGGCCTGAGTGAGCACATGAGCGCGTGGGCTCGTGAGGCTCCGTGCGCAACGTTTGTCATTGGGAGCGCGGACGGGCTCGACGCGACGTTGAAAGCACAGGCGCAGTTCCGGTTTGGGCTTTCGCGGCTCACATTGCCCCACGGGTTAGCCCGGATATTTCTGGTCGAACAGCTCTATCGTGCGGTAAGCTTGTTGTCTGGACATCCTTATCATCGTGACTAGCAGTTCGACCTAACGAAATGAACGAAATTTATCTCGCCTCTCGAAGCCCGCGCCGCCTTGAATTGCTGCAACAAATGGGTGTGGCCTGCAAGACCGTGCTGCTGCGCGAAGAAACCAGCCGCTCGCGCGATGTTGATGAGTCTCCGCTGGCCAGCGAGAACCCGTTCATCTACGTCGAGCGCATGGCCAAGATGAAAGCCGAGATCGGCAGCCTGCGCGCCAAGCAGCGCGCGCTTCCGAAAATGCCGCTGCTCGGTGCCGACACCATCGTCGTTTTTAACGGCACCATCTTCGGCAAGCCGACCGATCCCGCCGATGCACGACGCATGCTGAAACTGCTTTCGGGTACGACGCATGAAGTGTTGACGGCGGTTGCCGTCACCGACGGCACACAGCTGCTGCACGACACCTGCGTTTCGCGCGTGCGTTTCCGCGACATCACCGAAGCCGAGATCAACGGCTATATCAACACCAACGAGCCGATGGGCAAAGCCGGTGCTTACGCCATACAGGGGCTGGGCGCAATGTTCATTGAGCGGCTGGAAGGCAGCTACTCCGGAGTCATGGGATTGCCCATTTTTGAGACATCGATGCTACTCTCGCGATTCGGGGTCTGCGTCATTTAGCGGATCCCTAGCGGATCGAGTGTTTGCTGGTTTCGCTGTCAGCCTTTTCTGAAAGGCGGTAGCGAACGCAATAAACATTCTGAGGGCAGCTAATGGCTGAGGAAATCCTCATCAATGTCACGCCGCAAGAAACGCGCGTGGCGGTGCTCGATCACGGTGTGATCGACGAGTTGCACATTGAGCGCGCGAGTCATCGCGGCATTGTCGGCAACATTTATCTGGGTCGCGTGGCGCGCGTGCTGCCAGGCATGCAAAGCGCGTTCATCGAAATCGGCCTTGAGCGCGCGGCGTTTTTGCACGTCGCCGATATCTGGGAATTCCGACAGTCGCAGCACACACCGGAAATCACGCCGAAGCCGATTGAAAAGTTGCTGCACGAAGGGCAACCCATCATCGTGCAGGTGATCAAGGACCCAATCGGTACCAAGGGGGCGCGACTGTCGACGCAAATCTCTTTGGCCGGTCGACTGCTGGTGCATTTGCCCCAGGATTCGCACATCGGCATCTCGCAACGGATCGGCGATGAGGCCGAGCGCACACTGCTCAAGGACACGCTGACCAAGCTCTTGCCCGCGAACGTGCCGCACGGCGGCTTCATCATTCGTACGATGGCGGAGAAGGCTACCGAGCGTGATCTTGCGCGCGACGTGGAATACCTGACGAAGCTCTGGGCCGACGTGCTCACGCGGTCAAAAACGGTGAAATCGGGCACCATCATTCACCACGATTTGACCCTCGCTGAGCGCGTCCTGCGCGACTTCGCCACCGAGGACACGCAGCGTGTGTTTGTCGATTCACCCGTGGCGCACAAGGCGATGCTGGAATTTGCCGGGCGTTACGCGCCGGCCGTCACCGAGCGCCTGCGGCTGCATCAGGCGGTGCGCCCGCTCTTCGACATGTACGGCGTCGAACAGGAAATCGAGCGCGCTTTGCATCGCCGCGTTGACTTGAACAGCGGCGGTTACGTCATCATCGATCAGACCGAAGCGCTGACGACCATCGACGTGAACACCGGTGGCTTCGTCGGCGTGCGCTCGTTCGACGACACCATTTTCAAGACTAATCTGGAAGCGGCGCAAACCATTGCGCGGCAACTTAGACTGCGCAATCTCGGCGGCATCATCATCATCGATTTCATCGATATGGACTTGCCCGAGCATCGCGACGCTGTGCTGGAAGCACTGAACACGGCGATCGCAACCGATCGCACACGCCTCACTGTAAACGGCTTCACCCATCTCGGCCTCGTTGAAATGACGCGCAAGCGCACGCGCGAATCGCTCGGCCATGTGCTCTGCGAAGCCTGCCCCACCTGCAATCGTCGCGGAGAAATCAAGACCGCGCAAACGGTTGGCTACGAAATCCTGCGCGAGATCATGCGTGAAGCCAAGCAATTCAATCCACGAGAATTCAGGATCCTCGCTTCTCAAAGCGTGATTGATCTTTTCCTTGATGATGAATCGGCTGCGCTGGCGCACCTGTCCGGCGAGATCGGCAAACCAGTGTCGCTGCAGGTAGAGGCCGGATATACGCAGGAGCGCTACGACATCGTCTTGTTGTAGTCTTCTTTCATGGATGTACTGTTCACATTATTGGCCGTAGCCGTCGGTCTGGCCCTGGGCTGGTTAGTTTCCAGCAAATTCGGCAACCGCAGCGCCAACATCACTCACGCGCATACATCGCTGGAAGGCATGCGTGCCGTAGGCGAGCTCTCTGTCTTTAAAGTCGTGACCAAAGAAATCGTGACCGAAACCGACTACAGTTTTGGCGAATTCGGACGCAAGTATTTGCGCTGGGCTTTTTCGCAAAAGAAGCTCGCGATGATCTTTGAGTTTCAGATCGACTTTCGCTACGACCTGCGCTCGTCGCAGTTCTCAATCACCACAACCGACAGTGCCGCTGGCCGGGTCGCGCAACTCAATCTGCCGCCAGTGCGCGCTGAAATTAGCGTGCGTTCGCTGCGCTTCTACGACGAACAGCGCAGCAAATTCATGCCGTGGCTGCTGCCCGATTTATTGAACGGCGCATTCGGACCGGGCTTCTCCGAAGAAGACAAAAACCGTCTGCTCGAAGGTGCGGCGTCTCACGCCCATAGCCACGCCCACACGCTCATTGAGCAGCTTCGCCCGGAAGTCGAAGCCAGCGCACGGGCGACTCTGATTCCGCTTGCGCAGGCGCTGGGTGTGACGAATGCACACATCGCGTTCAGCGGCAACATCGTGGAGATTGACAAGCTGAAAGACATCAAGCGGCTGAGCGATGAGTCGTAGTCGGGACGTGTGGCGAATTGCCCGCTTCACCTGGCGGCGCGTTTCAGCCAGCGTGTTCGCCCTCTCGGTCGCGGTACTGGCAACAGCGGCGTCTGCGCAGTCAGGTTTGTCGCATGAAGGCATGACCGAGCGCGTGCAGGCGTGCATCTCCTGCCACGGCAAGGAAGGCCGCACGATCAATCAGGAATACCTGCCGCGTATCGCCGGAAAGCCAGCGGGTTACCTGTTCAATCAGCTCATGAATTTTCGCGATGGTCGCCGAAATAATGGGGTGATGACGCATTTGTTGCAGCCGTTGTCCGATGCCTACCTTCGTGAAATAGCGGAGTATTTTTCCGCGCTGGAACTGCCGTATCCCGCGCCACAATCGGCGGTCGCGTCGATTGTGGCTTTGCGTCGCGGCGAGGCTTTGGTGTTGCGCGGTGACGCGTCGCGCAAACTTCCTGCTTGCGCGGCGTGTCACGGCCTGCCGCTCACCGGCGTGACACCCGCGATTCCCGGTTTGCTGGGGTTGCCGGGTGCGTACCTGAGCGCCCAATTGGGCGCATGGCGGGCTGGTCAGCGACGTGCGCAGACGCCTGATTGCATGGCGGGTATCGCGAAGGCGTTATCGCCGGAGGATGTGAGCGCGGTGGCCGCATGGCTGTCGGCGCAACCGGTGCCAACGCCCGCAAAGCCAATTGCAAAAGTGGATGCGCCGCTGCCTCTGAAATGTGGTGGCGTGCCGCAATGAAGTATCTGCGTTCGCTGGCTTACGGCTTTTCAGTATTCTTCATCGCAGGCATCGCCACAAAGTTGCTGCTAGAGGTGTATGGCGGATCGACAGTCGAACTCAACAGCGCGCCGCTCGTTGCCAACAGTGCGCAAATCGAGCGCGGCGAATACCTCGCGCGCATCGGCAATTGCGCGGGCTGCCATACGGCGCGCGGCGGCGAGGCGTATGCAGGAGGCCGCGCGGTGGACACGCCGTTCGGTGCGATTTACGCGAGCAACCTCACACCCGACAAAGAAACCGGAATCGGTGCGTGGAGCAGCGGCGCGTTCTATCGCGCGATGCATGAGGGTCGCTCGCGTGACGGGCGCTTGCTGTATCCCGCGTTCCCGTATCCGAACACGACGTTGACCACACGCGAGGATTCCGATGCTATTTATGCGTACCTGATGAATCGCGTGACGCCTGCTGCCGCGTCAAATGCGCCGAACACGTTGAGCTTTCCCTTTAACAATCAGTTTGCACTCGCCACGTGGCGGTTGTTGTACTTTAAGCCCGGCAAATTTCAGCCTGAACCAACTCGATCAGCCGAGTGGAATCGAGGCGCGTACCTCGTGCAGGGTCTCGCGCATTGCGGCGCCTGTCACAGTACAAGAAACGCGCTGGGTGCGCCCATCGCGGGCCACACCTACGATGGCGCGATGATGCCCGGCAACGACTGGTACGCGCCGTCGCTGACCAGCGCGGGCGAGGCGAGCGTGGCCGAGTGGAATCTTGCACAAATCGCGACCTGGTTGAAGGTGGGCACTTCACCGCACGGTGCCGCACTCGGACCGATGGCGGAGGTGATTTTTCAGAGCACGCAGTACGCGACCGAAGATGACGTGCTGGCGATGGCAACGTATCTGAAAGCATTACCCCCGGTTGCGCAGTCCCGTGCATTCAGCGCACCGGGCAAGCTGGTCACACAGCGCAAAAGCGACGACGTTGGCGCACAGTCCTACCGCAAACACTGCGCCGACTGCCACGGCGACAACGGCGAGGGCAAATCTGACGCCTTCCCGGCGCTGGCAGGCAACCGCACCGTTACGATGGCGAACGCCACTAACCTCATCACCCTGATCCTCAAAGGCGGCTTCGCCCCAGCCACCGCAGGCAACCCGCGCCCGCATGGCATGCCGCCGTTCTATCACCTGCTAAACGACGCTGAAATCGCGAATGTCGCCACCTACATTCGCAGCAGTTGGGGCAACACCGCACCTGCGCTCACTGAACTGGATATGGTCAAGTATCGGGACGCGTTGGGAGCGGGGCGGTAACGGCTCTTCGTGAGGACTCGCTCGGCCCCCCCTCCCCTAGCGGAAGAGCGCGCCACGCTTGGCGCTAGTTTGCGCTGGGGTGAGGGGTTCGTAGTCCCGTTCGTGGTGAGCCTGTCGAACCATGAACCGTAGGGTGCGATCTCATCGCACCTCAAATTGATACCAACCAAGCTCGTTCGTCGCAAAATGGGTTCGTCTGCCACGTACCGCTCATGCCGCGGGGCAGTCACTTTCTTTGCTTCGCCAAATAAAGTAACCAAAGAAAGGCGACCCCGACGATTGCCCTGATCCTGCGATGCTCAGAAAAAAGCGGAACGGCCCGAAACTCGCTGCGCTCAAACAACGGGCCGTTCTGGTCGCTTTTTTCTTCCGCTTCTCGGGGCCAATCAACGGGGACCCCTCGGACCGACATTTGATCGCTTCGCGATGGCGGGCGACAAGTCCCCGGATGGGAGAATCTTTGCTACGTTGCGTGCGTTGTCATTTTGACGCTAACGCGATATAACAAAAACGTGTTCGACAAATCAGCGTGTTACGCGGCAAAACTGCAAATGACGATTTGCACTATTAAAAAGTTACACGCGCGACGCGTGGATAAAACACGTTATGCATAGGAGTCCACTTGGCAATCGCTGAATCACTGTTACTACTCGCTGGTTTCGTTTTTGCACACGCGACGTGGAACATCTCGGATCTCCAACAAGGAGAGCTACTGGTCCCACTAGCGATTGTTGAAAAGTCTGGTCAAAGACAACTACTACGCTTTGAAGCCGCAACTCAAGAACGGGCTATAGCCGAGGGAAAAGTTGGGCTCAAGAAACGCGAGAACGACGTTGATGCTTGGGCTTTTGCACGAGAAGGCCAACTTCAAGAGTCCGGAAAGTATGTAGACGTTCTTACCGTAGAGTCAAAGGCCAAAGGAATGACCGAAACCGTCATCTTTGTTCAGCGGTTTCAACCTCTCTACAAAGGAAGATTCTTGCTCCTTGGTGAGCCCATTATTTCTATTGGCGGCAAAGTCGTGCCTGACGAAGAGGCCAAAGTTTTGTTGGCTCAACTTCGCGCCGGTATTCAGTCACACGGCAAAGCAGCGGAGCTTTGGA
>JAYWHV010000071.1:0-4982 GCA_043777615.1 Burkholderiales bacterium | reverse complement strand
TGTTCAGCGCGGCGCGTACCGCGTTCTTCATCGGCCTGAGTTGCGGCGGCTTCGGCTTCTTGCGCCGTCTGCTCCGCCGCTTCAAGCTCTGCGCGCTCACCCTCAAGCTGTTCGTCAATCTCGAGAATTTCAGCGTCTTCTGGCGCGTTGAGGCGATCTTTTTCCTGCTCAAGGCGCATGCGCCGCGCCTGAAATTGAGCGATGCCTTTTTCGGCGTTGGCTTTTTTCAGGTTCGAGAGTTGGGCGTCGCTGTCAATGGCATTGAGCGATTGCTGAACGTCAGACAGCGCCGTCGACGCAGTACGCAGCGCCAGTTCAGCAATCGGCAAGGCAACGTTCGCGACCTCGACAAATTCTTTCTGCTCTGCGTGTTTGGCGGATGCCACGGCCACGGCGTCATTGGCGTCGGCCGCGGCATCGGCCAACTGAACTGCCTGCTCTTGCGCCGCAACCAAACGTCCTTGACGTTGCTCAACCTCACTCGCGACACGCTGCGCACGCTCACGCTCAAACGAGAGCTGCTGTTCGGTACGCGTGACCTCGGAGTTGATTTCGTAGAACGCGCCCTGCGCAGTGTGCTGCGCGTCGTTCTTGGTGAACACGTCCTGTCGAAGACCTTCGAGCTGTGTCACCAGCGCCTGCAGATCAGTCTCTTTCGACAGCAGTGCAGTCTCGGTTTCGCCGAGTACTTTGACTGCGGTTTCGCGTTGACGCACGGCGTCATCACGACGTTGCGCAAACAGCAACGCCTGCGACTCGAGCTTTTCCTTTTCAAGTTCGCGGTAGCGCGCGGCGACTTTCGCCTGCCCATCCAGCCGCTCGACCTGCGTCGTCAACTCGACCTGAATATCGTTGACGCGCGACAGATTCTCTTTGGTGTCGGAGAGACGTCCTTCGGTGTCCTTGCGCCGCTCCTTGTAGCGCGACACACCAGCCGCTTCTTCGAGAAATACGCGCAGCTCTTCGGGTTTCGCCTCGATGATGCGCGAGATCATGCCCTGCTCGATCACGGCATAGGCGCGCGGCCCGAGACCGGTACCCAGAAATACATCAAGAATGTCGCGGCGACGAACCGCCTGATTATTCAGGTAATAACTCGACCCGACGTCGCGCTGCACCACACGCTTCACCGATAGCTCCGCGTATTGGCTCCATTGGCCCGCCGCGCGCCCGCTACTGTTGTCGAACACGAGTTCAACGCTGGCGCGCGCCACCGGCTTGCGATCGCCGCCGCCGTTAAAAATCACGTCGTCCATCGACTCACCGCGCAGCGCGGAGGCCTTGCTCTCGCCCAGCACCCAGCGCACAGCGTCGATCACATTGGATTTGCCGCAACCGTTGGGGCCGACGATGCCGACTAATTGGCCGGGAAGCGCGATGGTGGTCGGGTCAACAAAAGACTTGAACCCGGCGAGTTTGATGGAAGTAAGGCGCATTCAGTACGGGCTGTGGGCTAGAGGGGGCATGCCAGACAGCGCAAACCCGATAAAATCAGAGTTGATTATAGGTGCTGATCGCAGCCTGCTAACTCATTGAAAATTAAAGATTAATATGTCCGAACGTCCATCAAGCCAGCCCTCGCAACCGCAAACCACGCTGGACACTTTTGCGAATGCGCATTCGGGTCGGGATTATCTGATCCACATCCAGATTCCCGAGTTCACCTGCCACTGCCCGCTCACCGGCCAGCCGGACTTCGCGCACTTCACGATTGAGTACATCGCGGACGAGCTTTGTATCGAGCTCAAAGCGCTCAAGATGTACATGTGGAGCTTCCGCGACATCGGCGCGTTCCACGAAAAAGTCACCAATGATGTGCTCGACACGGTCGTTGCCACCATTTCCCCCCGTTTCGCCCGAGTGACCGCGCGCTGGAACGTCCGTGGCGGGATTTACACCAATGTGGTCGCCGAGCATCAGGCGGACGGCTGGCAGCCCAAGCCTGCAGTGGATTTGACGCGATTCGGGTTGGCTAATCCGGCTGCCGTTTAGGTCGATTCATCGCCGCCTGACGTTAATCGCTGTAACCCGTTGCCATCGTGGCTGAAGTACATGCCAACCCGACCGATCTAATCGTCCTGCGACCCCAGGGCCTGTATTGCCCGGTGGGTGATTTCTATATCGATCCCTGGCGGCCGGTGGAACGCGCGGTGATCACGCATGCGCATGCGGACCATGCGCGGACGGGGCATACGCGTTACCTGGCCGCCCGCGACGCAGAACATGTGTTGCGCTCGCGACTGGGCGCAATTGATTTACAGACGTTGCCGTATAACGAGGCGATCACGATCAACGGCGTCCGCGTGAGCTTGCACCCCGCTGGGCATGTCCTTGGCAGCGCGCAGGTTCGCGTGGAGTATGCGGGACAAGTCTGGGTCGCCAGTGGTGACTACAAAACAGCGCCTGACGCGACGTGTGCGCCATTCGAAGCGGTCACGTGTAACACCTTTATCACCGAGAGCACATTTGGCTTGCCGATCTATCGCTGGCCGTCTGACGCCGAAGTGTTTGCGGATATAAACGCGTGGTGGTCGGCGAATGCCGCGTCAGGGCTGGCGAGCGTTCTGTATTGCTACAGTTTTGGCAAGGCGCAGCGGATCTTGTCAGGTGTCGATGCAACGATTGGACCCATCGTTGTGCATGGCGCGGTGCAGACGTTGAATACGGCGTATCGCGCCAGCGGCGTGGCGTTGCCCGAGACGCATTTGGTGACGGAGATGACTGACAAAGCGGCACTTAAGCATGCACTGGTGCTCGCGCCGCCTTCGGTCGCGGGGTCGAGCTGGATGAAGCGGTTTGGCGAGTATCGCGATTCGTTTGCGAGCGGCTGGATGTTGTTACGCGGGGCGCGGCGGCGACGCGGCGTTGATCGTGGTTTTGTGTTGTCGGATCATGCGGATTGGCCGGGCCTGCACGGTGCCATCGCCGCAACCGGCTGCGAGCAGGTGATCGTAACGCACGGTTCGGTGCCGGTGATGGTTCGCTACCTCGCGGAAAAGGGGCTTTCAGCTCGTGCATTCGCGACGGAGTTTGGCGATGATGCGCTGGATGACGCCGCCGCATGAAGCGCTTCGCCGCCCTCTTCGCAGCCATTGATGCGACGACTTCGACCAACGCGAAAGTGGCCGCCCTGAAAGCGTATTTTTCAGCTGCGCCCGATGACGATGCCGCATGGGCGACGTACTTTCTTGCTGGCGGGAAACCGCGCCAAAGTGTTCCGACAAAAGTGTTGAGAACTGCAGCACTTGCGGCCAGTGATTTACCCGATTGGCTTTTCGAAGAGAGTTATCAATCGGTCGGTGACCTCGCTGAAACCATCGCACTGGTGCTTCCACCACCGTCGAGCGATGACGATGGCAGTTTGACGATGTGGATCGAAACGCGCCTGGCCCCCATGCGCGGTGCGACACCGGAGGACGCGGCGGCAACGATGCAGCGGCACTGGCAAACGCTTGACGTTGAGCGCCGATTTTTGCTGACCAAACTGATCGGTGGCAGCTTTCGCGTCGGCGTGTCGAAGCTCCTGGTGATTCGCGCGCTCGCTGAATTCAGTGGCGTCGATGCGAAAACGATGGCACTGCGGCTGATGGGCTGGACGGACAAGAATGCGCAGCCATCGGGCGCCGGGTTTCGGGCGTTGATTGCAGCGGCTGATGAAGGCGAAAGCGCAACCCGTGTGGGCGGTGCACCGTATCCCTTTTTTCTTGCCCATGCGATGAACCAGCCCGTAGAGACGTTTGACGCGACGCTCGGCAAGCCAGCCGACTGGATCGTCGAGTGGAAATACGACGGTATTCGTGCGCAACTCATCAAGCGTGGCGGCGCGGTGTGGATCTGGTCGCGGGGTGAAGAATTGATGACGGAGCGCTTCCCCGAAATCGTCAATCGTGCGCAAACGCTGCCGGACGGCGTGGTCATCGACGGCGAAATTCTGGTGATGCGCGATGGTGACAGCGTTCCGCAGCCGTTCAATCTGTTACAGCAGCGCATTGGCCGCAAAACGCTCAACAAAAAAATTCTCGCCGACGTGCCCGTTCAATTGCTGGCGTACGATTTGCTGGAATTGGACGGTGTTGATTTGCGCAACGAAACGTTGGCATCTCGCCGCGACAAACTCGAGGCCCTCTGCGCGGCCGGCGCCTGGCCAGTGTCACCTGTCGTGAGCGCACCGGATTGGGCGACGCTCGCGACACTCCGAGAAGAAAGCCGCAATCGTCGCGTCGAAGGCTTCATGCTCAAAGCGCGTGATTCGTTCTACGGCAGCGGCCGCACGAAGAACGAGGGTACCTGGTGGAAATGGAAGATCGACCCGATGTCAATCGACTGCGTGCTGATCTATGCGCAGGCCGGTCACGGTCGCCGCGCCGGGCTCTACACCGACTACACCTTCGCGGTCTGGAATCGCGCGCCGCAATCAGTGGATGAAGCGCAGGCAGTCGTTGCTGCCATCAAGGCGGGCCTTCCGCCGGGAGAGCTGCAACTGGTGCCGTTTGCGAAGGCGTATTCCGGTTTGACCGATGAAGAATTCAAGCGCATTGACGCCGTGATCCGCAAATCCACCGTCAACTCATTTGGCCCGGTGCGCAGCGTCGCGCCATCGCTTGTGTTTGAGCTCGGATTTGAAGGCATCAACGCGAGCCCTCGCCACAAAAGCGGCATCGCCGTGCGCTTTCCGCGGATGCTACGTATTCGTGACGACAAGCCGATTGATGAGGCGGATACGCTGGAATCGCTCAAGGCGTTGCTGAACGGCTAACGCAGGTTTCGCGACTTTATTCCCTTTCAGCTTTCAGCTGAAATGACCGCTGCATTGGGGCTACGTTAGCAAAGCGCCATTAGTCGATAGCAGAGTTAAAGGGTCTCTATCCCAAGTTCAATGGGCGTGACCGCTAAAAAGCTGAACTCTCAAAAATTCTGTATCGACAACCTCACCGAACCGTTGCGGACTTCTTGAGTGCGTACGCCAGCGACCACACTGATGA
>JAYWHV010000070.1:0-4986 GCA_043777615.1 Burkholderiales bacterium | reverse complement strand
TTCACTGGAAGTCGCACCTCGCCGTTGCGATCTGCCGCAGCTGCCAGCGGCTGCCAGAGGCTCCCGTTGGCTCTTTGAATCGGCTTCAGCAGATATCGATCCCGCTCCGCGTTGTAGGCGCACATCGACATCGGCCCGTCGACCGTCGCTGCCATGAAGACGCAGGCGTCGATGCGCTCAGGATCAAGTTCGCAGGCATCCATGAAGTTGTGGATGAAGAACGAGATTTTGCGTACCGGCGGCGTCCGCAAACGGCGCTCGCTTAGCCACTCGCTGCGAGCGTGCCAAAACATCACTGATGTGTGTTTGACGAATCCCCACCAGAGTTGTGGCCGCGACAGCGCAGCGCTAGCCACCTTTAACGCACCCCGCCCTGCCTGGTCACGATCAATGGCGACGTCAGCGGTGTCGCGCATCACGCGCGAAACGAATTTTCCATCTGCCAGTGCGTCGAACCGCCGCTCGCCGATGGTGAACAACATGGCGTAGCGATTGCAGGCGCGATGACCGCCGTGCAGCGCGTCAAAGTTAAGCGCAATGCCGACGCCGCGCTCGATGGCTTCACACGCTCCGAGCTGCGTCAGTGCAACAGGATCGCGCCCGGGGGAAGTGCCACGTCCAGTGGTTGCACCCAGTTGAAACGAAGCGAAATGAACAACGTCATTCTGGCTGACAAAGTAGTCCGCAAGCATCGGTAGTTCGTGGAAATTTCCCTCGGTAATCGTCGTATTGAAAATTACGGAAAGGTCAATGCCGCGCGCCATCTCGATGTATTGCCGACGAATCTGATTTAGCGCCAGTTCGGTCGCGAACCCCTTGCGCTGCTGCGTGATGTCCACGTGAAACGCGACGTCGTTCAATCCGTCAGCGGCGAGCCTTTGCAGCCATTCACGCGTCAGCAAAATGCCATTGGTGAAGAGCGAAGCGCGCATGCGTTTGCTGCGGATATAGCGGACAATTTCGCTCAGTTCAGCTTTGTCGCGAAGCGTTGGATCGCCGCCAGAAACCTGAACATCCGTGTCCGGGCCATACTGCGCCGCGATCACGTCGATGCGGCGGAAAATCTCGTCGAGCGGTAAGTCGCGTATCGCCTCCGCACTTTCCGATAAGTAGCAAAGCGTACAGTCGAGGTTGCATCGCTGTGTAATTTCCAGCGACACGCAGCCGATGGACCATCGTCGGCCAGCGGCCTGATGGTCGCTCCATTGCCCGGTTTTGCGCATGCGGCTTGCTATGTCGTCCAGGCTTCGCTTGCGGACGGTTGCCTCAGATGCGGTGCCACGGGAGACGGTGGTGAAAGCAGGCATTCGGGATTGAACCATGGCCCCATGTCGAAGAAAACATGGAAGAGCTTACAGATCGACGCGAAAAGCGTCTCGAGCCTTTCTTCGGGCGAAAAAAAGCCCGCCGAAATAATTCAGGCGGGCTTCTATGTGAGCGTCGGCTTACTTCAGCTTCGTCTCTTTGTAGAGCACGTGCTTGCGAGCGACTGGATCAAATTTCTTGATCGAGAACTTTTCGCTCATTGTTTTTTTGTTCTTGGTCGTCGTGTAGAAGTGACCAGTGCCGGCAGACGATTCGAGCTTGATTTTTTCACGCATGATTCATGTCTCCCGTACTAGATAACGCGACGTGCACGAAGATCGGCGAGCACGACATCAATGCCGTTCTTGTCGATCAGGCGGATGCCAGCGGTGGAGAGGCGGAGGCGGATGAATCGGTTTTCGCTTTCGATCCAGAAGCGGCGGCTTTGCAGATTAGGCAGGAAGCGGCGCTTGGTGTGGTTGTTGGCGTGAGAAACATTGTTTCCCACCATCGGCTTCTTGCCGGTGACGATACAGACGCGTGACATGTTGGTAACTCCTGGGCGCACACTTGCGCCTCTGTTGTGCTTCAGACGCGCCCCTGTGCGGTATGAAGGATCTGAACGCCGCAAACGTCGAATGGACCGCTAGCGCTCGGGGGTTTGTTAAATCAGGGAAAGCCTGCAAGTATAACGGCAAAACTGCATTTTCGGCAAGAAAGCGCAAGGCGCCTACAACAGCTCCGCGAAGTATTCGTGCGCTTCCGTGTTGACCGTAGAGATACGCAGCTCGACCGGCTCGTTCCTCATATCAAAGGCCGTCCGGCGGATAGTGAGCACTGGCGTTCCTGGCTTCAGTTTGAGCAGTTTGGAGTGGTCGGCCGATGCTGCCTCGGCCCGCAGCCGCTCGTCGGTGCGCACGACGGTGATGCCGAACGCCTCCTGATAGAGGTTGTAAATGGTGTTCGGACGCTCCTTGAATTGAGCGGGGGAAAGGGTTGCAAAGCGCGCCTGATCAATCGTGATGTCGTCTACAGACACGACTTCGCCCACCAGCGAGAGCTTGTTGCGAACATGAAACGTTGGCGCGCCGACCGCGATTTTCAGGCGCGACGCAACTTCCGCATCGGCAACCGCTTTGTGAAAGAAAACGGACTCGACCAGCGGATAACTCTTCACACCCTTTTGCGGCACGATGTGGAAAAAATAGAACAAAAGGCGCTCGCGATCATGCGAGGCGACAAACGTGCCCTTGCCCTGCTGGCGAATCAGGATGCGGTTTTCGACGAGCTCGTCGATGGCTTTGCGCAGCGTGCCGATCGATACGTTGTACTCGGTTGCGAGTTGTCGCTCGGAGGGAATGAGCTGCCCCGGTTTCAGGTCGCCTGACGCAAGCTGCTCCATCAGCGCACGCTGAACGCCTTTGTATAGCGGTCCTCCGTCAAGACTGTTCACATTCATCACAACTACCTGATTGTCCTAACTTTGCCCATTCACTGATCAACGCTCCGACCAACGCGCAGTCCCCGACCATAGCAGCTTTTCTGTCTAACCGACAATGCTACAGGGCTTTGTGCGATGTTTACTGAAAGTCGACTGGTGCACTAATTGGCGCACAGCCCCAATGCAGCGGTCGTTGCAGAGAAAAGCTGTAACACGCATCGCGACGCTGACAGTTCGATTTCCTCCAACTTAATGTGGCCGCAGTACGATTTTTGCCGACGCGCTTTTGCCTTCGTGCAGATCAGTGAACGCGAGCGCACCGTCGGCAAGGCTGCGCTCCTCGACCCACACGCAGTCGCCAAACGAGCCTTGATGCAAGGCGTTAACCGTCGCACGCAGATCAGCCATAGTGTAGGTGTACGTCCCGATCAACGTAATTTCGGCCAGGGTCAGCTTTCGCATGTCAATTTCGCTCGCCCAGTCCTGAAGACCCACATGTACCCAGACGCCGCCGTGAGCAACCGCTTTCATGGCAGCGTTTCGGGTGTGCTTTGAGCCGACGCAATCAAACACGATGTCGCACGAGCCCTCCGAAGGGCCCGATTCTGTGATTGGGTCAAACGCCGCAGCTTGCGCATGTTTCGCGATGCTTGCCCGACGCAGCGGATTGGTCTCGGCGACGTGAACTTGGCGCACGCCGTAGTTCATCAAAAGCAGCGCCATGAACATGCCAATCGCACCGCCACCAATCACCAGCGCCGTCGATTCCTGAATCGGGCGCACGGCCGCACGTTGCGCCATGTGGAGCGCATGTAGCGCGGTCGCGGCCGGTTCGGTTAGCGCTGCGCGTGCGGCACTCATTCCCGTCGGAATTTCCACCAGGCACTTCGCCGGAATCGTCATGAATTCGGCATAAGCCCCCGGACGCGTCATGCCGACCATGCTGCGGTTGCTGCACAGGTTGCTGCGCCCCTGAACGCAGTAGTCGCAGACGCCGCATGCGATCAGTGGGTTACCGGTAAAGCGCCTACCCAAAAGAGCGGCAGGTCCGCGCGTGACCTCGCCTGCGAACTCGTGACCAAGAATGATGGGCGGGATGCGGCGCGGGTCTTGGCCGTGGTAGGCGTGCATATCGCTGCCGCAAATACCGACGGCGTCGATTCGCAGCGTCACCTCGTCGTCGGCAAGCATGACCGAATCGGGCTCGTCGCGATACATCATCTGAAGCGGGGCGGTGTTAACGAGTGCTTTCATGTTGGCTTTCTTCAAATTGCGTTGCTGCCGGAGCGATGGGGTGGGCCGTCTCGCCTCTAAGGGGCATTAGACGCCCAGGTACCTCATTTGGCGCTGAAACCGCCGTCGACAAATATCGTCTGACCGGTGATGTAGGCGCTCGCGTTCGATGCCAAAAAAATTGCGGTGCCGAAGAGGTCGCTGACCTCCCCATTGCGTCCGATCATCGTTGCATCCGCGTTCTTTTGGGCTTTGGCGACATCGGCAAATACCGGTGCGGTAAGCGGCGTGTTGAAAAATCCCGGCGCGATGGCGTTGCAGGTGACGCCGAACGCACTCCAGTATTCCGCGGTTGCCCGCGTCAACTGCATGACGCCACCTTTCGACGCGCCATAAGGCGCGCTATTGCCAA
This sequence comes from Burkholderiales bacterium, assembly GCA_043777615.1. Taxonomy (GTDB): domain Bacteria; phylum Pseudomonadota; class Gammaproteobacteria; order Burkholderiales; family Casimicrobiaceae; genus Casimicrobium. The sequence continues at coordinate 595 of JAYWHV010000070.1, read as the reverse complement.
ATGCGCGTACCGACTGCAGCGACGCGATATTGATAATGCGTCCCCAGCCTTTCGTCTTCATCGCGGGCGCCAGCGCGCGGGTCAACAGGAACGGTGCGGTCAGATTGATCGCCATCGTTGCATCCCAGTCTGCGTCGGTATTTTCGACGAAGGACTTCCGGACATTGATACCCGAACAGTTCACCAGAATATCCGGCGCACCAAACGGGTTGGCCACCTCAAAACACGCTTCGATGAGTGCTTCGCGATCGGCAAGATCGACTGGGACGCCGTGCGCGGCAATTGATTCCGCCGCCAACTCAGCGCAGGCCTCGTCAAGCTCGGCTTTGCGCCGTGCCATGAGTATGAGCTTCGCGCCCTGGCGGCCCAGCGCGAGCGCGACGCCTTTGCCAATTCCCGAATTGCCGCCTGTAACGACAGCGACGCGACCGCTCAGGTCGAACAGAGAGTCGAGACGCATGCGCTAGACGGAAACCGGCGTGCCTTTGTCGAACGACTCGCCCTTGAAGTACTTCGCCAGACGGTCATCCCCGGTTCGGGCGTGTGCTTCCATGCCCTCAAGCCTCGAAATGCGTGCGGTTACCTGCCCGAGCTC
>JAYWHV010000069.1:0-18691 GCA_043777615.1 Burkholderiales bacterium | reverse complement strand
TCTGCTCGCCCGCTTCGGACTTGGCTGGCGGACTGACAAGCTTTGCGGGTTCGGCTACCACTGGTGCAGGTGGAACGGCCGCTGCGGAGGGTACGGCGGGAGTCGACGGTACTGCTTTGACAGGCTCCGGACGGCCGGGTCGACCGCGTTGCGGCTCGACGGGAGCAACAGCGGGCGATTGCGGTGGCTGGGCGACCGGCGCTGGGTTACGGGCAGGCACTGGTGGCGCGACCGGAATCGCTGGTTGACTCATCGGCGCGTCGCGCTGATCACGCGGCTTGTTGCGCGATTCACCCGGTGGCAGTTGTGGCTGCGTTGAACCAGGGTTGCGTTGCCCAGGCGGCGCGGCTTGCGCAGGTGGTGTTACTTGAGGTTGCGCGGGGACGGTGGGCTGCACCTGTGCAGGAGGATTGCCACGCATGGGCGGTACAACCATGGGCTGGCCGCGCTGTTCGGGTGGCCGCACGCCCGGCTTCACCGGTTCTTGCGGGGCTGGCGATGCTGGCACGGCTGGCGCAGGCGGGCGGGGTCCCGGCGCTACCTGTCCAGACGGTGCAACCGGGTTCGGGTCGCGCGACACCGGCGTTGCCGCTGGCGGCTGGCTTCCATTACCGCGACGGTCCGATGGCGTCCTTGCCGCGGGTTGCGCAGGTGGCGGCGCACTTGGTTCGAGCGCCCGTGGTTGAACGATTTCAACGCGAGGTTGCCCTGGCGGCAGATTCGACGGAGCGGGTACAACACCGTCCGCCCTCGGAGTCGTCGTTGGAGGCGCTGCGGGTTTGAGCGCTGAAAGGGCCGCCGCTTCTAACGGCTTGCCGGGATTGGCGACGAGTGCGCGCTCTCTGACCGCAAAGCCGACGGCCGCGGCAGGCGGCGGGCTCTGCGCGACAACGCGGCGTTCAATCACTTGCGGCGGCTTCTGCTGTTGTGGTGCAGCGCCAAGCACGCTGATGCGTTGTGGAGCGACAACGGCTAGATTGTTCACAGGCGCTTGCATCATCGCGGCTTCCGAAACTCGCAATTGGGTGCGTGCGACCGGCTGCGATTGCACGAATGCAGTGGTCGGCACTGTCACCACGGCGCCGCGAACAGCGCGGTTGACGTAAACCGGGTTGCTGATATTGGGAGCGTTGCGGTTGTCGTAGTTGTTCGAAACGACTGCGTTGCTGATCACTGTATTACTGGAGTTGACGCTGGTGAAGTAGTTGCGGCTCACCGCGTAAGCCGGGCGATACACCTCGCGCGGCCCGAGCGGGAACCAGCCCACCGCGCCGACATTGCCGTTTGTTGCGTTCACCTGAAAGTTGCTACCGCCTACAAAGGCTACAAGCGCGGGCGCATAGACCGGGCGTGCAGCAATCGGACCGGGAATCCAGCCCCAACCGCGAGCGGTATTGGTCCAGCGGCCATAGTGCGACACCGTAAAACCCCAAGGCTGATCGTCCACCCAGGTCCAGCCCCACGGCTCAATCCACGACCAATGCCCGTCACGGTACGGTGCCCAGTCCGCGGCGACGCGCGTGGGTATCCAGACGTTGCCATATTCCGGAACTGAAGACCAGTTGCCGTATTGATCAAGATCCTGGTAGCCAATGACGTCTCGCGATACGTAGCGCGCAGAAATAGAAGAGTCGTAACTACGATCACGTCCTTGTGCCCAGCGATCAAAGGCGTCAGGGCGCTGCATTGCGACGAGCTCATAGTCCGCCAGCCCTGCGCCAAAGAATCGATAGCCACGCCCGGAAGCGACGCTATAACTCGCGCCTGCGTCGTAAACGGCGGCGCGGCCACTGCGCGTGACGACCTCAGTGGAGTCGCCCGCAGCATTTACCGTGATGCGGTATTCGCCCGGCTGGCTGATAACGAGCGCGAGATTAGGCGTATCAATTTCAACGACCTGATTACGATCTATGCGGCGCACCCGCACCAGCAAGGTGCCCTGCTGCAGATGCATCTGCGCGATGCGGTCGTCAAGATTGGTCAGTGCGAATAACGTGCTCGCCGAGAGGCGAACCACGGCGCTGCCGATTTGCAGTTCTGCGCGACCGTTGTTGTCAGCCCACAGGCGGTCGCCCGTAACCAACGGACGATTCAACGTGCCCGACACCCAGTCGTTCTCGCCCGCTGGGGAAAAAGTGACACTGCCGGTGAGATACCCCAGTCTGGCAACACGCATGGGCGGATCGGCGGCCATTGCGAAACCGGCGAGCGTCAGCGTTAGTGCGGCGGCGACCACACGCACAATCATCGCGGCGAAGCCGCGCCGATGAATGATGATCTTTGGCATAAATATTTCCTTAATGTGCTGGGGCAACCTGCGGCCGAACGACGAAGTCATCGCATGCGCCGAGTGAGTTCTGGCGACGTGCATGCGGGCAGGGGTCACCCAGAATCTGGTTGAATCAATCTGTTCATAGTTTGACGCGCGATGAGTGCTTGCGACGTAGGACAGAACGACGCCCCGGCGTCGGAACATTGCGCTTTTACGCAGTCAGGTGGCGCTTTTCCGATTCACCAGATAGATGCCCGGCAGCACCATCGCCATCGCCCACGCGTGGTAAGCATGCAGCGCCTCTCCGAGCACGAGCCACGCGAGGACCGCAGCGTAGATCGGCCCGAGATAGAGTACAACGCCGACGCGCGCGACGCCTAGCTCGCGCTGCATTACCGAATACGCGAGATACGCGCCGTAGCCTGGAAATACGGCAACGGCGAGTACGAGGCCGATGCCGTTCAGAGTCAACACGGGCTGCGGGTTGTTGACCGCTTCGAAGATTGCAAACGGAAGCATCACCAGCACCCCCGCCATCGCAATCACCGCCAGCCGGGCGCTCGCGTTCAACCGACTGGGCCACCTGCGCAGCAACAGCGAATAAGTCGCCCAGGCGATCGTTGCACCGACAATCCAGCCGTCGCCGGGCACCAGTCGCACGTTGCCGAGTGCTGTCCATTCACCTTTGAGCACCACGTGCAGCACACCCGCGAGCGCGAGCGCCACACCCACAGCCTGCGTCGCGCTAATACGTTCTTTAAGCCACAACGCCGCAGCGAGCACGATCAAAACCGGTGAGATGCTGTAGATCAATGAAATATTGATCGCCGCCGTCGTGCGCCCGCCGATGTAAACCCAGGCACCGCAAATCCACATTCCGAGCGCACCCAGCACCAGATAGCGTTTCCATTCGCGTGCAATCTCCGCCCTCGCCTCCCAGATTTCGCCCCAATGCCCGAGACCGAACAGCAGACTTGCAATCAGCCATCGCAGCAATGCGAGCGCATGCGGCTCGATGACACCCGGCGCACTGCGAGCGACCAGGTAGTTCACGGCCCATAAGGCGGGCGTGATGAACATCAGCGCGTAGGCAAGTTGGTGTTTGTTGGCGATGGGCATCGTCGTATTTTGTACGCAGTGAAGCCGCGTGGCCGAAGGGCACGCCGTATGCTCAGGGCCCGAACGATGGCGCGTAGCTCTCGGTTACCGGGACGGCCGGGATTGAAGCCAGGGCATCGCTGCAAACACCACAAGCATCAACAGGTAGACGCTGCCAGAGACTGGGTCTCTGCTCAACACGTACTCACCCACACTGCGCCCCGCAAGCATTACAGCCAGAAGCAGTTCAGCAGCGACCAGGAACGATAAGGCAATCACACCGACCACGATGGCACCCGCCGAACCCGTTGTCTGACAATATCTTCTGAGCACATGCCGGGAAGCGAAATAAATAGCCACAAACATGAGCGGCATCTCTGCAAGCTCAGCGTAACGCTCGCCGATACGTGGCACGATAAAGGGAACCCTGATCGCACCAAGTAAAAAACCGGCTCCGAAGACAAGCGCGAAGTACGCCAACGCCGCAAGCAAAGTCTTTGGCAAGCCGAGGTTTTTCATAGGCACGCTATCGCGTGGACGGGCATTCAAGCCAGACGGATGCGACCGCAGTCAGCGCTGAAAGACCAGCGTGCCTTGTCCCTCAGTACCGATCCATGTCATTTTGTTTCCGGAAACGGCAACTGAGTACGTCTGTCCGACAGCAAAGTTAGTGGCTGAGGTCGTAATCTTGTTGCCTGCGACTTTCCACTTCGTCTTCTCGTAGAGTTTTTCTTGCATGGCTTTGTACTTCTGATCGCAATCGCTCGCGGCAGCGTTCAGGCGATACGTTCCGTCAGCGTTGACGTTGTATCGAATTTTCGCAGCGCAGGGCTTTGCCTGGAGCAGGTCTGCCTGTGAATCGAATGTGGTTCCGCTCATCGACACCGTATGCGAGACGAGTCGCCATGAACCGACCACATCAACAGCCAGATCGGCCGCAAGCGCCGCGGATTCGCTCAGCAGGAGCGGCAACACGACAATTCCGCTGGCGAAAGGTCGGCGGGCGTTTTTGTGGACTGGGAGCTTGTTCATGGGTGTTCCAGACGTAGACAAGTAGACAAATCGAAATACAAAAGACCTAGAACGGGTCGCTCGCGGTTGCGTACTTTCTCATTTGAGCCAACACTATCTTGTCGCCGTATTTTGTCAGCTCGGTGACCTGGTATCCGCGGCGTTCATAAAAAGCAACGTTGCCCGGTACCAGCGTGTTGGTCGTCAGCTCGAACCGCTCGACGCCGGGATGAGCCGCTTCAACCGCGTGAAGCAGAGCGGCACCAATGCCTTGTCCGTGATGCGACGGCTCAACACAAACGGCTCGTATGGTGCAAACCACACCGGTAACAATGCCGCGTGCGGAACCGATAATTCGCTTATCGTCTCGAGCAGTGACAACGGTGTGCGTCCGAATGTCCAGTTCGATTGCGGAGAGCGTTTCCATGAGCGGGGGAATTTCCAGGGTGTCGCTCAGTCGGCCTTCTTCAGCGAAGGCGCGCTGCTTGATCTCATGGATAACCGCAGCATCGGCTGGAGTTGCAGGAACGATCACATACATGCTGTCAATTTACCTGTTGCAGAGGAACGGTGAGAGTCTGGACGCTCACAAGGCTTCGGGTTGAGCGCCGTGAGCGCCGCCGGGATGTACCGGATATCCAGCCAGAGATTTAGCAATTTAGCGGCAGCAAACCTGCATACGTCCGTCGTTCGAACGCGAATACCGGCGACTCCACGACGGTCCCGTCGGCCAGCACTACAGGAAGTTCAATCGTTCCCGGTGAAGTCATCGGCGGGAGATTCGAGAACACGAAACGATATTCCGCCAGCGGGCTTGTGCGCCGCATTTCCGCGACGTACGGGCCTTGCCAATCAAGCGGAGTGACTTTAAGCTGAATTGACGCGGATTGGCTTTCAGGATCGCTACGAAATCGGACGCGCGCGATTGGCTCGGGTATCGAGATCGCAACGTATCGCGGTGCGAACACTTTCAGGTAGGCGTCCTTTGATCGCGACAGTGCGTGAGGCTCCAGAGCGAGTTCAAAGCGCACGCCACTCTTCTCGTACGCGACACCCATCGGTGCGCCGCCGTGGCACGGAGCCCGTCGATGGCTGACGCCCGGACTTTCGAGATAAACGTAATCCGCCGCATAGGGAAAGCAGCCCGTAAGCGTTGCCATGCCAAGACCGGCGCAGATGCGGGGCACCGCAATCGACCGCATCGTTTGCGCCCTCAACGACATGTGCTCGCCGTTGCTTTTGCGCAAACCACGCCCTCAGATTCCATCATCTATTTCTCCGTTGAATCCGTGCGTCACCGTTGGTTGCTGCGCTGCAGCCGAATCAACTGACCAGACGGTCACGCTTGCAGCACTATAGCCCTACCGCCGGAATAAAAAACGATGCTGAAGACCCTGCCGTACGCAGACGACGGGATCGGCGCCGAAGCGCGATGAATGCGTCCATCAGCTTTTGTGTGAAACGTCCGTTTAATATGGGCCAGGTCGCGTTCTGTTCATTTTTCGACTTTTCAATAAATGTGTCTGTAGCCCACGTGCACGCTGGGCTTTACGAAAAAGCCATCGGTTTTCGCTGGCGGTGGTGATGGAAACAGTCCGCATGCGGCATAGAAATCGAGGAGACGGTGCTATCGTCCTTCGCCGAACGCATCAAACCCGACCATAGCTTCCGCGCCTTGTTGCATGGCATCCACGTTTTCAGCCCCGACAATGACTATCGAACCCCACAACAACGCACGTTCGTCTTCCGCAACCCCCTGGCTGCATTGGGCCATCGCGCAGATCGAATCGGATTTTCAGCGCTCGGCGGACACGCACTTGATTGCGCTGCCAATTGAGCGGTTCAACGAAGCAGGCATCGATTTTTATTTCAAGGACGAGTCGACGCATCCGACCGGCAGCCTGAAACATCGGCTCGCACGCTCGCTGTTTCTCTATGCACTGTGCAATGGCTGGATCCGCGAAGGGCAGACCGTAATTGAAGCATCGAGCGGATCGACGGCCGTGTCCGAAGCGTACTTCGCGCGGCTTCTGGGTTTGCCGTTTATCGCGGTGATGCCCAAAAGCACGTCCGCCGAGAAAATTGCGCAAATCGAGTTTTACGGTGCACGCTGTCATTTCGTCGCGAAGGCGGCCGATGTCTACGACGCTTCAAAGCAGCTCGTCGCCGAGACCGGCGGTCATTACATGGATCAGTTCACCTACGCCGAGCGCGCGACCGACTGGCGCGGCAACAACAACATCGCCGAGAGCCTGTTTACACAGATGGCTCGCGAGCGGCATCCTATCCCGCGCTGGATTGTGGTCGGCGCCGGCACCGGCGGCACCAGCGCCACGATCGGGCGCTATGTGCGCTACCACCAGCACCGAACCCTGCTCTGCGTCGCCGACCCGGCGGGCTCTGTATTCATGCGCTATTGGCAGAGTGGCGACGCGCGCCTGTGCTCGGATGGCTCGCGTATTGAAGGCATCGGGCGGCCGCAGGTGGAGCCAAGCTTTATCCGCACTCTGGTCGATCACATGGTGTGTGTGGAAAACGTGCAGTCGGTCGCGGCCATGCGCGAGCTGTCAGGGCTTCTGGGGCGGAAAGTTGGACCCAGTACGGGCACCAATTTTTTCGCCGCCCTGCAGCTTGCTGAGGCAATGCAGAGTCGCGGCGAAACCGGATCAATCACGTCGCTCATTTGCGATGCCGGGGAGCGCTACCTGAACACCTATCACGACACGACGTGGGTTCAGGCCAATTTCGGGGACTGCTAACGCGAGGTGAGCGTAAATGTGCGTCAGGATCCCTGGCATTCCGTAATGACAAGTGATCAGTTAGGCGCGACACGAAACAATTTTCCGTTTCTGTCGTCGGTCAGAACGTACATAAATCCGTCTGGTCCCTGTCGCACATCACGGATTCGTTGCCCCAGATCAATGAGCAATTTTTCCTCTGCGACGACACGATCACCGCTGAGCGTCAGTCGCGCAAGATGCTGCCCCGCGAGCGCTCCGACAAACAATGAATTTTTCCACTCCGGAAATTTGGTCGACGCGTAGAACGCCATCCCCGATGGCGCGATGGACGGCACCCAGTAATGAACCGGCTGCTCCATTCCGTCTTTCGTCGCGCTGTCGTGCAGCTTCGCGCCAGAGTAATCAATGCCATAGCCGATCACCGGCCAGCCATAGTTTTTTCCAGCGCGCACAATGTTCAACTCGTCGCCGCCGCGCGGGCCGTGCTCATGCGTCCACAGCCCGCCCGTCGCCGGGTTGATTGCTGCGCCCTGCAAATTGCGGTGGCCGAAACTCCAGATTTCCTTAAGCCCGCTCGACGCTTTGGCGTACGGATTATCAGCCGGTATCTCGCCATTGGCAGTGATGTGAATCACTTTGCCGAGGTGTGATTCGAGCGACTGTGCCTTCGCCTTTTCGCTGTAACGATCACCGGTGGTCACAAATAGCGTACCGTCGTTCGCAATGGCGATGCGTGAGCCGAAATGATGGCCGCCGCTCACGCGATCTTTCTGCCCAAAGATCACCGCTACATTTTTCAATCCGTCATCACCCAGTTCTGCCCGGGCAACGACCGTGCGCGCGCCTTCGCTCGACGGCTCCGCATAAGAGAAGAAGATTGTGCGATTGCTGGCGAACTGTGGCGACGGGACGACGTCGAGCAAGCCCCCCTGATTCACCGCATGCACCCTCGGCACACCTTTGAGCGGCTCACTCACTTTGCCGTCCATCGCAACGATTCGCATGCGACCCGCTCGCTCCGTAACCAGTACGCGCGGCGTCGTGCTGCCCGCTGCCGGGGGCAGCCACGCCATAGCCCACGGCGACTCCAGGCCTTCGGCGATCAGGGTCGCGCGCGCCTTGCCGATGGTCGCATTCGACAAAGTCTGGGCGACGCTCTGCGCAGCGAAACTGGCGAGGCTGAGCGCCAGGCAGGGGACAATTTTTTTAAGGAGATGCAATCGCAAACGCATGATGGGAGTGCCTTTGTTGAAACTATAAAAAAGTCGCCTGGGCGCGCGGTGTCCAGCGACTAGAGATCGCCGCGGGTCATTTTGAGCAGCCGGTCAAGGACTGCCTCACCATCCGCGCGCAGACCGTTGTGTTCGTATTCGTTGGTAACCCACAGCTTGATATTTGGCACGATTTGCGCGGTCTCTTCCGAGAATTCGCGATGCACGTACATGTCATCGTAGTAAACCGCTGCGGCGACCGGAACCCGGTTTTGGCGCAACTTCTCGACGTCGTAGAGCATGGGCCAATCGGTCTTTTTGGCGAGAATTTCTGTCGCAGCTTTGAGCGGTTGCAATTGCGGGTAAGCGTCCAGCATCCACGGATAAACCATCTCGCCGGTGAACAGAATAGGGCCGCGCCCGGCATCATTGAACTCGGGGAATTCACGTTGCAAGCGATCCGCTGACCAGTTGCTTGCCGTTGCCTGCGTGTAGCAGGCTTCCTGAAGCAAGGTGTAAATCGGGTGGGTGTCGAACGACTGCGCGTGTTCAATGCCCGACAGGAAGTTCCAGTTCATTTCGCGGCCGTGGGGCGTATCAACAAAAGCCTCCTCAATCAAGTAATGCACCGCTTCAAAACCATCGCTCATGCCGAATGAAATGCCGAGCTGTAAAAAGCGTTGCGCGGTCAAGCGGACACCGGAGGGCATTTGAACGTCATGTTCGGTGACATACTCAACGATATCGCGCACCCGCTGCACATCATCCGGATAGCGCTCGTAGTAGCGTCGATTCTTGGCAATCACACGCGGATACGTTGCTCGATACACATCATCCGCTGTTGCGGTTAACGACGGAATGCCACCGGTGATGAGCACCTCCTTCAGTCCTTCCGCTGCAGACGACAAGTAGTTCATGGCGCAAAATCCGCCGAAACTCTGACCGAGAATGCTCCAGGGTTGTTCGCCATTGAGCGCCTTGCGAATCGTTTCTGCATCGCGAACGATGTTGTCGGCACGAAAATGCTGCACGTAGTCAGCCTGTGCCTGCGGTGTGCCGGAATGACGCAACGTCTGTGCGGTGATCGGAGTCGATAAGCCAGTGCCGCGTTGATCGAGCAGCAACACGCGAAACTCCGTCAGCGCCCGTTTGATCCAGCCGTTGGCGCCGCCGGGGCGCGGGGAGCCTGAGCCCGGCCCGCCCTGAAAAAACACCAGATACGGCAGATCGAGCTTTTCCTTGCCGGGTGCGGTCAGCTCGCGCGCAAAAACGCTGATTTTTGTGGAAGGATTCGCGTAATCCAGCGGAACTTTAAACCGGTGAGATTTGACGATGAGACCGGGGATCGAAAGAGAGTTGGAAAGCATGGCACGAAAACAATCACAACGCAAAATAATTGCTCAAAGTTATCCCGAAGAATAGCCTGTCTTTGACATCGCTCAGGACGCGTGACTGAAGCGAGCGCATACTGTGGACGTCATGTCAACGCTTTAAGGAGTCCAGTCGCATGGAGTTCAGGGACTACTACCAGATTCTCGGTGTCGGTAAGACAGCCGACGCCGATGAGATCAAAAAGGCGTTTCGCAAGCTGGCGCGCAAGTATCACCCCGACGTGAGTAAAGAGCCCGACGCGGCAGCTCGAATGACTGAGCTGAACGAAGCCAATACCGTGCTCTCCGATCCTGAAAAGCGGGCGGCTTACGACCGGCTCGCTGCAAGTGGTCGCGGCCATCGCGCCGGGCAGGACTTCCAGCCACCGCCCGACTGGAACGCCGGGAACGAGTATTCCGGCGACGGCATGAGTGCGGCGGAAGCGGCGCGCTTCAGTGAGTTTTTCTCCAGCATGTTTGGCGACAGCGCGCGCGGTGGTGCCGCTCACGCGGGCGGGCGCAGAACGCGAGATGCGGGCACGCAACAGATGCGCGGAGAGGATCATCACGCAAAAGTCATGATCGATCTGGCCGACGCCTACACCGGGGCAACGCGAGCGATTAACCTGCGCGCGACCCGGCTGGACGAACTGGGCCACGTGGTCGCCGACGAGCGCACGTTAAATGTGAACATACCGAAAGGACTCAAGGAAGGCCAGCATATTCGTCTCGCCGGGCAGGGCAGCGCGGGCTTCGGTGGCGGACCGTCGGGCGACCTGTTTCTTGAAATCAGTTTCGCGCCTGATCCGCGCTACCGCGTTGACGGTCGCGATGTGACAGCCGTCATGCCACTCGCCCCGTGGGAGGCGGCGCTGGGTGCAGGGATCGAGATGCCAACGCCGTCGGGCACGGTGCAGGTAAAAGTACCACCGGGCTCGCAAACCGGGCGCAAGCTGCGCCTGAAGGGCCGCGGCATTCCGGGAGAAACACCGGGCGATCTTTATCTTGAAATCTCTGTGGTTTTGCCGCCGGCGGACACCGAGGCGGCGCGGGCAATGTACGAAGCGATGGCACGCGAAATGCCGTTTAATCCACGTGATGCGGTCACTGCCGCGAAGGGAGTTTGAGCATGAGCATCATGAATGACACCGCTGTTTCTGGCGTACTGGTCGACGAGAGAACGCTGACGACTTTCGAGCTGGCGAACGCCTGCTCCGTCGAATACACCTGGGTCGTGCAACATGTTGAAGACGGACTGCTTGAGTGCGCCCATAATTCGGTCAGCGTAGCGATGACGCGCTCAGATGCCGCAGAATGGCGCTTCGCCAGCGCCGCTTTGAACCGCGCGCGTCGGCTCGCCAATATCGAGCGAACGTTCGACACCAACGCGGAGGTTGCAGCGCTAGTCGTAGACCTGCTTGAAGAGATCGCGACGTTGAAACAGCAGCGCCTGGTGGCGCAACGACAATAGCAACGACATCAATAACGAATAGTGCACAAAGGAGAAACCATGCAGAACCCAGAGTCCGCCAAACTCATTCTTGACTCCGCTTACGACCACGAGTCGACGCGCCCAAACCACGTTTGGCTGACGCAACCAACCGGTGGCTCCGTGAGCGATTACACCTGGCAGCAGACGATGGATCAGGCGCGCAGAATGGCTGCGCACTTGAAGAGTCTCGGCCTCGTGCCCGGCGCGCGCGTTGCAATTCTCAGCAAAAACTGCGCACATTTTTTTATGGCTGAACTGGCTATCTGGATGGCAGGCGGGACCACCGTTGCGATCTTTCCAACCGAGACTGCCGACACCGTGCGCTACGTGCTTACGCACAGCGAAGCAAGCCTGCTCTTTGTGGGCAAACTCGACACTTGGGAGCATCAGGCGAGCGCCGTGCCCGCGGGCTTGCCCTGCGTTGCATTCCCGTTGGCTCCCGCATCAGCCCGTACGTCGTTTGCAGATTGGGACTCTGTCGTGGCAAAGACGGAGCCGATCACGGGGAACCCGGCACGGGCTGCCGACGACATCGCCATGATCATGTACACGTCGGGCTCGACCGGCACTCCCAAAGGTGTGATGCATCGCTTTGACCGCATTACGCGGGCCGCCGAAGGCGTTGTCGGCAACATGCGCAACGCCATAGGCCCGACCGAGCAGATTCGGATACTTTCGTACCTGCCGCTGGCGCATGTCATGGAGCGCGCATGGGTCCAATGCGGCTCCATCGTGGAAGGCAAAGCCCACATCTATTTCGCAGAAACGCTGGACACATTTGTCACTGATTTACAGCGCGCACGACCGACCATATTCGTCTCTGTGCCGCGCCTGTGGCTCAAGTTCCAGCAGGGCGTTTTCCAGAAAATGCCGCAGAAAAAGCTTGATCTACTGCTTTCAATTCCGATTGTGCGCGGCATTATCGGCCGCAAAGTTCTCAACGGCCTCGGTCTCGACTCGGTGAAGCATGCCGGCAGCGGGTCAGCCCCCATTCCCGCGCCCCTTATTGCCTGGTACCGAAAGCTCGGACTGAACCTCGTTGAAGGCTACGGCATGACCGAGGACTTTGCCTATTCCTGCACCTCTTCCATCGCGCTCAGTGCGCCCGGCTATGTCGGTTCTCCGATGCCAGGCGTTCAGGTTCGCATCAGCGACGACGGCGAGGTGCTGATCAAGTCGCCGGGGCAGCTTGCCGGGTACTACAAACAACCTGAGCTTGATGCCGAAAGCTTTACCGAGGATGGATTTTTTCGCACCGGCGATCTGGGCGAACTGCGCTCGGACGGCATGCTGAAACTGACCGGCCGCAAGAAAGAATTATTCAAAACCGGCAAAGGCAAATATGTCGCACCTGCTCCGATTGAAAACACAATCAACGCCAACCCGATGATCGAAATGTCCATGGTTTCGGGCGTTGGCCATCAGGCGCCGTACGCGATCGTCGTTCTCGCCGAGAATTTGCGACCCACCGTCGTTGATCCCTCGGTCCGGGAAAAGGTGACCACTGATCTCGGAGCGCTTTTGACTGAGGTCAACAGCGGACTGGCCGACTACGAAACAATTCGCATGATCGTCGTCTCGCGGGAGCCGTGGAGCATTGACAACGGCTATTTGACGCCCACGATGAAGATAAAACGCGCCCGAATCGAAGCCGCTCTGGCGCCACAGGTGGAGAACTGGTACGGCAAACCTGGCCCTGTCATTTGGGCCTGATCAGCGCTGGGCCAGTTTCCAGGCGAAACTGGGCACCTGAGTACTTCCTATAGCTTATAACTTTTCATCGAAACGCATTCTGCATTGGGGCTATAGGCTTAAATGGGCATTAGTCGATATTTGACTAAAAGGTGCCTTAGCTCCAATCTAGCGGCAATCCTAGCGAAAAGCTGTAAGTCCTGATTTGCCGCCTGACCCTCCGTTCAAAGAAGCGGAGCGGCGCAGCACGCGCGCCCCATCTACACCGCAAACGAACGCTCTGATGCAAGAAATTGGCGCAGGCTTGACCCCGTTTCACGTCTAGGCTCGTTACACCCAGTTCACACTTTCAACGGAGAGACCATGAACCTGACGCGCTGCGGCGATATGCCCACGACTGACTTTGCAACCACACGTCGAAATCGCTGGCGGACCGCGCTCTCGCGAGCAACGACGTCAGCTTTAGCCGCTGCGGCCCTGCTCCCGATGACCGCGCAGGCGTTCTGCGGTTTTTACGCAGGCAAAGCAGATGCCAGTCTTTTCAATGAAGCAAGCCAGGTGGTGCTGGTTCGCGATGGCAACCGCACAGTGATCTCGATGTTGAACGACTACTCAGGGCCGCTCAACGAATTTGCGCTGATCGTACCGACCCCGACAGTGCTCAAACAGGGGCAGGTGCGCGTGGCCGAAAAGACCACGTTCGAGCGCCTTGACGCGTACTCAAGCCCGCGTCTTGCGGAGTATCACGACAGCGATCCGTGCCAGTTCAATCTCAGCTGGGGCGCGGACCTGTATCCACGTCCAATGTACGCGCCCGCCGCCGCGGGAGGCCTGATGCGCGGTCAGATGAGCATGATGCGCGACAAAGCGCTCGGCGTAACGGTCGAGGCGCAGTACACGCTTGAGGAATACGACATTGTGAGCCTGTCGGCCACCCAGTCCGACGGACTGGAAACCTGGTTGCGAGAGAACGGCTACACCATTCCCAAGGGCGCGAGTGCTGCGTTAAAGCCGTACATCAATCAGGGCATGAAGTTCTTTGTAGCGAAGGTCAACCTGAAAGAGCAATCGCACCTTGGATACAGCACGCTGCGTCCGTTGCAGTTCGCGTTCGAGAGCGAAAAGTTCATGCTGCCGATGCGACTCGGCATGTTGAACGCGCCGCCGAACAAGCCGCAGGATCTCATTGTTTATGTGCTCACCAAAAACGGCCGTGTGGAGAGCAGCAACTACCGGACAGCGAAGCTCGCGGCGAATGAAAACATTCCGCCATTCGTCAAGCCGAAGTTCAAGGAGTTCTACAAAGCGCTCTACGACAGCTCAACCGCGCGCGAAGACTATCGCGTGGTATTCACGGAATACTTTTGGGACATGGGCTGGTGTGATCCGTGTGCTGCCGATCCGCTGACGCCGACGGAGTTGCGCAAAGCTGGTGTGTTCTGGGTCGGTGGCGACGACGTGCAAATTAGCACAGGCACTTCGGCCACACCCTCAGTCCGCCCCGCTCCCGGAACCTCAACCCCGGCCATCCGGTCGGCGCCGCCGACAGGCGGCGGAGCACAACCCGTGATGCTCACGCGCCTGCATGTTCGCTACACCGCGAACACGTTCCCCGAAGATCTGATGTTCACGCAAACGAAGGATCGACAGAACTGGCAAACCCGCTACGTCATTCAAAACCCGTACGGTGGATCGGTGGCGGCATGCAGCGAATCCGTTGCAAAGAACGACTGCGAAGCGATGTGTAAAGCGAAGGTGCCCGAGGTCATGCGCGAGGCGGCCGCGGGTGCGAAAGCAGGCTGGGACGGCGCAAAAAGGTACGCTGGCAAATCGGGCAGTGAACTGGCAGCCGACTGCGCAGACGCCTGCGGCGCAAGCAAGAGACGGACACTCGATCAGGCCGCAAAGTACTACGAGCGTGATCTGCCTGCCCGCCTCGCGGCAGAGAAGCAAGCACTCGCGCGACTCACGGGCTGGTCGATGGCGGACATTGACAAAATGGCCAGCGCAGGTGTGACGCCCGCAAACGTAAAACCCGCGAGCGGTGGCGATGTTCAGGTACCCGAGACGCGCACGTGGTGGCAAAAGCTTTTTGGGATGAGTCGCGCGGCCGCCAGCGGGGCGAAAGCGTCATGACCGCTGACGTTGCAAATGTCCTGGGGCCCTCTCCCGCAGACAGAAAGCGGGCTGGTGTTGGAGCGGTTGCGCCAGGAACGACGGAAGTCGGGCCTGAGGCCACACAACGCATGGCACTTGCAATTGCAAGTGCCGGGACAGTCGCGAGGCTCGAAGCGATGCTCGCCCATATCGACGCTCGGTGGTTCCAGATCGTATTTCTCGCGAGTTTTCTCGTGCTTGGTGCCCTCGCGCGTGACTTCGCGCTCACGTTGCCGCAAGTCGTGCTCACCTTTGCGTCCGCGCTGGCGACGCAAGCCGCGTGGCAATGGGGACTCAAACTGCCCAGCCGCAATGGCTGGGGCGGTTACTTGAGTGCGATCGTGTCGTCATTTGGCATCAGTATCCTCGTTCGCGCAGATTCGCTGTGGGTGCATCCGCTGCTGGCTTGCATCGCGATGTCGTCAAAGTATCTGCTGCGCGCCGGGCCAAAGCAATGCCGCAGCCACATCGCCAACCCCGCCAATCTGGCGGCCTTCGCAGCATGGGCATGGATTCCCGGCGCATGGCTGTCGCCCGGACAATGGGGCTCAGCTTCACTCGCGGCACTGTGGTTTCTCGCTCTGGGCGGTCTTGTCACGCAACGTATTGCCCGCTGGGACATCAGCTTGACGTTTCTCGGCGCTTGGGCCGCGCTGCTCGCAGCGCGCGTCCTCTGGCTTGACTACAGTGCAGACGTCGCATGGGCAATGTGGTTGCAGCAAATCAGCAACGGCGCAGTGCTGTTGTTCGCCTTCTTCATGATCTCCGATCCGATGACCACGCCGCAGCGGCGCGGCGCGCGTATCGGCTTTGCGGTTGCCGTCGCCGGGTGCGCTTTCGTATGGCAATTTGTACTCTTCAAACCACATGGCCTGATCGTCGTGCTGTTCACCGCGAGCGCGCTGGTGCCCCTTATCAACATGTTTGCGCCCAACCAAAGATTCGAATGGTGAAAGGCAGAGCGCGCAGGACACCTATACTTTCGCAATGATTACGGTCGCCTACTGCAAGCATTTTTCCCGCTACAACCGCTGGCAGAACCAGTCTGTTTACGCTGCCGCCGCGACGCTGCCCGACGGCATCAGGAAGCGCAACATGGGGGCGTTTTTCAAGAGCATCCACGCGACGCTCAATCACTTGCTGGTGGGCGATCAACTGTGGCTCGACCGATTGGACGGCACGCCCACTACGATCATTTCGCTGGATCAGGAACTGTACGACGATTTTGATGAACTGCGGGCGCAGCGGGACTGGGCCGACAGTCGACTGGATCGCTTCGTGGCATCGCTGGATGACACGAAGCTGGCGGGCACGCTGACCTTCCGGCGTTTGTCTGGAGACAAGGCAGAGCTCACCCTACCGCTGCCGCTCGTGATGATGCAATTCTTTAATCACCAGACGCATCATCGTGGACAGGTCACGACGCTCCTCATGCAATGTGGTGTCGATGTCGGGGTGACGGATTTGCCGATGCTGCCGGCGGATTTTGTTTCGCCCGTGTTTGGGAAATGAGGGTCGTTGAATACGCCGATGCGCCAACGTTATGGCGTGAAGCCGAAGCATTTCTTTCGCGCGATCCGGCGAACCACACGCATCTTTTGAGCGCGATCAAGCGCATTCTTGATCTCGGCCCGCGCGGAAGCGAGCGGTTCTTTGCTGTGCTCGGCGATCAAGATGTACTGACGGGCACGGCGGTGATTGTCGACACGCAAACGCTCTTCATGTCGTTGATGGATCGCGACGTTGTCGTGATGCTCGCCACCCATTTGCTCGCTGCGAAAGTGAAGCTAGCTGGCGTCATCGGTCGCCAGGACGTGCTCCAGCGCTTCATCACAATCTATCCACAACCAGCCACCAATCACGTTAATTTGATGTTGTATCGACTGCAGGGCGAACCCGATTTTGGGCGAGCACCGGGCCACTCCCGGCTGGCAACGATGGATGATCTTTCGCTGCTGGTCGAATGGCACGCCGCGTTCGAGCAGGAAGTCGGCATGATCAACGTGCCGACGCCACTCGAGGAGCGGGTCTCCCGCAGAATTCGGGATCGACAATTGACACTCTGGATTGACGGCGGCGCGACAGTGGCGTTCTCGGGCGCGAACGCACTACCGGCTGCGTCAGCGCGTGTCGGCCCCGTGTACACGCCACCTGAGCTGCGCGGTCGGGGCTATGCACAAGCAGTCACTGCCGCAGCTAGTTTGCAAGTGCAAAACGATATGCCACGCACCGTGTTTCTATTCACCGATGCGGCCAATCCCGCCAGCAACAAAGCGTATCAACGTATCGGCTACCGGCATATTGCGGATCATGCGCATTGGCTGTTCAAGGCATCGCAGTGAAATTCGACATCTACGGAAAGTTTCAGCTTGACGTTGCTCGCGGAGCCGGTACGTGGGTCGCGTACCGATTGGAACCAGGCAAGCGCATCGTGCTTCGAGACTTTTCGATTCCAGATTTTCTCGATGGAGGAGAACTCGCGGCCTATCTGGACGACATCTATCACGAGATGGGCGGTCCTGAGGAGCGCGTTACACAAATCAAATAAGAGGACGAGCCGCTCTACGCACCGTACGTTAGTTCTCTCGCCTTACCCCAGAAAATCCGGTAAACAAATATCGTGTATCCGATGATCGCGGGCAGCGTGATGAGCGTACCCACCAGCAAAATCATCAGCGAACTCGTAGCACTCGCCGCTTCCCAAACATTGAGCCGATCAATCACGACGTACGGATAAATCGAGTAAGCGAGTCCGAGTGTTGCGAGGATCAGTACTAGCACCGTGGCCGCAAAAACAATCCAGCCGTAACCCGCTTCGATGATGGATTTCTTCCCGGTGACATGCCACAGCGCGGCGAAGGCAGCGGCAGTGATGAGTGGAATCGGCAAAAGCGCAAAGAAGCCGGGCAGCCTGAACCATTTGTTGTGAATCGTTTCGCTGATGAACGGCGTGGCGAGGGACACGGCGGAGATACCGATCAGAAACGGCAGGATTGCTTTACGCCCCCACACGACTGCTCGCGCCTGCAAGTCGCCCTCGGCCTTCATGATGAGCCAGCCCGCGCCGAGCACGACGTAGGCTGCAGGCACGGTTAGCGCAATCACCGCGTTAAAAGCCCATGTCCACCAGTCGTCACGGAAGCCGCTGACGTAGCTGCCAAGCATCCAGCCCTGCGACATGGCAGCGACCATGGAGCCAACGGTGAACATTCCATTCCAGAAGGCTTTGTGCTTGTCGTGCGCCTTGGTGCGAAAGTCAAACGAGACACCGCGAACAATCAGGGCCATGAGCATCACGGCGACCGGCAAGTAGAGCGCTGACAACACGACCGCGTGGGCCGAAGGGAACGCCACCAGCATGATGCCAACACCGAGCACGAGCCATGTTTCATTCGCGTCCCAGAACGGGCCGATCGAGGCGACCATCATGTCCTTGTGTTCTTCCGGCGCGTAATGCAGCAGGATACCGACACCCAGATCGTACCCGTCCAGAATCACATACAACAACATCGCCAGGCCCATGATGGCCATGAAGATCAGCGGAAGGATGAAGTCCATATCAGTCGCCCGCCGCGCTGGCGACCTGTGGTGGTAACCCGGCTGGTAGTTTGGGCGCCTGTCCTCGCGTTGGCTTTTCCGACAATCCC
>JAYWHV010000068.1:0-18703 GCA_043777615.1 Burkholderiales bacterium | reverse complement strand
AACACAGGCGTGCCGTATGTTTGGCGATTCGCCAGCGATACAGCGGGGCCACATGTGTGCGTGAACGCTTTGGTTCATGGCAACGAAGTGTGCGGGGCGATTGCAGCGGACTGGCTGTTGCGCGAGCTTCACGCGGGCTTGCCGGTGCTGCGTGGCACCCTCTCGGTCGTGTTCGCAAACGTTGATGCCTATCACTCGTTTGATCCGGCGAAGCCATTTGATTCACGCTGCGTCGACGAGGATTTCAATCGCTTGTGGGATGTGGCGACGCTCGTTGGCGCACGAGATTCACGCGAACTGAAGCGTGTGCGTGAGTTGCGACCGTTCTATGACACGGTGGATCATTTACTTGATTTGCATTCGATGCTGGAGCCCGCGCCGCCGATTGCTCTGGCGGGCGATACTGATAAGGGGCTTGCGCTAGCGCGCGCCGTCGGAGTTCCTGAACACATCCTTGTTGATTCTGGCCACGCCGCCGGCAGGCGCCTGCGCGACTACGCTGGCTTTGGCGACCCGCAGAACGACAAGAGCGCGTTGCTCGTGGAGTGCGGACAGCATTGGGAGGCGGCTGCTGGCTGCGTGGCGAAGCAGCTCGTGTTGCGCTTCTTGCGGCACTTTGACGTGCTTGACCCGCAGTGGGTTGCACAAGGTTTGGACGTTGAAAAGCCAGCGACCCAACGCGTCGTTGACATCAGCACTGTGGTCACGGTCAGGGCAGCTGCGTTTCAGTGGGTTCGTCAATTGCGCGGACTTGAGGTGATTGCGCAATCGGGTACGTTGATCGCCATGGACGGGGAGGATCCAGTGCGCACGCCACATGCCGATGCGGTCATGGTGATGCCCGTTCCAAATCCAAAATTGGGACAGACGGCTGTGCGGATTGGGCGGTTCAGAAACCCCTAAACCGGGTACTGTCCTGTTATTCAATGGGTCGTCGGTCGGCCGAATCCGGACGATCAACCCAATACCGTTGTCGCGACTCGCGCGACTTCGCAATTTTGGCAATGCCGTCAACCGAGTTGAGCGTGATTGCGCCATGCCAGTCGGTTCGCATCACAGCGATGTCGCGTTCGCTGTAGCGGGCCAGTACGGCTTCGCGTGGGTGACCGAATCGATTGCGATAGCCCGCGTTGATGAGCGCGATCTTTGGCGCGACTGCGCTGATGAAATCGGGCGTGGATGAGGTGAGGCTGCCGTGATGCGGCATGAGCAGAACGTCGCTCTTGAGCGCGGAGGGCGTAGCCGTGTAGCGGTCGATGATGTCCGCTTCACTGCGAGCCTCAACGTCTGCCGTAAGTAGCGCGCTGAATCGTCGCGTACTGACTTTAATGACGCATGAACGGTCATTCGTTTTGAGTTTGGCTTCGGTGTAGTTCTCCGCGTCGGGATGCAATACGTCGAAGCGAACCCCATCCCAAATCCATGATTGACCCGCCGCGCAGCCGAGCGTCTTAACGTCGCGGTCATTCGCAGATTTAACAATCCCGGCTTCCGCAAATACCGAGGTCAACATCCAGTCGACCGGAACGCCCTTCAAGAGCGACTGCGCGCCGCCACTGTGATCAATGTCGAGATGGCTGACGATCAGTCCGTGAATATGCGACGAACCGCTTGCCCGCAGGTAGGGCGCAATCAGGCGCGAGCCTGCGTCACTCGCGTCGGTCCATCGCGGGCCTGTGTCGTACACCATTGTGTGATTGGCTGTTTGCACGACGGCAGCGGTGCCTTGTCCGATGTCGAGTACAGTGAGTTCAAAATCACCGTTGAGTGGACGCAATGGCGTGATCGCGAACATCGGCACGCACCAGACAAGCCCCAACCAGCGATGCGGCCAGCCGCGTGGCGCCAGCAGCACGAGGGTGCCGAGCAGCGCCAGTCCGACAGTCCACCACGGTGGCATGTGTTGCGACCAGAGCGGCGTCGGCAGCGACATCAACCACTGCAAACCGGCCGCGAGCCACGCGACGAGCTGATGCGCGATGGTCAACAGCAGATCAATCGGAACAATGAGCCACACCAGCGTGAGCGGCACCACGACCATCGTGATCAGCGGAATCGCTACTGCATTGGCAATCGGCCCAACGAGCGACACTTGTTGAAACAGTGCAATCGATAGCGGAGCGAGGCCCACGGTCACCGCCGCCTGTGTGATGAGCAACGTGTGCCACCAGGGGCGTTCCCCGACGCGCCCAATGGTGACGTACATCAGCATCGCCACTGCCATGAATGAGAACCAGAAGCCGACCGCAAGCACCGCCCACGGATCAATCACGAGCACGACCGCCAACGACCATGACAGGATGAGCCACGGCGAGAGCGTGCGCCGTAGCAACAGCGCAAACGCGGCAGTAAGAAGCATGTAACACGTACGTTGCGCCGGTACTGCAAACCCTGACAAGGCTGCATAGGCGACGGCGATACCTGCCGCGACAATGGCTGCTGCAAGCTGCGCAGGCATTCGAGATACAAGTCGCGGCGAGCGCCGCCAGACTGCGAAAACCGCTAAAGCAACCCAGCTCGCAAATAGCGTGACGTGGGCACCACTGATCGAGAGCAGATGCGACACCGCAGTGGCGTTGAACAGTGCCCAGTCGGATTCAGCAATCGCGCGTTGATCGCCAAGCGCGAGTGCAATGACGACGCCCGCATAGCGCTTGTCCGTGAGCGCGTGCCGCATGCGTTCACGAAGACGATCACGCAACTGGTTAAGGTAATCAATCGGACGGCCCGCGTTGGCAGCAAGGCGACGGTTAGGTTCATCGCCGCGCACTGTGCCGGTCGCGCGCAATTCGTTTTCCAGCATCCAGGCTTCGACGTCAAAGCCATTCGGATTGCTGTAGCCATGCGGGCGCTTCAGCCGTGCTGTCAGTTGCCAGCGCTCACCGGCGCGGATCGTCGGCAGCGGCTCGCCCTGCAACTCCTTGATCGTCGCCTTGTACCAGCCAAGCGCAATCCGTGGCGGCACAGTCGCGGTCGGAGTGATGATTTGTTCGACTGCGAATGCAAAGCGCACTCCTTGTGCGTCGGCTTGGGGCAACTCGTCAATGATGCCGATGAGCTCAATATCGCGGCCTTCCCACTGGACGGGTAGTGCTTGCGACATGCGCCAGTCGGCGCGTAGCGTCGTGTAGCTCGCCCCCAGCAAAAGCGCCAGGACAAGTACCACCCATGTGGTGGTGCGGGTCGTGCGCAGCAGCAGAAATACGCCAGCTGCGACTGCCATGCAAGCCACAGCAATGCTGACCCAGCGAGTCGGCAACTCCGGAGTGAGCTGTGCGACGCCGACGCCCAGCGCGAACATGCAAAGCGCAAATACGGTTCGCACAGGCAGACGTCTCAAGCAGCGAGGCGCGACTGGACGGCGCTAGTCCGCCTTCCAGTGCCCCGATTTGCCACCTTCTTTTTCAACAAGGCGAACGGCGGAAATTGTCATGCCGCGATCGACAGCTTTGCACATGTCATAGATGGTCAACAGGCCCACGCTGACGGCGGTGAGCGCTTCCATCTCAACGCCAGTCCGTCCGACCGTCTCGGCGGTAACAGCGATGTGAACGCTGGATGCTGCGGCGTCGGCAGTGAATGCAACCGCAACTCGTGTCAGCGGAATCGGATGCGCGAGTGGAATCAATTCGGCGCAGCGCTTGGCCCCGCCAATCGCTGCGATACGTGCGATACCCAACACATCTCCCTTTTTGTGCGAACCCGCCTCGATGAGCGCCAGCGTGGACGGTTGCATCACAATCGAGCCCACAGCACGCGCCACGCGTTTGGTCTCGGCCTTGCTACCAACGTCGACCATATGCGCCTGCCCTGAAGCATCGAAATGTGTAAGCTTTTGTAACGAATCGGTCATGGCAGAGTGTGAAGCTGTCTTTACAAAGGAACTGGAAGCGCAATTGGGCTATCTTAGCAACATGCCAAAGCCCAATTCAACGTCCGCTTTTACGTCCAACGCGAGGCCTGTTTGCCGCCGGAATTTGCTTCAGTTGCCGGGTTTGCACCGCGAATCTGCAACGCGTCCGGTGGTGTCGGCGCTGACGGCGCTCTCGTTACTGCTGCCCAATATGGCGCACGCCCAGACCAGTTTGCCCGAGTTGGGAGACAGTTCTGGCGTTTTGGTGACCAGTCAGGCCGAGAAAAAACTCGGTATGGAGGCGATGCGAGAGCTGCGCGCGAGTGGTGCTTATTTGCAGGACCCGGAGGTCAATGCGTACCTGAATGAATTGGGCGCGCGCATCCTGAACGCGAATCCGGGCATTCGCGACAAGTTCGAATTTTTTGCCGTAGCGGACTCGGGGGTGAACGCGTTTGCCATGCCGGGCGGCTACATCGGCCTCAACATGGGATTGGTGCTCATCACGCAGTCCGAGAGCGAACTCGCCAGCGTCCTCGCGCACGAGATGGCGCATGTGACGCAGAAGCACTATGCACGCATGATGGACGATCAACGCAAGAATGCATGGATGGGAATCGCCGGGCTCGCCGCTGCCGTGCTGGCGGCAAAATCAGGCAAAGGCGACGCCGCTCAGGGCGTGTTGCTCGGCTCCCAAGCCGCGCAGATACAAAGTTACCTGAACTTCTCTCGCGATAACGAACGCGAAGCTGATCGCGTGGGCTTTCAGTATTTGACGCGTGCCCAGTTTGATTCGGGCGCGATGGGCACGTTCATGGAGCGGCTGCAACGGGTCAGCTCAATCAGCGATACCGGCGCTGTGCCGGGATACATGCGCACTCATCCGGTGACCGTCGAACGAATTGGCGACGCCCGTGCGCGCGCCGGTAGTGGCGAGTTCAAGCTCGCGCGTGAGAGCGCCGATTTTCACTATGTGCGGGCGCTGCTGCGCAGCTACGTCGGCGAGCCGAAAGCCGCGGTCACGTTTTTTGAGTCAGCCCTTGAAGAGCGCAAATATTCATCGGAGGCTGCAACCCGCTATGGGCTGGTCGCATCACTGATGCGCCAGCGTGACTTTGATCGCGCCAAACGCGAGCTTGCGGTGCTCGAAGCGGCGCGCATCAAGCATCCAATGATTGCCGCAATGCACGGCCAGATATTGATCCAGAACGAGGAATTTCCGGCCGCCGTCAAATTCTTTGAGCAAGCCATCATTGAGTACCCGAATCATTGGCAACTGCATCACGATTTGCCTGAGGTTCTGTTGCGCGCGAAACAGCCTCAACGCGCGCTCGCCTCGGTCGAGCGCAGCCTCGCCCGACGCCCTGACGACACCACGCTGCTTGAGCTCGCAGCCCGGGCGAGCGCCGAATCGGGCCTGAAAATGAAGCAGCATCGCTTCCTGGGCGAGCAATACGCGCGGCAGGGAAATCTGCGCGGCGCACTTGACCAGTTCGAACTGGCGTCCAAGGCGGGCGACGGCGACTACTACGAAGCGAGCTACGTCGAATCACGGGCACGAGAAGTCAAACGTGAGCTTCAGTTGTTGGCTAAAGACAAGCGAGCCTTGTTCGAATAGCTTTTTAGTGAAACGACGTTTGCATTAGGGCTATAGGCATTTTCGGCTAATAGTCGACTTCAAGCTATATGTGACGCTAACCCCAATGCAAACGCCATTGTGTCGAAAAGCTGAAACATGAAACTGGCGCCTGCAATGCCCCGACTTTCAGACGCCGTCGAGGCGAAATTACCGAAGCATGAAACGAGATACAGAGATGAAAAAAGAAAATGGCTGGGTCCGAACGGGGCTGATCGCACTGACCGTCGCAGTCCTCGCGGGCGGCGCATGGTGGTGGTATCGCAACGCGCAGACCACCGCGACCGGCGCAGACAAGTCGGGCGCAGCAACTGACGCGAAGGGCGGGGCAACGGGCGCAGCCGGTCGGGGTGGTCCTGGTGGCGGCCGTGGCGCAGTGCCTGCGGTCATCGATCAAGTCCGAGTGAGCGAAGTGCCCGTCATCGTGACGGCAATTGGCACGGTTACAGCGCGCTCAACCGCTGCAGCGCGGGCACGTGTCGATGGTCTTTTGCAGACTGTGTCATTCCGCGAGGGGCAACTGGTTCGTGCGGGCGAGGTCATGGCGCGAATTGATCCGCTTCCGTTTCAGGCCGCGTTGCAATCAGCGCAGGGTCAGCTCGCCAAGGATCAGGCGCAGCTCGATTCGGCAAAAATTGACCTCACGCGCTATCAAAAATTGCTCGAACAGGACAGCATTGCCCGCCAGCAAGTCGAGGCGCAGGCCGCGCTGGTAAAGCAGCTGGAAGGAACGCTGCTGGGCGACAGGGCGCAAGTCGCCACGGCGCAGTTGAATCTGGGCTACACCGAGGTCAAAGCTCCCATTACGGGCCGCACGGGCCTGCGCCAGGTTGATGCGGGCAATATGGTGCGCTCGTCAGACGCCAACGGCATTGTTGTGATTACCGAAGTGCAGCCCATCACCACCGTGTTCTCGCTGCCGCAGGAAGTGCTGCCTTCGGTACTTGCCAAGATGGGACGCGACACTCAGGGCGCGCCGAAACTGGCGGTGCAGGTTCTGGATCGCGATGGTCGTACCGTGCTTGATACGGGCGAGCTGCTGGCGGTCGATAACCAGATCGATTCAGCCACCGGAACCGTCAAACTGAAGGCGGTATTTCCGAACAAAAACAATACGCTGTTTCCAAATCAGTTCGTCAATATGAAGCTCGAACTGGAGCGTCTCGACGCCGCCATCACCATTCCCCAAAGCGCAGTTCAACGCGGCACGCCGGGAACTTATGTCTACGTGGTGACCCCGGAGAAAAACGCCAGTCTGAGGAAAATTCAGCTCGGCCCGGTGATCGGGGATCGCGTGGTCATCACGACAGGCCTCAAGGAAGGCGAATCGATTGTGATCGACGGTGCCGACAAGTTGCGCGACGGCGCGCCGGTGACCACCGTGCAGGCCGCACCGGCCGCCCAGCGCGGCCCGCGAGGCGATCGGGCAAAGAAAGAAGGCGCGGCATCAGGCGAGGGAAAAGCACCCGCAGCACCTGGCGCCGCGCCCGCGGCTGCTCCCGCTGCAGCTTCGGCCACTGCAACGAGCCCGACAACCGCCACGTCCGCAAAGACGGGCGAAGTAAAACCAGCAACACCTTCGTCCGCGACTGGCACCGACGCCCCAAGAAAGCCGTGGTCAGAACTGTCGGATGTCGAAAAAGCGGAACGTAAAAAACAGCGGGAAGCCAGCGGTGAAGCGCCCCGCGGCGCACCCAGGCAGTGAGCATGAATCCGTGTGAGCCGTTTATCCGGCGCCCCGTTGCGACGAGCCTACTGATGCTCGCGATATTCATCATGGGCGTCATCGGCTATCGCCTGTTGCCGCAATCCGCGCTGCCGCAGGTCGACTACCCGACCATTCAGGTGACGACACTCTATCCGGGCGCTAGCCCCGAGGTCATTTCCTCTTCGATGACAGCGCCGCTGGAGCGTCAGTTTGGGCAAATGCCGGGGCTGGAACAGATGTGGTCGACCAGCTCGGGTGGGGCGTCTGTCATCACTTTGCGCTTCACACTTGACCTTCGTCTCGATGTCGCCGAACAGCAAGTTCAGGCCGCGATCAACGCTGCTGCGACCTTGCTGCCGGCCGATCTGCCAGCGCCTCCCGTTTACAACAAAGTCAATCCGGCGGATGCGCCGATCCTGACGCTCGCGCTGACGTCTGACACGCTGCCGTTGCCGCGCGTGCAGGATCTGGCGGACACCCGCATCGCCCAGAAGCTCTCGCAGGTCACCGGCGTCGGCCTAGTCACCTTGTCAGGCGGCCAGAAGCCTGCAGTGCGCATTCAAGTAAATCCACGCGCGCTGACGCAGCTCGGGCTCTCGCTCGACGACATCCGCACCGCCGTTGGCAACCAGAACGTCAACGCCGCCAAAGGCAGCTTCGACGGCCCGCTGCGCGCCAGCACCATCGATGCGAACGATCAGCTCAAGGACGCGAGCGAATATGCAAAACTCGTCATCGCCTACAGGAACGGCGCGCCGATTCGCATTCAGGACGTGGCCGCTGTCGTCAACGATGCGGAGAACATTCGCCTCGCCGCGTGGGCCACTTTTGATCGCGACGGCAAACGCATTCAGCAACCTGGCATCGTCATCAACGTGCAGCGGCAACCCGGTGCCAACGTGATCGAAACGGTCAACGCGATCAACGCAATCATGCCGCAGTTGCGCGCCGCACTGCCCGCCACGGTCGAGCTCGTCACCCTCACCGATCGCACCACTACGATTCGCGCATCAGTTCGCGATGTGCAGTACGAGTTAATGCTTGCTGTAGCGCTCGTTGTGATTGTGATATTTCTGTTCCTGCGCAGCGTGTCTGCGACCATCATCCCGAGTGTGGCCGTGCCCCTGTCACTCGTCGGAACCTTCGCCGTCATGTATGCAGCGGGCTTCTCGGTGAATAATTTGTCGCTGATGGCACTGACCATCGCGGCGGGATTTGTGGTGGATGACGCCATCGTGATGATCGAAAACATCGCACGTCGCATCGAGGACGGCGAAGCGCCCTTCGAGGCCGCGATCAACGGTTCGAAACAAATCGCGTTCACCATCATTTCGCTTACCGTATCGCTGCTCGCCGTGTTGATTCCGCTCCTTTTTATGCGCGATGTGGTGGGCCGACTGTTCCGCGAGTTTGCGCTCACGCTGGCGATCGCGATCATCATCTCTGCATTTGTTTCGCTCACGCTGACGCCGATGATGTGCGCGCGACTATTGAAGCCCGAGAGCGAAGTTCGCGAACCACGCTGGCTTGCCGCGATTGGCCGTGCGTTTGATCGCTTGCAGGATCGTTATGCGGTCGCGCTCGACTGGGTGCTCGCGCGCCAAACCCTGACCATGATCGTTGCTACCGCAACGGTTGTTCTCACCGCACTGCTCGCCTGGGTCGTGCCGAAAGGCTTCTTCCCGGTGCAGGACACGGGCGCGATTTCGGTCATCACCAACGCGCCGCAGAGCATCTCGTTCACCGCGATGGGCGAGCGCCAACAAGCGCTTGTGCAGGCGCTGATGGAGGATCCTGCGGTGCGCAGCATCTCGTCAATCATCGGGGTTGATGGCGTGAATACGACCATCAACAATGGTCGTTTGATGATCGAACTACAGCCGCTGGAATCGGGACGGCTTCGCGCGTCTGCGCTGATTGACCGACTGCTGGATCGCGCCAAAAGCGTTTCCGGCATCACGCTCTCTATGCAGCCGGTTCAGGACTTGACCATTGAAGATCGCGTGAGCAAGACGCAGTACCAGTTCACGCTGGACAGCACCGATCCGGTCGCACTGGGTGAATGGACGCCAAAACTTGTGGAGCGCTTGCAGCAACTGCCGCAGCTCACGGATGTGTCGACCGAACTTCAGCGCAATGGTCTGCAGGCGTACGTCGAGATTGATCGGGATGCGGCATCGCGCGTTGGCGTCACTGTCGCAGCCATTAACAACGCGCTGTACAACGCTTACGGGCAGCGTCTGATCTCAACCATTTTTACGCAGGCGAGTCAGTACCGTGTGGTGCTTGAAATACAGAAATCGACGGATGCGTATGCCGCAAACGATGTTGCCAGCACCGGTCCACAAATCATTGCGCAGCTCTACGTGCCGGGCACGACCAACGGAGTGACGTCACAGGTGCCACTTTCGTCGATCGCCCGCGTGATTGAGCGCCCGGCTGAGTTGCAAATTAACAAACTCAACCAGTTTCCCGCGACTACGGTGTCGTTCAACGTGACAAAGGGCGTGTCGCTGGGTGAAGCGGTCAAGGCGATTGATGCTGCACAAACTGCGCTCATGATGCCCGCCAGCATCCGCACGCAATTTCAGGGCGCAACACTCGCATTCCGCGCGGCGCTACAAAATCAGGTCTGGTTGATTCTTGCGGCGATAGTAACGATGTACATCGTGCTAGGCGTGCTCTACGAGAGCTACATTCATCCGATCACGATACTTTCGACACTGCCCTCGGCGGGCATTGGCGCACTTCTCGCGCTGATCATTTCTGGCAACGATCTGAGCGTTATCGCGATTATCGGAATCGTGCTGTTGATCGGCATCGTGAAAAAGAACGCCATCATGATGATCGACTTCGCGCTTGCCGCTGAGCGCGAAGAGGGCAAGACGCCGTACGACGCGATCAGGCAATCATGCCTGCTGCGGTTGCGCCCGATTCTGATGACGACGATGGCTGCGCTGCTGAGCGCGCTGCCGCTCATGCTCGGCAGCGGTATGGGCAGCGAGCTGCGTCATCCGCTGGGCTGGACAATGGTGGGCGGATTACTGGTGAGTCAGGTTCTGACACTGTTCACCACGCCCGTGATTTATCTTCAGTTTGATCGACTGGCGCGACGTTTCGGGAGCCGCAATAAGGTCATTCAAGCGGCGGCGCAAACGCCATGAATCTAAGCCAGCCCTTCATTGTTCGGCCGGTCGCGACAACGCTGTTGACGCTAGGCATCGCCATCGCCGGCATGCTGGCCTATTTTCTGATGCCAGTCGCGCCCCTGCCGCAAGTCGAATTTCCGGTGATCACCGTCACTGCAAACCTGCCCGGTGCCAGTCCGGAGACGATGGCGGCGACAGTAGCAACGCCGCTAGAGCGAGCGCTCGGGACGATCGCCGGGGTCAACGAAATTACCTCAAGCAGTTCGCTCTCGTCCACGCGCGTGACGCTTCAGTTTGACATGGGCAAAAACATCGACAGCGCCGCGCGAGAGGTTCAGGCGGCGATCAATGCGGCGCGCGTGACACTGCCAAGTAGTTTGCCGGGCAATCCCGTCTATCGCAAGGTGAACCCGGCGGATTCACCGGTGATGATCCTGTCGCTGACGTCGCAGTCGCTCACCCGTGGCCAGATGTATGACGCAGCGTCCACCGTGCTCGCGCAGCGCATCTCGCAGATCGAAGGCGTTGGCAATGTGAATGTCGGCGGCGGCGCGCTGCCTGCGGTTCGCGTAGCGCTCGATTTGCCGAGTGTCGCTGCGGCTGGGGTATCGCTGGAAGACGTACGAACCGCGATTGCCAACAACAATGTGAACCGCCCCAAAGGCGTCGTTGAAGTCGGCGACAAACAGTGGCAAATCGCCGCCAATGATCAGGCCAAACGCGCGTCGGAATATTTGCCGCTCGTCGTTAGCTGGAAGAACAATGCGGCGCTGCGTCTGAGCGACATTGCCAAAGTGACCGACGGCGTGCAGGACGCGCGCAACATGGGTCTGACTAACGGTGAGCCCTCGGTGCAGCTCGTCATTTATCGACAGCCTGGCGCGAACATTCTGGAAACCGTCGCTCGGGTGAATGCGCTGTTGCCGAGATTACAGGCCACCATTCCTGCTGCCATTGACATGAAGGTGGTCATGGAGCGCACCACGACTATTCGTGCGTCGCTTCGAGAGGTTGAGCGTGCACTGGCCATTTCCATAGGATTAGTTGTGCTTGTCGTTTTTGCATTTCTGCGAAGTGGGCGCGCTACGGTGATCCCGGCGATTGCGGTGCCGGTGTCTTTGCTTGGGACGTTCATCGCGATGTACTTGTTGGGCTACAGCCTGAACAATCTTTCGCTGATGGCGCTCACGATTGCGACGGGATTTGTCGTGGATGACGCCATCGTCGTGCTCGAAAACATCATGCGCCATATCGAAGAAGGTATGGAGCCGGTCGCCGCCGCTTTACGTGGTGCGAAAGAGGTGGGATTTACCGTACTCTCGATGAGCATTTCGCTGATCGCCGTGTTCATTCCAATCCTCGCGATGGGGGGCATAATCGGTCGTCTGTTCCGCGAGTTTGCTATCACTTTGTCGGTGGCCATTCTCGTGTCACTGGTTGTTTCTCTGACCGTGACACCGATGCTCTGCGCGCGCTGGCTCAAGCGTTCGAAGGACAAACCGGCTTTGGATGAGAGCGGCACCGAACGTCGTGGAATATTTGGGTATGTGTATCGCGGTTACGCTCGATCACTGGGTTGGGCGCTGAATCACCCTGCGCTTCTGTTGCTCGTGTTTTTTGCCACGATTGGTGGCAATATCTATCTCTACACGATCGTCCCGAAGGGCTTTTTCCCACAACAGGATACGGGCCTCATGATCGGCAATGTGCAGGCCGATCAGGCTACTTCGTTCCAGTCGATGAGCACCAAAGTGACGCAGTTTGTTGAAATCGTCAAGAGTGATCCAGCCGTCGCCAACGTCACGGCGTTTACGGGCGGCGGGCAACGCAATTCGGCATTCATGTTCGTAGTCCTCAAGCCCCTGAAAGAACGCGGAGTCACGGCAGACGAAATCAGTAATCGCCTTCGCCCGCAGCTCTCTCGCGTTGCGGGCGCATCGCTTTTTTTGCAATCCGCGCAAGATCTGCGCGTTGGTGGCCGCTCCAGTAACGCGCAGTATCAGTACACGCTGCAATCAGATGATCTGAATCTGCTGCGTACCTGGGAGCCGAGTATCCGCGCCACACTCAGCAATTTGCCTGAACTGACCGACGTCAATACCGATGCGCAGGACAAGGGTATGCAAACATCGCTCCTGATCGACCGCGATGCCGCTGCGCGATTGGGCGTTTCCGTGCGCGGTATCGATGCGACACTAAATAATGCCTACGGCCAGCGACTGGTCGCAACCATCTACGAAGCGTTAAATCAGTATCGCGTGGTGCTTGAAGCCGATTCCCGCTATTTGCAGGACGCTGAATCGCTCAAATCGCTCTACGTGACGGGTGCCGGTGGCAAGCAGATTCCGCTCTCGCAAGTCGCGACCGTGATGCCAACCAGTACGCCGCTTGCCGTGAATCATCAAGGCCAGTTTGCAGCGAGCACGGTCTCATTTAATCTTGCGCCGAACGTGTCGATTGGCCAGGCAACAATCGCGATTGATGCAGCGCTCGCGAAGATCGGCGTTCCGACGGGGATCTCGGCGAGTTTTCAGGGAGGTGCCAAAATTTTTCAGCAGTCGCTAAGCAGTCAGCCGATGCTGATCCTTGCCGCGCTGATCACAATTTATCTGGTGCTTGGCATGCTCTATGAAAGCCTTGTGCACCCGATCACCATTCTGTCGACTTTGCCGTCGGCGGGTATCGGTGCTGTGCTGGCGCTCATGATGTTCAAAATGGAATTCAGCATCATCGCGCTAATTGGTGTGTTCCTGCTGATAGGCATCGTCAAAAAGAACGCGATCATGATGATTGATGTGGCGATAGAGACCGAACGTCGCGATGGCCTTGATCCGCGCGAAGCGATTTATCGCGCCTGTCTGCTTCGCTTCCGCCCCATCATGATGACAACGATTGCCGCCTTGTTCGGCGCGTTGCCGCTCGCTCTGGGTTCAGGCGACGGCGCCGAGCTTCGGCAACCGCTTGGCGTGTCTATCGTTGGTGGTTTATTGCTAAGTCAGCTCATCACCCTTTACACGACGCCAGTCGTTTATCTGGCGCTGGACCGTCTGCGCAATCGCGTGATGCGGCGCAAATCTACACAGCCCAAACATGGCGTGATCGAACAAGGAGTTCCCGCATGATTTCGACTGCTGCAATTCGAGTAACAGCGAGCGTATTAACGATGGCCGTGCTGGCTGCCTGTGCGCCGCTTGGACCAAACTATCAGCGACCCGAACCGCTGTCTGCTTCTACGACAGGAGGTGCTGCCCGTGAACTTCCACCACAGTACAAAGAGGCGGTAGCGTCAGCCAGCGCGCTGTTGAAGCCCGTTTCGAGTGTCACCGCGTCGGCTACCGACTGGTGGAAGCCATTCGCTGATCCAAAGCTTGATGCGCTGATAGCGCAAGTTGCCCAGGCAAATCAGAACATAGCTCAGGCTGAGGCCAAATACAGACAGGCCATTGCTACGACGCAACAGGCGCAGGCAGCGCGCTTCCCGACGCTCGGCACCAGCGCATCCGCTACGCGTTCATCGCAAGCCTCCAATGGCGTGCGCACAACCTCGCAATCGCTGAGTGCAGGACTCTCGGCAAGTTGGGAGCCGGACTTGTGGGGACGGGTGCGTCGGTCCATCGAATCGGGCGACGCAACTGCGGCGGCCAGCGCATCTGATCTCGCCGCGACGACGCTCAGCCTGCAAGCGCAGCTCGCCACAAACTACGGCGCGCTGCGAGCGCTCGATGTGCAGCGCGGCCTGCTTGAGGACAGCGTTGCGGCTTATCAGCGCTCGTTGCAACTGACTAAAAATCGCTACGCAGCGGGCGTGGTTGCCAAGTCGGATGTGGCGCAAGCGCAGTTACAGCTGCTCAGCTCGCAGGCGCAACTCATCGATACTGCCGCTCAGCGGGCAACCCTTGAACATTCCATTGCGGTGTTGACAGGAAGACCGCCAAGTGAGCTGTCGATTGCCCGCGTAGACGGTTATCCATTGACGCTTCCGACAGTGGCCGCTTCAATCCCGTCAGAGTTGCTGCAACGAAGGCCCGACATCGCAGCCGCCGAGCGGCGAATGGCTGCGGCGAACGCCCAGATCGGCATCGCGATTGCGGCGTACTACCCGACCATTTCGCTGTCAGGCTCGCTCGGTCAACGAGGCACGACGCTCGCCGATTTGTTCTCCTTGCCGAATCGCTTCTGGTCTGTCGGGCCCGCGCTTGCGCTGTCTCTCTTTGACGGCGGTGCGCGGGATGCGTCAAAAGCTCAGGCGCAGGCTTCGTATGACCAGACGGTTGCCGCATACCGCCAGACCATTCTCACCGCGATTGCCGAAGTAGAGGACAGCCTGTCGACGCTGCGGGTCCTCGCCGAAGAACTCGTTGTGCAGCAGCAGGCGGTTCAGGCAGCGCAGGAAGCCCTAACGATCGCGCTGAACCAATACAAGGCCGGCACCGTGAGTTTTCTGAACGTCGCGACGGCTCAGGCGGCGGAATACAGCGCCAGAAGAACCGAGCTTGGCCTGCGGAGCGAGCAGTTTTCGGCGAGTGTTGCGCTGATCAAGGCGCTTGGAGGCTAGCGCTTCCGGGTATCGACAGGCAAAAAAAGGCCCGCGAGACGCGGGCCGTAGTCCTGAGAGACCTGATAAGACCGGAGGTGTATCGAGGGGTGGTCTCAAAGGTACACACTAGAAGAGAAGTCTGAGTATGCAGATGTCATATTAGTGGCCTTGAGTGGGCTTGTCAAGCGCATAAAGATGACAAAGTTCTGGAAAGTGGCCAATCGCCCGGGTGCGACATCCCAATAAAAAACCCAGCCGAGGCAAGCCGGGGCTGGGTGATAGGCATGAGCATTCGTGTTAACCGTAACAAGTCACGACCGCGACAAATCCGTTCGTGACAAAGCGGGAGCTACCCGCCGTGCCGCTGGCGAAACTTCTCACGCATTTCATCTGCGCGGGAGACGCGGTCAAGCAGTTGACCTTTGATCAGCGCTTTTTGTTCCGTTGACAGCAATTGGGTGAACTTGACCCATTCCGAAATAGCGATTTTCCGCTCGCTGGCTGTTGCCGCCTGAGCTTCTTCTTTGAGCATCAGAATCCGTCCGAAGTCCGGATCGACTTTGGCCAGTTCGGCCTTGGCAGTTGCGGCGGAGGCAGTGCGTGCTTTGCGCGCGGCCTCAATCGCCTTGATTGTGGCCTGTGAGGCGACGGAATACTGTGCATCCTGCGTCGCGTTCAAGTTGAGCTTTGCCTTCATTGCGGCGAAATGGTTACCGAATGGCAAGCCGATGTCGGGCATGCCAGGCGGTGCAGCCTGAGTGACCGCTGGCAGCGTAGCGCCAAGAATGAAGGGAATCAGCATCGCCGCGATGCGGCCTACGCTTTTGAGAGGTTTCATGGATATCTCCGGAGGGTCGTGCTGAATGAGATGGGTTTGATCGTGATTCTCGCGCACCGTTTACCGCGACGGGCTGTCGTTCAGGCGCGGTTTTGTAAACACTTGTAATGCAACTGCCTGATACGTTGGGGCGTCTGTTATGTTTCCAATATGACTGCTCCCAGCCACCACATCCTTGTCATTGACGATGACCAGCGTCTGCGCGAGCTGCTTCAGCGCTTTCTGGCGGAGCAGGGTTTCCGTGTGTCTGCTCTGGCCGATGCGCGAGATTTGGCGCGCCGGCTGGAGCGCGATCCGCCGCACCTGATCGTGCTCGACTGGATGATGCCGCATGAAGATGGCTTGTCTGTGTGTAAGCGCCTCCGCGCCGCCGGAGACCGTACGCCCGTCATCATGCTCACGGCGAAGGGTGATGACGACGAACGCATTGATGGACTCGACGCCGGGGCGGATGACTATCTTGGCAAACCGTTCAACCCGCGAGAGCTCGTGGCCCGCATTCATGCAGTGCTTCGCCGCGCCGCGGAAAGTTCACCGGGCGCGCCGTTGCCGACCGATCAGCCGATCGCGTTTGGTGAGTGTGAGGTGAATTTCTCGACGCGCGTGCTGACGCGCAGGGGCGAGGCGCAGGATCTCACCACCAGCGAATTCGCGATGCTCAAAGTGTTCGTCACGCATCCGCATGAGCCGCTGACACGGGAGCGGCTGTCGATGCTGGCGCGGGGCAAGGAGCATGAAGTCTTTGACCGCGCGGTCGATGTCCAGGTGTCGCGCCTGCGCAAACTGGTCGAGCCCGATGCCACAAAGCCGCGATACATCCAGACCGTATGGGGACGTGGCTACGTCTTCGTGCCGGATCAGGCCACCGTAGACACCTCAAGTGCCTAAATCGCTCTTCTGGCGCCTCGCGGGATTGCTGATGGTCGCGCTGGCCATAGCCGTGCTTACGATGGTATTCCTGTTTCGGCAGGATCGCGCCTCGCTGATCGCGCGCAACTTTACCGAAGCGAAGATGGAGCAAATCGAGGCGTTGCGGGCGACGCTCGCAAAAGCGCCGGTGCCTGCCGAGGAGGGCGCTGGACGGCCCATGATGCAGCTTCAGCGACTGGGCCGCGAATTTGGCGTGATGTTGGTCCCGACCGATCGCCGCCCGGAAATCGGACAGCTGCCACGGGGTCCCGCGCTAGCGCCGCTCGTGGAAAAGCTTCAGGAACAGCTGGGCCGCGATACTGAGATTCGCCTTGGCATGCGGCTCGACCAGCCGGTTGTGTGGATCAAACTCAAGGTGGGGGAACAGGGCGCGCGCTCCGTGTGGGCCGGGATTCCGGTTCGCAATATCGAGACGGGCGAGGTGCCTATGCGCCTTCTGGCGACCCTCGGTAGTGTGCTGGCCATCCTGCTCGCCGCGACGCTCTGGTTTGCCCGCCGATTGTCGCGTCCGCTCGCCGATTTGGCCGACGCTGTCGACAAAGTCGCCGTCGGCAAGCGCCCCGACCCATTGCCCGAAGACGGCCCGACCGAAATCGCCCGCGTCGCCCGCAACGTCAACCGCATGGCGTCCAATCTGGAGCGGCTCGAGCGTGACCGCAGCACCATGCTCGCCGGCATCTCGCACGACATCCGCACGCCGCTCACGCGCCTGCGGCTGGCCGGAGAAATGGCGGTCAGCGACCCGCAAAGCCGCAACGAAATGGCCGCGGACATCGACGAAATTGACCGCGTCGTCACGCAGTTTCTGGATTTTGCGCGAGGTAATCCGAAGGAGGCTCCCGTACGCATTGACCTTCGCGAATCGCTCGGCGCCGTCGCCACGAAGGGTGGGTCGCGCTCGCTTCCCGTGCTCTGGGCGCCTGGCAGCGACGCGCTTTACGTCAACACATTCCCCCCAGCGTTCGAGCGCATGCTCATGAACTTGATTGAGAACGCCCATCGCTACGGCAAACCTCCGGTCGAACTCTCGCTCAGCCGCGACGGCGCCATCGCCGAAATTGACGTGCTGGATGCAGGCGTTGGCGTTGCTGCCGCCGATGTCGAACGGCTCAAACAGCCGTTCGTGCGCGGCGATCAGGCGCGAGGCGGCGCGATGGGGGCGGGCCTGGGTCTGGCGCTGGTGGAGCGGCTCGCGCAGTGGCATGGCGGCAGTTTTGATTTGCTGCCGCGCCCGGGCGGCGGGACGATTGCGCGGTTGAGGTTGCCGTTGGCTTAGGTATCGCAACGTGTTTCATCTCGCCGCCGACGCTGTCCTTGTTCTCCACTTCGCCACCGTGATGTTTGTCGTCGGCGGGCTTGTTCTGATCGTGGTCGGAAATCTGTTGGGCTGGCGTTGGGTGAACGCGCTTTGGTTTCGGCTCTTGCATTTGGCAACGATTGCGATCGTCGTCGCTGAAGCCTGGCTTGACATCACTTGCCCATTAACGACTCTGGAGATGTGGCTGCGCAGTCAGGCTGACGCCGCGGTTGCTGCTCGCTACAGCGAGAGCTTCGTTGGGCACTGGTTGCAGCGGTTGCTTTTCTACTCTGCGCCGCCGTGGGTGTTTGTGCTTACTTACACGGTGTTCGGCGCATTCGTGGTCGCGGTTTGGCTTCGCTTTCCGCCAGAGTCTCGACGTTCCAATCGCCGCAAATGATTTGCGCATTGAAGAGTCGGTTGGTGAGACAACATTTTTATGAATGCGCCACTGAATATGGGCTAGAGGCAAATAAAGCTCAAAGTCGACTGTGACCACAAAGGAGGCCTGGCCCCAATGAAATAAGCGTTTCAGACAAAAGCTGTATTGACTGGTGCGAGACGCTTCGCCAACGCTGCGGGATCGCCGCAATGGCGTGAGCTAAACAAACAACGGAATCGACGCGTACTTTCCGCCTAAAACCTTCTCGCTCTGCGCGCCGGAAAAACCCCACCAGTCCCGTAGCAGGGTGGCGTACAACAAGCGGTAGTCGGCGCTGTGGACGAAATTGCCATCGCCGGTGAGTTGGGTGAGC
>JAYWHV010000067.1:0-18729 GCA_043777615.1 Burkholderiales bacterium | reverse complement strand
GCGCGACGGTAAACCAGATCCCGTCGCTCATTGCCACTTTCGAGCGACGCTCGTAAGTTACGGTTTCGCCAGCCATCGCCCGGTCAACGTACGGTTTGAACTCCGTCACATGGTCTGGTCCGTAAAGCGCGAACAGGGATTCCCCGAGCAGAGCCTCGGGCGTCGTGGCGAACGACCGGGCGAATGCCTCGTTGACGTAAAGAAAACGCATGTAGCGGTCGACTAACGACACGCTGGCTCCTAATGACCGATCCAGGGCGTGCACCAGAATTTCAGAGGGCACCAGATGAGCGATGGACGGGAGCGGCGGCGAAGAAACCCCGGTAGCTGGTATCGCGAAGT
This sequence comes from Burkholderiales bacterium, assembly GCA_043777615.1. GTDB lineage: Bacteria > Pseudomonadota > Gammaproteobacteria > Burkholderiales > Casimicrobiaceae > Casimicrobium. The sequence goes on along the minus strand of JAYWHV010000067.1, from coordinate 18,387 downwards.
CGAGCGGTGGAGCCATTTAAATTAGCGACGCGACGGAATTGAGCTCGTTGAGAGACTCGTGGTGTGTTGAACACAGATGTACAACCGATAACTTCTGACCATACAATCTATTTTCCGGACTTTTCCCAATACGAGCAAGCCATGGCGCACAATTATTCTGCAAAACGAAATCAGGATCGAGTTCGCTTTGCAGAATGGGACCGGCGTGCCGAAAACGATTTTGCGCGGTTTGGGCTGAAGCGTGAACAGGTAAAGGCCGCGCAAACGATGCTTCAAGGCTACATCGTTTTGCCGGGAGATCCTGCCTACAACACGGATCGCATGCTATTCAATCCCGTGTTTGACGCCTACCCATCGATGATCGTGTACTGCATCGTGGAGAGCGATGTAGCGGTCGCGCTGCAGCTTGCGCAGGAAGGGAGGGCGCCCTTTACCGTGCGCTCAGGGGGCCATTGCACGGCGGGGTTTTCGGCAGGTGCGGGCGTGCTGATAGATGTCAGCAACCTGAACGGCGTCTACATCCATCCGCAGATGCCAGCGGCCACCGTTGGTTGCGGCTGCAACTTCGGCAATTTCCGCGCAGCGCTTGCGCCCTACGGTCTCCACGTACCCGGCGGCGAATGTGACGACGTCTGCATCGGCGGCTATGTGCAGGGCGGAGGTTACGGCTTCACGTCGGTCACCTATGGCATGAACTGCGATAACGTGGAATCCATGCGCGTCATGCTTGCAGATGGCAGCATTGTTAACGCAACGGCCCGCCAGAACGCAGATTTGTGGTGGGCGATGCGCGGGGGTACTGGCGGCAACTTCGGTGTATTGCTGGACGTGACCTATCGACTGCGTTCGCTGGGCAATGTTTTCGGCTGGGCGATCATTTGGCCACTGAGCAACGAGCAGGAAATTGAAAATGCAACCGGTGCGCTATTGCTTTTACAACAGCAGTACATGCGAACCGCTGCGTCACCGAACTTGAATATCCAGGTTTCACTGTGTTATCAGCCCGGCATTCAGGGTGGGCTGCCGTTGCCACCTGCACCGATGTATCCATTCTTGATGGTTCGTGGCATCTGGGTCGGAACTGCCGACGACGGCACCGCCGCAATCGCACCTCTCGCGGCAAGTCCAGGTGCCGTGGTGCAGTGGACTGACGAAACAGACTTTGACACGCTGAATTCGTCGCTCCTCAATGTGCCGTACGGTATGCCATGTTTTGCCGAGGGCACGCCGATGCCGTTTGAGGACAAAGCGTCGCGAATCGTTTCCCGTGACTGGACTGAAGCCGAGTGGCGATCACTGCTGGACTATTTCGTGACGACGCCAAACCCGTACTCCTATTTCTACATGGAGTTCTATGGCGGCGCGATCAACGCGTATCCCGCTTCTGGTAGTGCCTTTGTGCATCGCGATGCCGTTTTCAACGCGGTGCTTGATGTCTTCTGGTGGCAAGAGGCAGATCGCGCAGCATCACAAGACTTTCTTGTTGGCTGGATGAATTTAATGGAGCCGCTCTACAACGGACATGTTTACCAGAACTATCCACGCCTGGACGATCCGAATTACGCGTTCAAGTATTGGGGCGATGCGCAGGCGTCTCTTTGGGAAGTAAAGCAAAAATACGATCCGGGCAACGTGTTTACATTTGCGCAGGCGGTGACGCCAGTTTTGGTGGATGGCATTTCAGGCGCTGTGCGGGGGGCGATACCCGAAGCGCATCGTGCCGCATTGGCGCAGCCAGTCGTCGTGGACGCAAAAGTCCGGCTGCAGCGGCCCTGACGCCAGCGCACGCCGCAACGAACTGCGCATAACGATCTTGCGATTTGGGCTGCGCCTTGACTGAGTGCGCCGCCGACTTTGCGCATGTAGTTCCATACGTCGGGCGCTTTGCCCCGTCACCCACCGGACCTCTGCACTTTGGCTCGTTAGTTGCGGCGGTAGCCAGCTATTCGGACGCTCGGGCCGCAGAAGGTCGTTGGTTGCTACGCATTGAGGATGTCGATACGCCGCGTTGCTCAAACGCGGCCGAAGCTGAAATACTGCGCCAGCTTCATGCTTACGGTTTCGAAGCTGATGGCGAAGTATTCAAACAAAGTGAACGCGTTGAGCACTATGACACCGCTCTGAGTCAGCTGAGCGATGACGAACACTTATTCGCGTGTGCCTGCACGCGCAAAATGCTGGAGAATTCGCCGCGTAATGCTTATGGTGAAGCCATCTATCCGGGGCGATGTCGCTGGCGTGCATTCTCAGACTCGTCGGCCATGGCACTGCGGCTCCGCGTACCGGACGACTCCGATGCCCAGGTGGAATTTGCAGATCGCGCGCTCGGTTTGCTTTCGCAAAACGTCGCGAGGGAGGTAGGGGACTTCATTTTGCGTCGTGCAGATGGACTGTACGCATATCAACTCGCGGTAGTGGTAGACGACGCCGCGCAGGGCGTTACCGAAGTGGTTCGCGGAGAGGATCTATTGATGAATACGCCACGGCAGGTTTACTTGCAGCGCCGCCTTCGATTCGCCACACCAAACTACTTGCATGTGCCACTGGTGAAAAACGAAGCAGGCGCAAAACTCTCAAAGCAGACGCTCGCGAGCCCGATCGCTTCGGACAGCGCTGTGGCAACCCTTCGGGCCGCCTGGTCCTTCTTGAAGCAGCCGGAGATACGCGACGCCGCATCCGTTGCAAGCTTCTGGCAACAGGCGATTTCACGATGGAATCCGATGTCCATGAGAACTGCGTCCGGCGATGCCGAACATTTGGACAAGGCAGACGACGGCATTCGCTAGCGGCATGCCATGGACGAAATCTATAATCACAGGTTACCCGGAAAAAGAAAGCAGTTGTTATGACCACTCTTGTTGTGGTGCGCAAGGGCAATATGGCGGCAATTGCAGCCGACTCACTCACCACCTTTGGTGACACGCGTCTGTCCGATAGCTTTGACGCCTCGTCCGACAAAATGGTGCGCTATGGCGAAACCGTCATTGCGCTCTGCGGTAGCGCGGCGCACCAACTCGTTTACGAAAACCTGTTATCGACCGCCAAGGACCTGAACTTCAACAGCAAGTCTGAAATTTTTGAAACCTTTCGCAAGCTCCATTTAATTCTCAAAGACCAGCATTATCTCAACCCAAAAGAAGAGGATGAAGACGCGTATGAGAGCACGCACATCACTGCACTCATCGCAAATCCGACAGGAATCTACGGTATCTATTCGATGCGCGAAGTCTTTGAGTTCAAGCGTTTCTGGGCCGCAGGATCCGGCCGCGAATACGCGCTGGGCGCGATGAATGCGCTGTACGACCAACTTGACTCCACTGAGGCAATTGCCCGCGTCGGCGTAGAGGCCGGCGCCACGTTTGACAAGAATTCGTCGTTGCCGCTACAAGTAGTGACGATCGCGATGAAGCCAGCCGCGCCAGCTGCCTAGGGCAGAGCGCCCACGACTACCTCGGACGAAAATGGACAAAGTATCCGCAGGCTTCGATCAATTGATGCGATTCTGGCTCGACACGGCCCCTGCGCGTGGCGTAGTGGTGCGGCTCGAAGAGAGCCTGACACGCGCGATGCAGCATCATGCCTATCCGGACGCTGTGGCTAACTTGCTACGGCAAATGGCTGGCGCAGCAGCCCTGCTGGCGAGCAATCTCAAACAAAGCGCCCAGATCATTCTTCAGGTGCAGGGAACCGGCGACGTCCCGATACTTTGCGTCGAGGCAACTGACGCTCTCACGTTTCGGCTATATGCAAGCGTGCGCGAAGGAGCAACGATTGCCCCGGACGCGTCCCTCTACTCACTTGTTGCCCCAGACGGCAACGGTCGTCTTGTGTTGACAATTTCGCCGACTGAAGGACAAATCTACCAGGGGATCGTAGCACTCAACATCGGCAGCGTCGCGTCGTTGCTCGAGGAGTACCTGTCCAATTCGCAACAAACGGAAACCCGGATGTGGCTTCGTCAGGACGGCGACGTGATGGAGGCCTTGTTGCTGGAACGCTTGCCGGACAGCAACGAGGATTCGACAGCAGCATGGAACGCAGTTGTCGCGCAAGCGGATCACGCGTTTTCCGAGCACTTCATGCCTTTCCCCTACGATGACTGGTTGCAATTCACCTTCGCGGAGCACACCGTCAGAGTCAGCCCTGCGCATGCCGTCAGATTCGCTTGCTCCTGCAGCCTCGAGCGTGTTCTAAATGCGCTGAAGCTCGTTGGGGAGGCGGAACTGCTGCCGTTGATCGCAGAGCAAGGGAAAATCGAGACGCGATGCGAGTTTTGTGGCAAAGCTTATGAGGTCAGTGCAGTTGCATTCGCCGAACTGTTTCGTCGTAACGATGCGCTGCATCCGCCCGGCTCTCGCTTGTTGCAATAGATCTCAGGGGCACTGCTGATGACCGAAACGACCGTAGTTCGCATCGACAAGTGGCTCTGGGCGGCGCGTTTTTTCAAGACCCGCTCCCTCGCAACAGATGCGATAGATGCCGGCCACGTGCGTCGTGCGTCTGTGGGCTCTGTGTCGGGGGATAGGGTCAAGCCGGCACACCTTGTGCGGGTGGGTGAGGCATATGCCGTGCAACGTGGGGACATGACGCAGCAGGTGATAGTCACCGCAATCTCGGAGCGACGCGGATCGGCCACCGACGCAGCGTCCCTCTATCGGGAAACCGATGAAAGCATTACGGCGCGTCTTGAGAGACAAGCGCTCAAGGCGGCTGCCGATAAGGCCATGGGCGGGCACGGTACGCCTCAGTTCCGCGGTCGGCCGACCAAGCAGGATCGGCGCAAATTAGCCGACATGTTCGCGCGAAACTACAGCGCGCATCAACATCAGAGCGCGACGGACCGTAACGAATGACACTCACTTTTACCGGCGAACGCTTCCTGCCTGAGTGCGCGGGAGAGATGATTTACGAACACTGGCATCGCTACCTGATAGCCCGCAACTATGTCGCTGGCAAGCGTGTGCTTGACGTCGCTAGCGGCGAGGGCTACGGATCGCATTTGCTGTCCCAGTGCGCCGCCAGCGTTGTTGGTGCTGACATTTCGTCAGATGCAGTATCGCATGCAAGCAGGCGTTATGCGCACGACCACCTGCGCTACATCGCCGCAGATTGCACGCGAATTCCCGAACCCGACGCCAGCTTTGATGTCATCGTTTCTTTTGAAACCATCGAGCACATGACAGAACACGAGGCGTTCATGCGCGAAGTGCATCGACTGCTCGCCCCTGAGGGCGTGTTCATCATTTCCTCGCCGAACCGCCCTGAGTACAGCGACAAAACTGGCTACAAAAATGAATTCCACGTCAAAGAGCTGGATCGGGCCGAATTGAAAGCGCTACTCGATCCCTACTTTTCCGCGCAAACATGGTTTGCGCAGCGGGCCGCATTTCATTCGATGGTATGGCCGCTCGAAACATCCGCTACGAGTGCCTCGGCGCTTACCGCAGAAGGCGATTCAGCTTATCCCGAGCCTCTCTACTTTTTAGTGTTCTGCGCGCGAAACGCAGGCCCTCCGCATGCCATCTCCCACGAACTCAGTCTGGTGACCGATCGCGAGCAGTCGGTCTATGCCGAATGGTCCAGAACGTATCGCGAGAATGCGATGCTTCACGCAGAAATTGAAGCGCTCAAAGCCGCTCCGCCTCCGGCTCCGATTACCGCCGCGGAAGCTCTGCCAGCGCTGCTGCCAGACCCGTGGCTCGTGCGCTTGGCACGCACTATTAGTGGTGCACGCTGACGCCCGATGACACTCAAGATTCCTGACGCTTTGGCTGCATTTGCGGCTGCTGGATTACCGCGATTGCTCTTCGTGACGCACGCATGGGGGGGCGGCGTTGAGCAGCAGGTTAAGTCTTTGGCCGCTTCGCTGTCCATCCGAGCACGCGTGGCGATACTGCGACCATGTGATAGCCAGAGCGTCGAGATCACGCTGCCATCCGGGGACGTGTTTCGCATTGGCTGTGCCGATTGGACGACGCTGGTCGGAGCGCTTGGCGCCCTGAAGTTCGAGCGATTGCATCTGCACCACGTACATGGCTTTCCGCGTCAAATTCTCGATCTGGACCAAGCGCTTGGTGTACGACTCGACTGCTCTCTGCACGACTACGCCAGTATCTGTCCACAATATCAATTGGTAACCGCTGACGGTCGCTACTGCGGCGAGCCTGATGAAGCAGGATGCACTTTTTGTATACGCGGGCGTCCTCATCCGTGGGGGGTTGGGATTGCAGAATGGCGGGCGGCATGGGCTACAACGCTAATTCGTGCCGATCGGGTAATTGCCCCCAGCCAAAGTGTCGCCGACAAGGCACATCACTATTTGCCTGATCTCCCTATTCAAGTGACGCCGCACGCTGAGCCGCCGATATCGTTTCCACGCGTTGTAAAAGTAGCGCTGCTAGGCGCTTTGTCAAATTCAAAGGGGCTCTCAGTTGCCCTGGCGGTCGCAGAATTCGCCGTGCGCACAAATTCGCCCTGCGTGCTTCGCTTGATTGGGCATGCGGCCGAACCGCTGCCTAAAACGCTGACGGCGACAGGGTCGTACGAAACCGACGACTTGCCGCGCCTGATTGCGACTGAACGCCCGGATGTACTTTGGTTACCTTCGCAGGTGCCAGAGACGTTTTCGTTCACGTTATCGATCGCGATTGCATCGGGACTTCCGATCGTTGCGTCTGACATCGGTTCATTTCCGGAGCGTTTGCAGGGTGTAGCGAGAGCCTCCTTGCTGCCCTTTGATTCGACGCCAGAGGTTTGGCATGCCGCATTGCTACATGCCGCAACAGCGATGTCTGCCGTTACCAAGGTGGCGCATGCTCCAATGCGCACCACGGAGATACTCAACGAGCCTGCGCCCGTGTTGCCGCTCACTGTCGACTCGTCGAATGGATCCCCGCTGGCGACGCTCGTCGAGCGTAGTCGCTGGGTGTTGGCACCTGTGGAAGAAACTCCGCGTGCGCTGATTGATGTCTTTCGGGTCGGCGTTTATGGCGGGCACCGCGCTTCGGTCAACGTCATCGAACAGCGCCTTGCCGCGCTCCCCCAAGGTGAACAGGAAATAGTCGCAAAAAGCCGGTATGACGACCTGTCTGCATCTCTGTCACAATCCCTGAACGCAGCTCGCGCTGCCCACGCCGATCTGGAAGAAGAACACGCCGAAGCCAGCATCAGATGGCGACGTGCACTGGATGAAGCGGATGATCGTGCTGCTGCGGCACGCGCTCACATCGAGAGCGTAGAAGCCGAACGCAATGACCTCAAGGCGCAGAAAGACCAGCTTGAAGCGAAGTTAAACGAGTTGTGGCAAAGCACCTCGTGGAAAATCACTCGTCCCCTTCGCGGTTTGGTAAATCGCACGCGCCGCTTGCGGCACGGCGCTGCTGTGACCGCCAAACTCGTGCGCCGTGCGCCTGCGCTTGCGCGCGGCGGCATGGCGCGCTATCGCCGCGGCGGCTGGCGCAGCCTGCGCGATCGCCTCGAACTTGAATTCAAGGCCCCTGAACCAAGCGTTGCAATTTCGCTACCAGGCGTCGCAGAAATTAAAATCGAAGCGTTAGCGATTCCGAGTACGGCCGTGTCGCCAACGGTCACGATTCTGATCCCTGTGTACGGCCAGCATCCGACGACGTTTGCATGCCTGAGAAGCATCGCCGTCGAACCGCCACGACAAAGCTTTGAAGTCCTGGTGATGGACGACTATTCGCCCGATCCAGCCGCGACGGCGCTCGGATTGGTGACCGGCGTGCGCATCGTTCGAAACGAGACTAACCTTGGGTTCATCGGCAACGTAAACGCTGGCGCAAAGGCGGCTCTCGGGGAATGGCTTGTCATTCTCAACAATGACACCGTGCTCCGGCCAAACGCACTGAACGCGTTGCTCGATACGTTCGAGCAACACGCGAATGTCGGTCTCGTCGGCGCCAAGTTGCTTAACGCTGACGGCACAGTCCAGGAGGCCGGCGGCATCGTATGGAACGATGGCAGCGCTTGGAATTGGGGGCGCGGACAGGACCGCGAGGATCCTCGCTTTAACTTCGTGCGCGACGCGGACTATTGCTCCGGCGCCGCGCTCGCGATTCGTCGCGACCTGTTTCTGGAAATGGGCGGCTTCGACACGTTTTACGCGCCTGCTTACTACGAAGACACAGACCTTGCCTTTCGGATTCGTGCGCGCGGCCTGCGAGTGCTGTATCAACCAGCGTCAGAAGTGTTTCATCTGGAGGGCGTAAGTCACGGCCGGAGCGAAGCGAGCGGCATCAAGGCCTATCAGGTTGCGAACGCGAAGAAATTCTTCGAGCGCTGGCAGTCCACTCTCACGGCGCATCGACAGAACGCTGTTGAACCCGAGCTGGAAGCGTGTCGAAACAGCATCAGCAACATTTTCATCGTCGAAGCATGCATGATCACGCCAGACCAGGATGCCGGTTCCGTCCGTTTGTTCAACATGCTGAAAATGCTCAAGCATGACGGACACCATGTGACGTTTGTGGCCGACAATCTGGAACACAAACAAAAGTACGTCACGATACTGCAGCAAATCGGCGTGGAAGTCCTCCACGGAGGGTTCGCGGGAAGCATACGCAAGGTGCTGCAAGCCCGCGGCAAGTCGCTTGACACGATCATGTTTTGTCGACACTACATTGCATCTCGCTATGTCGATCAGGTGCGCTCTCTCGCACCTCATGCGCGAATCATCTTCGACACAATTGATTTGCATTTCGTCCGCGAGGAGCGCGAGGCTGCTTTGCGCAACGATGCTTCGATGTTCCGCTCGGCCGCCGTCACACGGGCCAAAGAGCTCGGTGTGATGAAGCACGCCGATCTCACTCTCGTGGTGTCCGAATTCGAAAAGGCGTTGCTTGGCGAAGTCCTGCCGTCCGCCAAAGTTGACGTAATTTCACTCATCAATGACGATGCACCGGCTCCGCGTTCATTTTCTGAGAGGAGCGGTATTCTTTTCATTGGTGGCTTCCGTCATCCGCCCAATGTCGACGGCGTTACCTGGTACATCACCGAAGTTTTGCCTCATGTGCGTCAAGCACTGCCTGGTGTGACCACCACCATTGTGGGCAGCAACATGCCGGCATCGCTTCAAGCGCTGGCGTCAGAAGGCGTAGATATCAAGGGGTTTGTCGAGAACACCGAGCCGCTGCTGCTCAATGCCCGGGTTTCGATTGCGCCGCTTCGCTTTGGTGCCGGGATCAAAGGCAAGATCAATGAGGCGATGAAGTACGGCATTCCCGTCGTCGCGACCGTCTGCGCAGTGGAAGGCATGCACCTTGTTCCTGACGCCGATGTCCTGGTCAGCGACGACCCGGTCGGTTTTGCGAGGGAGATTGTTCGGGCGTACACGGACGAAGCATTGTGGAACAAACTGTCCGAAGGTGGTTTGCAGAACGTGCGCCGCCACTTCTCGATGGACGCCGCGTTCCCGGCCGTCAGACGGGTGTTTGCGAAGCGTTAACGCCGGTGGCGTCTCGACTACGCCTTCAGCAGAGTTTCGCGGTAATCCAGGCAATCGCAAGATCAACCTGCTGGTAGCCCAAAAAGACAACGGCAAGCGCAACACTCGCTGCGGCCCACATCATCACGCGTTGCAGCAATCTCCGCCCTTGTGCTGGGGAGACAGAATGCTCGTCGTCGGGTGTTAACGGTACATTTGACACATCGTGATTTTACGATCACGCGGCGCAAACACTGGCAGTCAGGCAACGTGACAGGAACACCGATGTTCAAGATCGACTTTTACGCAACCGAATACCGAAACTGGCGCTGGCAGGTGCCAGAATTTCTCAACATCGCCACCGTCTGCGCTCATCGCTGGGCAGACGACACCGCCCGTGCGCAGCACACCGCGATTCAGTGGGAGGACGAAGACGGCGCCACCGATTCGGTAACGTACACCCAGCTCAGCGAACTAACGCATCGCTTCGCGCACGCGTTGCGATCTCTGGGCGTCACCGCGGGAGATCGTGTCGCGATTTGTTTGCCCCAGCGGATTGAAACCGCCGTTTCGTTGCTTGCAACACTACAACTTGGCGCCGTGGCCGTTCCCCTAACGGTTCTTTTTGGCCCGGACGCCCTCGCGTATCGACTCACCCACGCCAATTGCAAAGTGGTCATCTGCGACGAATCCTCGCTCGGCAATGTGCTGGGCATCCGTGCGGAGCTCCCGAATCTGCAGCATGTGATTGCCTGCGCGGGCGCGGAGTCTGGCCTGGTCAACGGCGATGGCCAGGTCATCAGCTGGAATGAACTCTGCGCGAGCAGCGCGCCAGTAACCGGGGTCGCCGCAACAGTGCCAGACGATGCGGCACTAGTCATCTACACCAGCGGCACGACGGGCCCGGCTAAAGGCGCGCTCATTCCGCATCGTGCGATGCTCGGCAACTTGTCTGGATTCACCTATTCACACAATCAGTTTCCGCAGCCGGACGACGTGTTTTGGTCCCCCGCCGACTGGGCATGGACCGGTGGGCTATGGGATGCGCTGTTACCCACGCTCTACTACGGTCACACCATCATTGGCTACCGGGGCCGGTTCGATGCGGAAAAGGCGTTCTCGCTGATGGAGCGCTACCGCGTCACTTGCACCTTTCTGTTCCCAACCGCGCTAAAGATCATGATGAAAGCGGTACCGTGGCCACGCCAGCGCTATGACCTTTATCTGCGGTCAATTATGAGCGCTGGCGAGAGCGTGGGAGCTTCAGTATTTCAATGGGTTGAGCGAGCGCTTGACATCACCCTGAACGAAATGTTCGGGCAAACGGAGCTCAACTACGTCGTCGGAAATTGCTCTGCGCTGTGGCCCGCGCGCGCAGGCAGCATGGGGCGCGCCTATCCCGGCCACCAGGTCGCGGTCGTCGATCACAGCGGAAAACCGGTCGCGATGGGTGAAACGGGCGACGTTGCCGTGAATCGTCGCGACATTCACGGCGATCTGGATCCGATTTTTTTCCTGGGCTATCTCGGCAACGAAACAGGCACCCGCGAAAAATATTCGGGCGACTGGTGTCGAACCGGTGACATGGCTCGAATGGATGTCGATGGGTATCTCTGGCACGAGGGCCGCAGCGATGACGTGATCAAAAGTGCAGGGTATCGCATCGGCCCGGCCGAGGTGGAGAGCTGCCTGATCCAGCATCCCGCCGTCGCACTTGCCGCCGTCATCGGCAAGCCCGACAGCGAGCGCGGAACGATCGTCAAAGCCTTCATCGTGCTCGGTGCGGGCTACCAGCCCAGCGAAAAACTCGAAGCAGACCTCGCCAAACACGTGCGCGGCCGACTCGCGCCGTACGAATACCCCAAGGAATTTGAGTTCATCAGCGAATTGCCGATGACCACGACAGGGAAAATTCAGCGGAAAGTTTTGCGCGATCGAGAAGTCGAAAGTATGAAGTCTCGCCAGTAGTTCTCGGTAAGTCACATTCTCTTGTGATTCAACATTGCGGCGGTCGAAATTAAATTCTTCACTGTACGGATGCGACTTAGCTTGCGGCCGAGGGCAATTCTTCCAACGACCTGACCTGCGGATTGGCGACTATCGCGGGACGCAACCGAAGGCAACGGCGCATGTCTTCCGTCTCGTGGATAATCAAACGTTATCTGATCTGTTCTGTTCACGCTGTACATTGGTTTGGCGGATCGACACCCAATCTAAATGACCGAACTCGCCCAGTTGAGTAGCCGCACGGCCCGCGTTTGTGTGGTGATTCCTTGTTACAACGAAGGCGTTGCGATCCATAGTGTTGTACAGGCGTTCCGGACCGCGCTACCCTTGGCTCGCATCATCGTGTTCGACAACAATTCGAGCGACAACACGATTACGGAAGCAAAGCGGGCTGGTGCGGATGTCCGCCACGTGGCGAATCAGGGCAAAGGCAACGTTGTGCGACGAATGTTTGCTGATGTCGACGCCGATGTTTACGTTATGGTCGACGGCGACGGCACTTACGATGCAAACGCCGCACCCCGCCTTGTAGACGACCTTCTCAACCATCGCCTCGACATGGTCGTTGGGCGTCGAAACTCTGTTGAAGACGAGTCGTACCGTAGCGGGCATCGCTTTGGCAATTGGGCGCTCACCTCTGTTGTGGCCGCACTCTTCGGGCGTAGCTTTGATGACATGCTGTCCGGATTTCGGATATTTTCGCGCCGGTTTGCAAAATCGTTTCCAGCGCAATCGAAAGGCTTCGAAATTGAAACCGAACTGACCGTACATGCCCTCCGCATGCGCCTTCCAGTTCGCGAAATCGATACCGATTACTTTGCGCGACCCGAGGGCTCTCATAGCAAACTGAATACTTATCGTGATGGCGCGCGCATACTGCGCATGATTGTGGGCTTACTGAAGAGCGAACGCCCACTGGTTTTCTTTACTGTAGTTGCCGCTATCGCTCTGATTATTAGCGTAGTTCTTGCCATCCCGATCTGGACAACATTTCTCGAAACGGGTCTCGTTCCGCGCCTGCCGACTGCCGTGCTCTGTGCGTCACTCGCGATCATCTCGGTAATTTCGCTAGTTTGCGGAATTTTGCTGGATGCGGTGACAGCTTCGCGACTCGAAGCTCGCTACGCAAATTATTTGTCACAGGAACAATTCTGGCCACAAAATCTAACCGTCGGTAGTCCTGACCAGAGTACCGTTGCGCCCGCAAAGCCGACGAGCCGCCGTGGGCCGCCCGCGGCCATCGTGCAAGCACAAAAGGCGTTGACCACTCTCTTCAGCTCATCCGCCTTGTACGCGTGGATAACTGTCGTCATCGGCGTTCTCGTCGCTACGGTAATGCGTCAGGACTTCAACTGGGATCTGCAAAACTACCATCTGTACAACGCGCATGCGCTACTCGGTGATCGTTATTCCCTTGATCTGGCGCCAGCGATGCTGCAAAGCTACTTTAACCCGTTACTGGACGTTCCCCATTACTGGTTAAGCGTCGTGCAAAACTGGAATGCGCGGTGGGTGGCTTTTGTCACAGGGTGCTTTCATGGTTTGGCAGCCGCCGCGCTGTTCTTCGTCGCGCGCCGTTCGCTTCCGTCGGAGCAAAGCACTGGGGCCTCGGCGCTTTTGGTGACAGTGCTTGGATGCCTGACATCCTCTTTCATCATGGGCGTTGGCACGACGATTGGAGACAACTCGACTTCCGTTTTAGTGATGGCAGCGCTCGCTTTGGTGGTCGCTGAGTCCAGCATGGGCGATGCACGAGAGATGCGCCTAGCACGTATTGCGATTGCCGGGCTGTTCGCAGGTAATGCCTGTGGCCTGAAACTTACGGCCGCTCCTTTCGCCGTGGCGCTAATGGCCTCCGTCGCGGTAGTCACGGACTCCGAATGGCGAACCCGCGCTCTGCGGGCTGTCATCTTCGCCATCGCTTGTGTGGTCGGCATGGCCATTAGCGGTGGTTGGTGGTACTCCTTTCTGTGGGATACGTTTGGCAATCCTCTATTTCCGCAGTTCAATCAGATTTTTGGGTCGCCTCTAGCGGCGTCCGTAATGTACGGGGACCCGGCTGCATGGCAGCCGCGATCACTGCTGGAAGCGCTCACGTTCCCATTCGTTGTCGCTGGCAACCCTATCCGTATATCTGAAGTCGAAGTTCGCCCATTCATCTGGCCCATCGTGTATGTCATTGCATTGGGCGCCCTCGCCCTGAGTGCGGTGCGCAAATTTGGCTCAAGTAAGCAGCCGCAACCATCTCGGGCACGTGAAGTCGAATACAGTCAGGCGCAACGAGTTGTTTTGACCTTCGCGCTGGTCAGCTACATCGTCTGGATGTTTGCGTTCGGCATTTTTCGCTACACGGTAGCACTCGAGCTGCTGCTGCCACTGGTCGTGTGGATAATGATCGACAAGCTGCCGTTGTCGTCCGGCTGGCGGATATCGGTGATGGCGTTGACAGTCTCGACGTCAATGCTTGCGCTGATGCAACCCGCTTCGCATGAGCGCGTTGAATTCGCCAAAAAGTCGTACCGTATCGAAACGCCCCGGATTGAGCATCCTCAGTCAACCACTGTGTTACTCGTCGGGGACGTGCCCATGGCCTGGCTCCTCACCGGCTTCCCGAAGCAAGTTGCCTTCATCGGTCTTGCCAATAATTTTCCGGAATCGGCGGGTTACGTCGCTCGAGCAAACGACATGCTTCGCAATCGCGGCGGCAAAGTGCTTGCCCTGCTACGCTCAGGTACTAGTTCGAACGACGCAGTTGTGGATCTCGCTTATCGAAGCGCAGTTGACTCGAAACTGCGCCAATACGGCCGCAAGCTAGGACCGGCTGCTTGTCATCGATACCGCGCGCAGGCCGGGCAACGCGAGTCCTACTTTCAGCTGTGCGAGGTCGATCAAATTCCAAATGCGCAGTGATTGGCTGGCGATGAGGCGCGATTCAGCGCGTCCGCTCGTGGCGACGAAGCAGCCCCAGTTTTTAATCCGGAATCCGTATGCAGTCTGTTGGCAGGAGCCCGGCAATGTGCTCGGTTTGCCTCCTGTGGTCTAGCGAGAGCACTGCGAACATTTGGGTCGGCTTAATCTCTCTGGCGCTTATCGCTGCCTCGTCCAGAGATTGAATACGGTCGATGAACGCGCGATCTGCGTCAGAGTTCACGTCAAAATTTGGCCCGAATCCGCGATCAATAAATGGTGAAACCAGATTGGCGAACGGAACGAAAAGGTCAAAGTGAAAACGATCCACCAGCAACGGCAGGATATCCTGCGCACGGATGCCCTCGAAGCCCTCGGTGGCGCAGTCCCAATTGACGAAGTCGTCCTCCTGTCGCTTTAGCTGATGGTTGTAGCGATAGCGCGGCCCAAGCTCGCGCCAGATCGCTTCAATGATTTCCAGCGCCTCCGGCCACCGCTGATGTCCATTGCGGCCGATCATGTCGGAAGTGATGAGTGCGCCGTTGTGGCGTTTGATCGCCACGGCAATCGCATCAAACAGGCCCTCCAGGTTTACGACATGGTGCAGTGACTGATTAGCCATCACCGCGTGATAGTCGCCTGCCGGTGCCCAGCTATTGAAATCTGACTGCACGGCCAACACATGCTCGCTCAAGCCAGTGCCTTCCGCCAGCCGCGCGCCGCGTGCCAGCATCACCGGGTTGAGCTCGAGACATTCGATAACGAAATGGTGATACCCCTGATCCCGCAACGCTTTGGCGATGCGGACTTCAGTGTCGCAATTGCCAGCTCCAATGCTGACAAAGCGGCTGCGTGTCCCGTCGCGCGCCATGCATTTGATCAGCTGCTTGACAAAGAAATCATCGGGATGCGAGAAGCCGAACGCTTCAATTTTCGGACGAAGATATGTGTTCGACCAATAATGGAATATGGCAGGCAGATCATGCACGATTTCGTCGTGTTTGAAGTTCGTCAACTCAGTGTTGATGCGGGACTCGTAGGTTATTGGTGCCGGTCGTTCCGATATAACTGGTTTCGGTGCTGGTCGCACAATTTTCCGAATCAAATAAGCCGGTCGCCGCTTGCTTTCCAGAAACGCCCGGCCAAGATATTCGCCGATCATGCCGATGCCGATTAGTTGTAGTCCGCCGAGCAGGAGCACTCCCACCAAAACCGACGCGTAACCTGGAATATCCACGCCCCAGACGATGGTGCGCACTGCGATCCAGCTGCCCCATCCGACCGCCGCGAGGGCGACGAAAGAGCCGAGATACGTCCAGATTTTCAGTGGCGAAATCGAGAAACTGAAGATGCCTTCCAGCGCAAAATTCCACAGCTTCCACGCATTGAACTTTGACGTCCCAGCCGCGCGCGCATCACGGCGGTAGTCGATCGTCGTGGTTTTGAAACCGACCCAGGCAAACAGGCCCTTCATGAATCGCCTACCCTCGGGCAACGCGTTTAGCGCTTCGATCACAACGCGGTCCATCAAGCGAAAATCGCCCACATCGGCGGGAATTTCTACGTCGGCAACGGCGTTGTGAATCCGGTAGAACGACTGCGCCGTGAAGCGCTTGGCCAAAGAGTCAGACGAGCGATCAGAGCGACGGGCGAGCACGACCTCAAAGCCTTCCTCCCATTTCGCAAGCAAGTCCCGGATCGCCTCGGGCGGATCCTGCAGATCGGCGTCCATAGGGATCACGGCATCGCCGGTGGCGACGAACAAGCCCGCCGACAGTGCCGCCTCCTTGCCGAAATTGCGGCTGAGATCGACCGCGACCAAATTCTCGCGTTTTGCGCTCGCTTGCACGAGCACGGCAAGCGTTGGGTCAGTGCTGCCGTCGTTGACGCACACGATCTCGAAGTCGTAGGCAGCGAGCGTTGGCAACACCGCATCAAGGCGCGCGAACAACACGTCAATTGCATCGCCTTCGTTGAACATCGGGATGACCAATGAAACACGTTTGCGAGGGCTGGCGATGGAGTCGGTCATAGGCGGATGGGTCGTAAAAACTTGCTGATTGATTCTCCCATGGGCGCAGATTTCCCCACGAACGCTCACCCCCTGGAGCTATAGCGCGGCGACGGCCCCGATATCGGCGCCGGAACTCACCCAATTCGCAAACTCATCGCGCAGCTGCTCGCTCTCAGCCACTGCTGTTTGCCACGCTGCCACTCGCGCCGGCAAATCGCGCCCGTAGCGAACGAAATCTGTCCGATCGGGCAGCTTGTGATTGGGCAGCGTCGCGACCCAATCGGGGCGCGGCGCGAGCACGATCACGTCATCGAGAAAGTGCGTCGAGCGACGCCGCCACTTGAGCGACTTGTCAAGCCAGCCGGGTACGACTGCGCGCTGAAAATGGGGGTAGAGTACGAGTGCGGTGTCACTGCCGTTCGCCTCCTGCGCGGCGCTTCGGTAATCCAGATGCAGGTGATAGTCGGTGATGCCACCGTCCCAATACGCCCCGCGCGCCGCACCGGGAATGTCGTGCACCGCATTGAGTACAAACGGAATTGAACACGAAGCTTGCACCACCGAAGCGAAGTTGACGTCGGAGAGCGCATAACGCCGCGTTCGAAAGTCGTTGGCAGCAAACGGCAACGGCGAGATGTGCGATGAAAACACCGCCCGTTCGAGCCACGCGCCCATGGCTTTGCGCGACGCGACATTGCTCAGAAAAGCGCCCGCATAACCGAGCGGCGTTCGCAGCGCGTGATCGCGATTAAGAATATGGCGACCACGCGAAGTGAGCACATGCAGGCGGTAGCGCGAGTGCGAGAGCACCTCGTCGACACGTTGTCCAAACATTGCCTGAATGCCTTCGGCGAAGCGCTCGCTGACATGCTCACGGGTCGGCGACTTACGCCCCGGCGGCACGTCGAAGTCCTGCCGGATGTAGGCATGTTCAAGCGATGCGATCGCGGAAACGGGGTCGTTGAGCATCGCAGCGGCCATGCGCCACGCGCCAATCGATGCGCCGATCAAGTCCACTGGCTGCGCAGATTGCGGCAACCATTCGCCGAAAAGGAAGCGATCCAGCGTCAACAAGGTCAAGCCCTTGGGCCCGCCCGCAGCCGCCGGAATCGCACGAATGTCGGACGGTGAAAGTCCTCGCTCGCGAATACGAGCGAGGGCACGCGGCCCGGCGAAAATCTGCAACGCTTTCATGCTTCAAGCATACAGCTAACGGCTGGAACGTCGATTCTATTTGGGCTAGAGCAGGCTTTATGCATAAAGTCGAGTTTTAGCGCTTTAGGCATGTAGCCCCAATTCAGACGTCGTTTCCACAGAAAGCTGAATACCAAAACGAACTGAAAATCGCGCAATTCCTCACACGAACGACCACATGCAAAAACTGCGTATTCATACAGTAAAATCAAGGTATGCTTCGCGCTCTCTACGTTGACTTTAACAGCTACTTTGCCTCGGTCGAGCAACAGTTGCGCCCCGAGCTGCGCGGGCGTCCGGTGGCCGTGGTGCCGATGATTGCGGACACGACGTGCGCGATTGCCGCGAGCGTTGAGGCGAAGCGCTTTGGCGTCAAAACGCTCACCAACGTGGCCGATGCCAGACGTTTGTGCCCGGAAATCATATTCGTCGAATCCCGGCCCGCCGTTTACGTGGAGTTTCATCAGCGCGCGAAAGTGGTGGTCGAATCGGTCGCGCCGATTGCGTCGGTCAATTCCATCGATGAAATGTGGATCGCGCTGACGGGGCGCGATCAGCCGCGTCCAGCCGCCGAAAAACTCGCACTCGAAATCAAGTACCGACTTCAAAATCAGCTGGGCGAATGCATCACCTCCTCTATCGGCATCGCGCCGAACCCCTTCCTCGCCAAAACCGCGAGTGACATGGTGAAGCCGGACGGTTTGGTCGTGATCGAACTCGCCGATTTGCCGAACGCGTTGATGAATTTGAAGCTCAATCATTTTGTCGGCATCGGTCGCAAAATGCTCGAGCGACTGCATGATCATGGCATCAAGACTACGCC